>NZ_ATXB01000001.1:670000-1005000 GCF_000421465.1 Methylohalobius crimeensis 10Ki
TGAAGGATATTGGCGTTGAGCTGGCGGTATTCATTGCCGACCTTGACGCCAATGGCCTGATAAGGGGGGTGGGGGGTCTCGACCGCGTGACAGAGGCTTGCAACGTATTCCTCGAGGTTATTGCAAGATATGTAAAGGTTGGATTGGGTTTGGTTTTTGTAACCGATGTCGCTCATTCGGAGCGACGTAGCGTAAGGGAGGCAATAGGTGTTCGGGCTCAATTCGACGAATTCCGGCGGCACTTCCCCTCGACAAGCCAAAAAAGCTTTGCATACCGCGGGAGAGGCACCGAACAAATAGAGTAGCAACCAGCCGTAGCGTTGCAAGTTGCGGATCAAGGAAAAGTAGGTGTCGGACTGAAAGCTTCGCAAGGGGCGGGTATCTTCCCATGCTTCCTGCAAAATGGGCCATAAGCCTTCAGGCAGGGAGTAGTTGAAGTGGAGGCCCGCAATCGCTTGCATGGCGCGGCCGTAACGATAAGCCAGCCCCATCCGGTAGACGTATTTCATGCGGCCGATGTTGGACGTGCCATAGCGGGCGATGGGGATATCGTCATCGTGCTCGAAGCCGCAGGGCATGCTCGTGGCAAGGGCGATTTCATTCGAGGCCAATCGCTGATGGACGAAACGATGGATGGCGTCCAAAAAATCCAAGGTCGACCGGCTTTCGGCTTCGGGCGGGGTAATGAGTTCCAGTAACGCTTCGGAATAGTCGGTGGTGATGTGGGGGTGCGTCAGGGCAGAGCCCAGAGACTTGGGGTGCGGGCTCTGAGCGATGCGACCGTCGGTGGTAATCCGTAGGCTCTCTTTCTCCAGACCTTTAAGACCCCGAGAGAGCGATGAAGCGTTTGCCGAGCGTGCGATCTGCTCAAGGCGTTCGATGAAATGGCCGGCATTCAATGATGGAGATCCCTCGTCTTTGATACGAAAACGGCACCATTAT
This sequence comes from Methylohalobius crimeensis 10Ki, assembly GCF_000421465.1. Classification (NCBI taxonomy): domain Bacteria; kingdom Pseudomonadati; phylum Pseudomonadota; class Gammaproteobacteria; order Methylococcales; family Methylothermaceae; genus Methylohalobius; species Methylohalobius crimeensis. Next base: position 670,943 of record NZ_ATXB01000001.1, read on the forward strand.
AAAGGGACCGGGGCGGGTTGTGTCTGATGGACATGAAAAAACCCGGGCAGAACCCGGGTTGGGAAGGAATCGAAAAGCCTAATTTTTATTATATTTGGGCGTTCAGATCCGGTGTTAACCCAAAATCTTAGGGGCAACGGTGGTGCTGGAGAGCCGCTGCCTGTCACCGTCGGGAGAGTTGCCGCAACCGACCATGCTCAAGGTAGCGATAAGGACCGCCATGATTCCGAGTGTCTTTTTCATGTTTTCCTCCTCGTTACATATATGTTTCGATACTTATTAGTGCTTAGCGCACAAGCTTTTTATAACCAAGCTGGATAAAAAATTCAATACCTATCGTCGAATGAGATTCGGTTTTTTTTGTAGTTATATGATTTATAAGTATATTTTATAGGGGGCGCCCGCTTGTTCGAAGACTAGGCGCGGGACAAGGTAACCGGGCAGGCGGCGTCGCAGCTGTTCGTGGAGGGATTTGGCCGTTGTTTCGGGGACTTCAAAATGCGCCGTGCCGCGAGCGCGGTCGAGCAAATGTAAATAATAAGGTAGGATGCCGGCTTCGAACAGGGCCTCTTGCAGGGCAACCAAAGATTCTATGTCATCGTTGATTCCCCGCAGCAAGGTGCTTTGGTTGAACACGGGGATGAGACGGCGGCGGAGCTGGTGAATGTGTTGCGCCACCCGGTCGTCGATTTCGTTGGGATGATTGGCGTGGACGACCATTACGCAATCCAGACGAGATCCGGTTAAAACTTCCAACAATTGCGGCTCTATCCTGCTGGGCAGGACGATCGGCAAGCGGCTGTGAAGGCGAATTCGACGCAGGTGGGGAATAGCGGCCAAAGCTTCGATCAATTGGGCCAAACGGGCATTGCTCAGCATCAAAGGATCGCCCCCGCTCAGGATAATCTCGGTGACCGCAGGTTGGTTGCGGATGTATTGCAGCGCCGGTTGCCAGCGGCTGGGCGTGAGTTGATCGTTCTGGTAAGGGAATTCGCGCCGGAAACAATAGCGGCAGTGAATGGCACAGGCGCCCGTGGTAACGAGAAGCAGCCGGCCATGATATTTGTGCAGGACACCCGGTGCCGACTTGGCTTGGTTGTCGCCGACCGGATCGCTGACGAATCCGGGCGTGTGATGGGTTTCTTCGGCGCAAGGCAGGACTTGGCGCAATAAAGGGTCGTCGGGATCGCCGGGATGCATGCGCGCCGCGAACTCTCGCGGGACGCGGAAAGGGAAAGCGGCCGCCGCCTCCGCGTCGAACGCGTGCCGGGGCAGTTCGAGGAAGTCGAGCAATTCGGCGGGTGAACGGAACCCTTCCGCCAATTCCCGTTGCCAAGCGGAGAGGGGGGGGGCTTGCGGTATAATGGGATTCACTGTCTTTCTAAACTTCGAAAAAGGATGTGTTCCACATGGCGACGTATAGTACCAATGAATTCAAAGCAGGGTTAAAAGTGCTACTGGATGGCGATCCCTGTTCGATCATCGAAAACGAATTCGTCAAACCCGGGAAGGGCCAAGCATTCAACCGCGTCAAGCTGCGCAATCTAATCACCGGTAGAGTGCTGGAGAAAACCTTTAAATCCGGCGAGAGCCTCGAGGCGGCGGATGTCGTTGAAACCGAAATGCAATATCTCTACAACGACGGCGAATTTTGGTATTTCATGGATCCCAATTCGTTCGAACAAGTCGCCGCAGACGGCAAAGCGGTGGCGGACGCCAAGCAATGGCTCAAGGAGCAGGCCCTTTGTACCGTCACCCTCTGGAACGGCGCCCCGATTTCGGTCACGCCGCCCAACTTCGTAGAGCTGCAAGTGGTGGAAACCGATCCCGGTCTGCGGGGGGATACCTCCGGCGGAGGCAATAAGCCGGCAACCCTGGAAACCGGCGCCGTGGTCCGGGTGCCGTTGTTCATCCAGACGGATGAAATCCTCAAAATCGACACGCGCACCGGTGACTACGTCTCCCGCGTTGGAAAATAAGGCCGCTTGGCGTCCCGGCTGCGACTGGCGGGCACTCCATCGGCGGGCCGCCATGTTGGATGAGATTCGTGCGTTCTTCCGGCGGGCCGGCGTGCTGGAGGTGGAAACCCCTCAGCTTTGGTTTACCACGGCGCTGGACCCGCATTTGGCGAGCATTGCGACGGACACTGGCGGTTTGTATCTGCAGACCTCGCCCGAATTCGCCATGAAGCGCCTAGTGGCGGCGGGATCCGGTTCCATCTATCAGATCTGCAAAGCATTTCGTCGCGGCGAAGCGGGACGTTGGCACAATCCCGAATTTACCCTGCTGGAGTGGTATCGGGTCGGCTTCGATTTGCCTCGCCTGATGGAGGAAGTCGCTGGTTTGCTGGATGAGTTGCTGGGCGATGCGATCGGGGGGCGGCAGTATCATGCCTATGGAGCGTTATTTGAAGCGCATATCGGCGTCTCCTGGGAAGCCCCGTTGGTTCGATTTGAGCGCCGCGCGGAAGCCTTGGGTTTTCCGGAAGCGGCTTCGTTATGCGGGGAGGATCGCACTCTGTGGCTCGATTTTCTCTTTTCCCATGTGATCCAGCCGCGCTTGCCTCGGAGAACATTGGTGTTCGTCCACGACTATCCGGCGCCTTTGGCGGCGCTGGCCCGATTGAAATCCGAAAATCCTCGAGTGGCGGAGCGGTTCGAGGTGTTCGTGGATGGCATCGAGCTTGCCAACGGGTACCGAGAGTTGACCGATCCGGTGGAGCAGCGTAGCCGTTTCGAGGCGGATCTGTCCCGCCGTCGCCGCACCGGTTTGTCTTTGCCGCCGCTGGACGATGATTTGCTCGCCGCACTGGAGTCGGGCTTGCCGGACTGTTCGGGGGTGGCTATGGGGGTCGACCGGGTTTTGATGTTGGCGCTCGGTCTGACGGCCCTCACCGATGTCCTGGCATTTCCGTTGTCGTGAAGCGTTACCGATTTCCTTCCCTATTCACCCTGCTCCTGGTGAGTTTTGTCCTGGTCCTGCTACCCTTGCTGTTGGCGCTGGGGTCGGCTCTATACTCTTTGGAAAAACTCACCGGTTACAGCCAAGCAGCGGTGTATCGATCGGTTCGCTCGACCCATGGCAGTCGGGTGTTGCTGGAGCATTTGGTGGCGATGGAGCGCAGCGCCAAACAATACCTGGTGCTATCCGATGAAGCTTTGTTCGACCGTTATCGTGCTTCCCGAGAAAACTTCGTAGCCGAGCTTCGGGGGCTTCGGGAAATGGTGCAGGAAAATGATTTGAACCGTCTATTGGCCAAATTGGAAGGCTATGAATTCGACTTGTACACCACCTTATTGGATCCGCGCCTCGAGATGCCGATAAAAATGGCCGCCGCGGATCAGTTTCCCTATCTCCGGCAGTTGGCCAATCAAATCTGGCAGCTGAGCATTCAAGCGGTGGGGATGAATTTGGAGGCCCTGGAAAAACAGTCTCAACAATCCCGCCAACAGACGATTCGGCATTTGCGGATCTTGCTGCCCGTGGCCGTATTGTTGCTGGTATTTTTCAGCTTCCTCATCATTCGTCCCATTCGCCAATTGGATGGCGCCATCCGCAATCTGGGGGACCGGGACTTCGAGCAGCCGATCAGCGTGCAGGGACCGCGCGACCTGGAAGCGCTCGGGAGGCGGTTGGATTGGCTGCGGACTCGCCTGCGGATGTTGGAGGCGGAAAAGCAGCGTTTTATGCGCAATATCTCCCACGAATTAAAGACCCCCTTGGCCAATATCCATGAAGGAATCGAATTGCTGGACGATCAAGTAGTCGGGGAATTGACCTCGGAGCAGGCGGAGATCGTCCAAATTCTCTCCGATAACGCCGGCAAACTCTATCGCATGATCGAGGATTTGATCCGCTATAGCCAGCTTCAGCGCTTGGAGGAAATAATTCGTCCTCAGAAAATCGATATGAAGTCCTTGGTGGAAGAGGTCATCGATGATTATCGCGTCCGCTTACGAGCCAACGAGATTCGCCTGGAAAGCCGCCTGGCGTCGGTGAAGTTGAACGGGTTTGCCGATTTGTTGCGCTCCATGGTTGATAATTTGTTATCCAATGCGGTCAAATATTCACCTCGCGGAAGCAAGATTAAAGTTGCCTTATTCCAAAAAGAGGGAATGATGTATTTCGAGGTTGGCGATGAGGGCCCCGGGATTCCCTCGGAAGAGCGTAAGCGGGTTTTCGATGCCTTGTATCAAGGGGCCACCGGACGCAAATTGGGCATCGAAGGAACCGGCTTGGGGTTGACGATCGTGAACGAGTGTGCGGTCATGCACCACGGTCAAGTGGAGATTTTGGATCCTCCCACGGGCACCGGGACCTGTTTTCGGGTGGTCATTCCATTGAATGGAGATCGGCTTGGATAAGTACCCCTTGTTGCGGGTGGGATTATTGTGTATCGCCTTGAGTCTTTTGCCGGGATGTGCCGCCCAGCATCCCGTTCGACCCAACACAGGCACCGGCCCGCATTCATTGACGGAATCGATGCTTAACGAGCCCAATTATGAGCTTCAGACCTTGCCCGAATTAGTGGGATATGCGGCCTATCTCGCCGAACTTCCCTCTTTTCAACGTCGGGCTGAATGTGAATGGTTGCAGCGTTTCAATGAAATCAGCCCGAATGCGGCGGTTCAGCTTCATTTAGCCCTGGCTTTGTTGGTGGTTTCCGATTGCGGAGGGAATGAGTTGCAGCAGGCGGTCGGTTTGTTCAAAACGGGGATAGCCCAAGTGCAGGACCTTCAGACCCGGCGTTTTCTTAGCTACCACGCAATCATCTCGGAACGTCTGTATAGCGCGGACCGATATAATGCAGAGCTGGCCCATAAGCTGAATCAGAAATGGAAGCAAATCAACGAAAATCTCACGCGACGCCTCCGCGAATGTAATGAATCGCTTCAAGATGCCCAATCGAAGCTGGAAGCATTGAAAGCGATCGAACAAAGTTTGAACCCAACGGAGATACCCTAAACGAATGCAGGATTCACGTAACCGAGTCTTGGTGGTTGACGACGATCAAAGCTTTTTGCGTCTGTTGACCATGCGTCTCAGTGCGGCCGGTCTCGCCGTCAAGCCGGTGACCAGCGGGGAGAACGCATTGGCCCAATTACAATTGTTTCGGCCCCATGTGGTGGTAACCGATTTGATGATGGACGACATGGACGGCATGGCCCTGTTCGAAGCCGTTCATGCGCGCCGTCCGACCTTGCCGATCATCATTCTCACCGCCCACGGGACCATCAACGATGCGGTCGATGCCACCCAGCGAGGGGTGTTCGGTTTTCTAACCAAGCCGGTGGATAACAAGGAATTGGTGCGTCAAGTCACCCAGGCGATGGAGATTTGCCTGGGCTCGGAAACCTCCCGGAATGAAGAGTCGGAGCAGACCTGGCGCGGCAAAATTTATACCCAGAGCCCTTCGATGGAGGATTTGCTCAACCAGGTAGCGCGGGTGGCTCAAGGTCGCGCGAGCGTTTATATTCACGGCGAGAGTGGTACCGGCAAGGAGCTTTTGGCGAGAGCCATTCATCAAGCGGGTCCCCGTTTTGATCAGCCGTTTATCGCGGTCAATTGCAGCGCGCTTCCCGAACATTTATTCGAGTCGGAATTGTTCGGCCACAAAAAGGGCGCCTTCACCGGAGCGGTCAGGGATCATCAAGGTTTGTTCCGCGCCGCCAACGGCGGCACGCTGTTTTTGGACGAGATCGGCGATATGCCCAAGTCCTTCCAAGTCAAGCTGCTCCGGGCGATCCAGGAAATGTCGGTGCGGCCGGTGGGGAGTACCGAGACTTTTCCGGTGGATGTTCGGATTATTTCGGCCAGCCACGTGGATTTGGACCAGGCGGTTGCTTCCGGCGATTTCCGCGAAGATCTGTATTACCGCCTCAATGTAGTGACCTTGAGGGTTCCTCCGCTGCGTGAGCGACCGGAGGATATCCCCCTGCTGGCCGCGCATTTCATCAAACAGTTGGCGATTCCATACGGCAATCTGGTCAAGGGGTTCTCGCCCGAGGCTCTCGAGTATTTGGTGCGTTACGATTGGCCGGGCAATGTGCGTCAATTGCACAATGTGGTGGAACAATGCATCGCCTTGACCAATACGCCGTTGATTTCATTAAATTTGGTCCAGAAGGCGCTCAGCGGCGATGCCGGCGGCGATACCCTGCCCCCCTTGCGGGAAGCCAAACGGCGCTTCGAACGCGAGTATCTGATTCGGCTGATGCAAATCACCCACGGCAACGTGACCCATGCGGCGCAGCTGGCCAAGCGCAACCGGACCGAATTTTATCGCTTGTTGAATCGGCATCAGTTGGATCCCGGTTCGTTCAAATCCTAGGGTGGGTTGCGCCCATTGGGAGCGCACGCCTTTGGTAAAACCTGGGAGGGGAGCTCAGGAGACGAAAGGGCGGCTAGGAATTGGCGGAGGCGATAGCCGCCAAGGCGGTTGTCAAGCTATTTTCCTGGCCGGTATCGAGAGCGACGGAGACGGCTCGTTCGGCTTCGTCCAGGGGGTCGTGGTGGTGCAGCTGATGCGCCAAGACCTTCAGATCGGCATCGGAAGGATCCCGGCTGGTTTCGATGCGTTTTCGGATGCGTTGGTGCAGGGTCGCTTCCGGCGCCGTACAATCCAAAATCAGGAACGGGACCTCCAATGTCCGGGCCAATGCCCTGAATTTCCGGCGGTAGGTGCGGTTCAAAAAAGTGGCATCCACGATGACCGGAAAGCCGGCGGTCAAAAGGGTGCGGGCAAGTTCCCCTAATTTTCGGTAGGTGAGATCGGTAAAATCCGCTCGGTAAATCTCTCCGCCAATGTCCGCTTGGGCCCTGGCGTCGAGTTCCAATCCCGCCAGCCGCTTGCGTTCCACATCCGAACGCAAGTGCAACGCCCCCGCCTCAGCCGCCAATTGCTGGCCGAGGTAAGATTTGCCGCTGCCGGAAAAACCATGGGTGATGCATAGAATGGGCGATTCCCGCCGGCAGAGCATCCGGGCCAGCCTCAAATAGTGGTTGAAATCGTCTTGGTGCACCGCCTCTTCCGGATGCTGCCGGACGTTCAAATAGGCGATTTTGGTTCGCACCATGGCTCGATAGACCAGGTAATAGGGGAGCAGCCGAAGACCTGCGTAATCCCCGGTCAGGCTGAGATAGTCGTTCAGGAAACGGAATCCCAAGCATTTGAATCCGCGGGCGCAAAGGTCCATGACGGTAAAGGCGATTTCGCTGATGGGATCGATCCAACGGAGGGCCGGATTGAATTCGATGCAATCGAACGGCAAGGGCCGGTCTTCCCACAGCACGATATTGCCCAGGTGAAGATCGCCATGGCATTCTCGGATTCGGCCCGCTTGTTGGCGGGTCGTCATGAACGGGCGTACCCGCTCGAATTCGGTTTCGGTCCAGTCGGCCAATTCCGTCAGAATCATGTGGTTTTCCGGATCGGTCCGGTCGATCTGGGAAAAATTCTCCCGGACGGCTTCGTGGATGGTTTCCGGATCGCCGTAAGGGGAGTCTGATTTTGCCGGGAGTGCGGTTTGATGGAAACGGGCGATCCTCTGGGCCAAAGCGGCGATCTGATCTTCTTGCAGTTCCCCCCGCTGGGCGCGTTCGACCAACAAGTCCTGTTGCGGAAATTGACGCATTTTGACGGCGTATTCCAAGGGTTCGCCATCGTTGCCGAAGCGAGGTGAATCGGGGCTGCCGGTAACGGGGAGGACTTCCAGGTAGAGTTGAGGGGCCAAGCGCCGGTTGAGGCGCAGCTCTTCTTGACAGTAGAAGCGCCGCTTGGCTAAATTTGAGAAATCGAGGAAGCCGAAATCCACCGGTTTTTTGATTTTATAAGCGTAGGGGCCGGTGAGGATGATCCAAGAGATATGGGTTTCGAGGCACTGGAGGGATTCGGTGGGGTAATCGTAAACCGAAGGTTTGAGGAGGGATTGAATCAAAAGGGGAAAGGTCACGGCGGTACTTCCTCCAAAGCAGGTTGCCCCTTTTGCACTTGAAAGCATTTTTTCCCCGCCAGGAAATCCTGCAACGCCTCACCGATCAGCTGTCGGCGCCAACCGCGGCAAAGCTTGGAATCTTCGGGGCTGGTCAGGAAGCGTTCCAAGTCTTTACGCGAGGCCAGGGCGGCGGGATTGATCGCCTGTTCGGCCGCTTGCAAGCGGACCACGGCGCTGCACAGATCCAGCAGAACTTCCTGTTCGACAGTTCGCGCCAGCGGACGCGCCAGAGCTTCATCCTGGCTGGCGGCACGGGTTTCGGCCACTAAGCGGCAGAGGGTTTCGCCGTGGCGTTTGACAAACTTGGCGTCGATCCCCCGAAGTTGAGCCAATTCTTGGGGCGTCTCCGGACGCAGCCGGGCGATGTGAATGAGAGATTCATCCTTCACGATCCACCCGCGGGGGCGGTTGGCCGCCACTGCGGTCTTTTCGCGCCAGGCCGCCAGGCGCTTGAGGATCGCCAAGGGCCGGCCTTTCAGTTTGCGTGCGCCTTTGATCCGGCGCCAGGCTTCTTCGGGCGGGTTGGCGTAGGTGGTCGGATCGGTGAGGGTCTGAAAATCCTCTGTCAACCATGCCAAGCGTCCCAATTGGGTGAGGCGCTTGCGCAGCTTGAGAAACAAGGGGCCGAGATAAGCGACGTCATCGGCGGCATAGCGGATCTGCCGGGAGCTCAGGGGGCGCTTGCTCCAGTCGGTGCGGCTGTGTCCCTTCTCCAGCTGGACGCCCAGGATTTCGGTCACCAGTTGGGCGTAGCCGATCTGATCGGGATAACCCAGCAAGGGGGCGGCCAATTGGGTGTCGAATACGGGTTCGGGCAAGCGGCCGTGCAAATGGTAGAAAATCTCCAAGTCCTGACGGCCGGCATGGAAGACTTTTAGCTTATCGGGGCGGTAAATCAGATCCCAAAGCGGGGTCAGATCGTCGAGTTTCAGGGGGTCGACGCAAGCCAAGGCGGTTTCGCCGGCGATCTGGAGAAGGCAGAATCGGGGGTAATAGGTGGATTCGCGCAAAAATTCGGTGTCGATGGCCAGCCAAGGACTCGATGCCAAAGTGTCGCACAAGCGTTCGAGCGCCTCGGGCGTGTCCACGTAGCCAGGGTTCGATGCAGGATGTGTCATTGGGCAAATATAGCAGAACGCGGTAAAGGGATGCGAGTATCATCTTTTAAGATAGGCTTTTTCGATCGGACTTAATAAATTCATGAACGAAAACCATAAAACGCTCGTTTTGGTGGATGGTTCCTCCTTTCTTTACCGGGCTTATCACGCCCTACCGCCCTTGAGCAATTCCCGGGGCGAGCCCACCGGGGCGGTCTACGGCGTCGCCAATATGCTGCGCAAGCTACTGGAAACCTATCCCACGCCTTATTTCGCGGTGATCTTCGATGCGCCGGGCAAAACTTTTCGCAATGACTTATTTGAGGCCTATAAGGCCCACCGTCCTCCCATGCCCGAGGATTTGAAAGCTCAGGTAGGGCCTTTGCAAGAATTGATCGAAGTGATGGGCATCCCGGTGATCGTCGAGGGCGGGGTGGAGGCCGACGACGTCATCGCCACTCTGGTCAAACAAGCCACGGCAGAGGATTACCACGTGGTGGTGGCGACCAGCGACAAGGATCTGGCTCAGCTGGTGGGGGATCGGGTCATGCTCGACAACACCATGTCCGAAACCCGGCTGGATGCGGCGGGCGTACGGGAGAAATTCGGCGTTCCGCCGGAAAGGATTGTCGATTACCTGGCGTTGGTGGGGGATACTTCCGACAATATTCCAGGCGTGCCCGGCGTGGGCCCCAAAACCGCCGCCAAATGGCTGAATCAATACGGCTCTCTGGACGAGGTCGTCGCCCACGCCGGTCAAATCAAAGGCAAGGTGGGGGAACGTTTGCGCGAGCATCTGGACAATCTCGCCTTGGGAAAACGATTGGCGACCGTCCACAGCGAGGTGACTTTGGATAGGCGACCGGCGGATTTGCGGCGCCGATCTCCCGACAATGTCAAGCTGATGGAATGCCTCAAGCGCTTCGAGTTCATGACCTGGCTGCGCCAACTGGATTTGCCATCCACTCGGGATGGCGATTTTGCCGAAGCGGCTGCGGCCGATTACCAGGAAGTGCGCACCGCCGATTCGCTGGATGCTTGGCTGGCCGATTTGAAGGGGGCACCCCTATTTGCCTTCGACACCGAGACCACCGATCTCAACTATCTGGACGCGCGGGTGGTGGGGGTGTCGTTCGCGGTCCGGCCGGGCCGGGCCGCCTACGTGCCGCTAGGGCACGACTATCCCGACGCCCCCCGGCAGCTGGATCGGGAAGTAGTGTTGGAAAAGCTGCGTCCGCTGCTCACGGCCGACGATGTGGCCAAGCTGGGGCAGAATCTCAAATACGACGCCCACGTGCTCGCCAATCACGGCATCGAGCTCAAGGGGATCGCCCACGATACCATGCTGCAATCCTATGTCTTCAATAGCACCGCCACTCGCCACGATATGGACTCTCTGGCCATGACTTATCTGGGGATCAAAACCACCCTGTACGAAGAGGTGGCCGGCAAGGGGGCCAAGCAGATCCCCTTTCCCCGGGTGAGACTGGAACAAGCGGTGCCCTATGCGGCCGAGGACGCCGACATCACCCTGCGCCTGCATCAGGCGCTATGGCCCAAGCTCGCCGCCGATACCCGGCTCAAGCGCGTGTACGAAGAAATCGAGATGCCTTTGGTGCCGGTATTGGTGCGGATGGAGCGCATCGGCGTGCATGTGGACCGGGACGAACTCGCCCGCTTGAGCGAGGAACTGAAGCGTCGCTGCGACGAGATCGAAGAACAGGTCTGTTGCATCGCCGGAGAGGCCTTCAATCTGGCTTCTCCCAAGCAGATCCAGCAGATTCTTTTCGAGAAGCTGAATTTGCCGGTGTTGAAGAAAACGCCCAAGGGGCAGCCTTCCACTTCCGAGGAAGTATTGCAGCAACTGGCGGAAACGTACGAATTGCCGCGCCTGATTTTGCAGCACCGTTCCTTGAGCAAGCTCCGGTCCACCTATAGCGACCGCCTGCCCGCCCAGATTCATCCCGCCACCGGCCGGGTTCACACCTCCTATCATCAAGCGGTGACCGCCACCGGTCGCTTGTCCTCCTCCGATCCCAATTTGCAGAATATTCCCATTCGGAGCGAGGAAGGACGTCGTATCCGGCGGGCTTTCGTGGCCCCCCGTGGATGCAAGCTGGTGGCGGCCGACTACTCTCAGATCGAGCTCCGCATTATGGCCCATTTGTCCGGGGATGCGAGCCTTCTGAATGCTTTCGCCGAAGGCGCCGATATTCATCGCGCCACGGCCGCCGAAGTCTTCGGGGTGGAATTGGAGGCGGTGAGTTCCCAGCAGCGTCGCAGCGCCAAGGCGATCAATTTCGGTCTCATCTACGGCATGTCCGCTTTCGGTTTGGCGCGCCAGTTGGGTGTGCCCCGCGACGAGGCCCAGGCCTATATCGATCGCTACTTCGAGCGCTATCCGGGCGTGCGCGAGTATATGGAGCGGACCAAAAGCTCGGCTTATGAGCGGGGTTACGTGGAGACGATTTTCGGACGTCGTCTGCATCTGCCGGAGCTTAAATCGAGAAACCCCCAACGCCGCCAGTACGCCGAACGCACCGCCATCAACGCGCCCATGCAGGGAAGCGCCGCCGACATCATCAAGCGGGCCATGATCGATGTGGACGGCTGGATTCGGGCATCCGGAAGGGGTGTCAAGATGATCATGCAGGTTCACGACGAATTGGTGTTCGAAGTGGCCGAGGACCGGGTAGAGCAAGCGGTTGCCGAGATCGGGGGGCGGATGCGAGAGGCCGCCGAGCTTCAAGTGCCCTTGGAGGTGGAAGTGGGAATGGGTGACAATTGGGACGAAGCACATTGAACGAGGAACTTTTATCCTGTTCGTTTCTCTAATAAAACAAGTGTCGGGAACGACGCCTAACCTACTCATTTCCTCCCTTGTGAGTAGCGAGCGGCTCCGGCCCCCCCAAGCCGGAGCATCATTGACCCCGAAGCCCTTCCCCCTTGGCTTCGGGGTTTTTTTTAAAACCGTTGCTATGGACGTTGAGGGATGGCTTTCGAGGATGTTGGCGACCCGGATGGTCGCCATCAAGCCCCCACAAGGGGGGTGACGGCGTTCCTCGAAAGCCATCCCTCAATGTCTACAAAGACGCCTTATTGAATGGGATTCCCGGGAGTCTGGAGCCAGCGATCGAGTACGGCGTGGGCTTCGTCGATGCCGGTTTTTTTGCTTGCCGAAAATAACTGGATGCTGGGAGGATGAAGGGATTCCGCCAATGTCTTTTGAACCTTAAGCAGGGTGTTCTTGGCCGGGCCGTATTTGAGCTTGTCGGCCTTGGTCAGCAAAATATGCAGCGGCAGCTCGTAGTGCGCGCACCACTCGATCATCCGCCAGTCGAACTCGCTCAAGGGGTGGCGGATATCCATGATCAGGAAGATCCCCCGGAGCGACCGACGCTGTCTGAAGTAATCCTCCAGGGACCGGCTCCAGCGGGCTTGAATCCGGGCGGATACCTTGGCGTACCCGTAACCGGGAAGGTCCACCAGACGACGGCTGTCATCCACTTCGAAAAACACCAACTGCTGCGTGCGCCCCGGGGTCTTGCTGGTGCGGGCGAGGGCTTTTTGTCGGGTGAGGGCGTTAAGCGCGCTGGATTTGCCGGCATTGGAGCGCCCGGCGAAGGCGACCTCGAAACCCGTGTCGGGGACGGCGGCGAAATCCAAGGTACTGAGCAGGAAACGAGTGCGATGATACAAAGGGTTCATGGGCTTTGGAAAAATAAACGATAACGGTACCGAAGCGGCAAAATGGGTACAATGTTCGCCATCCAGCTACCGACTATCCATGTCTAGGAAGGAACTATGAAAACTATACTAACATTGATCTGTGCGATGGGGCTGATTGCCACTTTTCCTATTCAAGCCGCCGAGGACAAAGCCGCCGTTTGCGCCGGTTGTCACGGGGAGGCCGGGAAAGGGGCGACGCCCTTGTTCCCCAAATTGGCGGGACAAAACGCCAAGTATTTGGAAACACAGCTGCACTACTTCAAGGATCAGACTCGGGTGATTCCCGCCATGAACGCCGTCACCGCATCGCTGAGCGACGAGGACATCGCCGAACTAAGCGCCTATTTCGCGCGTCAAACGCCCACTCCGGAAGCCGGCGAGACCTCCCCCCAAGGGGAACGCATTTACCGGGCCGGAATAGCGGCCAAGAATGTCCCCGCCTGCGCCGCTTGCCATGGCCCCGGCGGAGAAGGCAACGCTCCGGCCGGCTTTCCGCTCTTGAAAGGCCAATATGCCGCTTACACGGTCAAGGCGTTGAGCGATTCCGCCGCCGGGAACCGGGGAGACAAGACGCCGATGGCAGACATCGCCGCCCGGATGAACGAGGACGAGATGAAGGCGGTGGCGGCGTATATCGCCGGATTGAAATAAATGGGTCTAACTTTATTGGAAGATAAGAGGAAACTTTATGCTGCGTCATTTTTGGATGATCGTTCTGGGATGGTGTCTGGCCAGCGGTTTGGCGGCTCAGGAGTACGAGAACTTGAATCCGCCCCGCTCCACGGAAGATCCGGCCAAGGTCGAGGTGATCGAATTTTTCTGGTACGGCTGTCCCCACTGCAATCGTTTCGATCCTTATCTTGAGGATTGGGCCAAGGACAAACCCGACGATGTGGCGTTCAAGCGCCAACCGGTGATCTTCGGCCGCAACTGGGCACCTCAGGCGCGTGCCTATTTCACCGCCGAAGTGCTGGGGATGGTGGACACAATCCACAGTGATTTCTTCAAGGCCATGCATGTGGACAAAAAATCCATGTCCGGCGAGGAGGAATTGGCCACATTCTTCGTCGATCACGGGGTGGAACGGGAAGCTTTCAAAAACGCATTCCATTCTTTCGCGGTGGACATGAAAATGCGCCAAGCCGAAGTGGTGGCGGCAGAATACGGGATTACCGGCGTGCCGGCCCTGGTGGTCAACGGCAAGTATAAGGTGACCGGGCGGACCGCCAAATCCTACGACAACATGATTACCGTATTGAAAAAATTGGTCGAGCAAGAACGGCGACAACTGACCGACCGTGGTCGTGCTGACGAGGGGGAGAAAAACGATGGGGCGGACCCTGAAACTAGCCAGTTTTAACATCCAGACCGGTATCCATACGCGCCGGTACGAGGATTACCTGTTTAAAAGTTGGCAGCATCTGTGGCCCAGCGACAAGCGACTGGCGACGCTGGAACGGATCGCCGATTTTTTGCGGCCTTTCGATATTGTCGGTTTGCAGGAGGTAGACGGAGGCGGCTCCCGCAGTCATTACGTCGTCCAAACCGAATATTTGGCGCGGCAGGCGGGTTTTCCGTATTGGCACAATCAGGTCAACCGCCGCATCGGTCGGGTCGCTCTCCACAGCAACGGCTTTCTGAGCCGGATGCGACCGGATTCGGTGCATGCAACGCCGTTGCCCGGTCTACCCGGGCGGGGTGCTATCTGGGCGCGCTTCGGTCAGGAGGAGGACGGTTTGCTCGTTTGCGTCCTCCATTTGGCGTTGAGCCCACGGGCGCGACGGCGCCAGCTCGATTTCGTCGCCGAATATATCGCCGACACCGACCATGTCATCGTCATGGGAGATCTCAATTGCGGGACCAAGGCCCCCGAATTGCGCCGTTTTCTGGCGCGGACCGGCCTGACCGATCCGGTTCCCCATTTGCGAACCTTTCCCAGTTGGCAGCCCTTGCGCAAGCTTGACCACATTCTGATCAGTCCGAATCTGACGGTGAAACAAATACAGGCCTACGATTTCGTATGCTCGGATCATCTACCGGTCGGGATGGAGTTCACATTGCCCGCAGCCTTGCCTCTGGCCGCTTGAGGCGATAGGTGCCGGATCAGGATAAATGGAAGCATAAATGCCTGCTGCTGGCCCAAGAGTTGGATCAGCAGCAGGACCGCTGGGATCGAGCCGAAAAACGCTTGGTGCGGGTGCTGGTCCGGTTGAGCCTGGCTTGTGAAAGAGACCGCACCCACCTCGTTCCCCATTTGCAGCGTCTGCGTGACGTGCTGCGCGGCGGCGTTCTGGACCCGCACCGCTTGGAAGAACTGGATGCCTTGTCGGATACGCTTTTCCGTCTCGGCGAGCAATCCGAGGCGGGGGTTACGGAATCGCAACAAGCGTTCCTGTTCGATCTGCTCTCCGAATGTGCGCCCAGCGCCGCTGTCAAAGCCCGCCTGGACCGACTGCGTGAGATGTCTTTTCCCGACACGCGGATTCTGTTACATAGCTTACAGAATGTATTCGGTGACGAGCAGGCGAGCGGTACCCCCAGTGGTTGGGGCACTCTGCGGCGTTGGTTCGGGCGGAAGGAAGCGGTTCTCGAAGGAAAAGCGGATGGGAATAAATTGCGGGAGCACCTTTTGCAGCTCCTGGAAGAAATCGAAGTCCCGCCCCCCTTGACCGAGGCCGGCGAACGTTTGACCGAATCCCTCCGTCAAGGCTGCCCGATCGAGGCGGGCTTGGATGAAACCGCCCGTTTATTGGCTGAAATCAATGCCCGAGTCTTGGAGGAAAGAGCGGAAATCGAAGACTTTCTGGGCCAGTTGACCGATAAATTGCAGGTGCTGGAGGCACAGGCTCAGGAATTCGACCGAATCTTCCAGAACGGCAGCGACGCCTGGAATGAATCTTTGTCGGTACAGGTCGATCATCTGCGTCGCCAAACCCTCAAGGAGACCAGCCTGGAAGCGCTCAAGGCTGTCATCACCGAGCGGCTGGACACTTTGGCCACCCACATACAGACGTTCCGCGAGGCGGAGGCCCGCAAAAACGAACAAATGGCACGGCAGATCACCGCGTTGACCGAACGGCTGACGGAAATGGAGCAGGAGTCCCAGGGACTTCACCAGCGTTTGCAAGTGGCGCATCAACAAGCGCTTTACGACTCGGTGACCGGTCTAGCCAATCGCAAAGCGGTGGATGAACGTTTGAGCCAGGAATTTTCGCGGTGGAAGCGTTTCGGTCAATCCTTTTGTCTGCTCCTATGGGACATCGATCATTTCAAACGCATCAACGATCGATTCGGCCATCGGGCGGGGGACAAGACCCTGCGCATCGTCGGCCAAACTTTGCGCGAGGGCATCCGGTCGGTAGATTTCGTCGGTAGGTACGGAGGCGAGGAGTTTCTCATGTTGTTGCCGGGTACCGAGCTGGATGGCGGCATGCAAGTGGCGGATAAATTGCGCCGGTTGATCAAGGAGTGCGGTTTCAACAGCCGCGGCAAGCCGGTACCGATTACGATTTCTTGCGGGCTGACCGGTGTGTGCGCGGACGATACGCCGGCTTCCCTGTTCGAACGGGCGGACAATGCCCTCTATCGGGCCAAGCAGGCGGGGCGGGACCGGTGTTTGAAGCTTTAATTCGAGCAGACCGGTCCGTTTGGCCAAGAGATTGCCAGCGCTGCAAGAGCGGTGTTTGGCGATTGCACGGATGACCGCCCGCATCCATTTCGCCCAGCGTTGGGCGCAGACCGATTTCATGAGGCTTCGAGCGTCTCGCCTCGCGCCACCTGTTCCTGCGGGAAATGGCATCGAAATGCACTGCCGCGGCCGAGTTGGCTTTCGATTTCCAAGCGCCCCTTATGCCGATTCAGCACGTGCTTGACGATCGCCAGTCCCAGGCCGGTGCCGGTGGCGTTGCGAAGTTCCGCTTCGGGCACCCGATAAAATCGTTCCGTCAAACGGGGAATGTGCTCGGCGGGGATGCCGGGGCCGGTGTCGGCCACTTCCAGGCATACCCCTTGATCCGTGTCGTACCAGCGCACGGCGATACGCCCGGTGGCGGGCGTGTATTTGACCGCATTGACGACCAAATTGGTGAAGGCGCTGCGCAATTCTTGCTCGTTTCCTAGGACGAATTTCTCCGATTCGATGCGTACTTGAATCGCCGGGTGTTGTCCCTGGAATTGGTCGACCTCGTCGCAAATATCCGACAGCAGCCGGGCCACGTCCACGGGGTGTTCCTGGGTGGGGGTGTGCTTGGTGGTCTCCAGGCGGCTCAGATAAAGCAGGTCGTCGATCAGGTATTGGAGGCGGCGGATCTGTTCGTCCATCCGCTGCAACAAGGGTTGGAAGGGCGGGGTGACCGCCGCCTCGGCGTCTTCCAGGGTTTCCAAATAGCCTTTGAGCACCGTGAGGGGCGTGCGTAGCTCATGGGAGACATGGGCGACGAAGTCCCGCCGCTGGCGTTCCAGCAGGCGAATCTGGGTGACATCTTGGGCCAAGAGCAGGTAGCGGTCCGGCATATAGGAAACGATTCGAATTTCCAGTTGAGTTCTTTCGCTGTCCGGGGCGGAGATGGTGAGGGATTGATCGAAGCGGCGTTGCTGCAAGTGTTCCACGAAGCCGGGGTGGCGAATCAAGCCGTCCACGCGCAGTCCCTTATCCCGGCTTTGAAATCCCAACAAGCGGGCGGCGGCCTTGTTGAACCACTCGATTTCAAAGTCGTCGGTCAAAACCACGGTCGCATCCGGCAACGCCTCGGTGGCCTGACGGAAGCGTTTGAGGATTTTTCCCAGCCGGCGTTTGCGGCGCTGATGGCGACGCTGCATCAAACGCAATCGGTGAAATACCTCGGTCCACATGCCGTTGCCTTCCGGAAGCGCTTTCTCCCGACCTTGAACCCAGGAAAGCAAAGCATGACTGTAATAAAGGTGGCGGATGAGGTGCGCGAGAAAGAAGAGACCGACGACCGTCAGCGGGTAATCTTCCAGCCAGCCGATGAGGAGAGCGGCCGTCAAGCCCCACGTAAATAGTCTGAATTCCGATCGCAGGGCTTGACGCATGGCTTAGGCTTGGGTCTGGGCAGTGAAGCGGTATCCGAATCCCCGCACGGTCTGGATCATGGCGTCGCGGCCGTAGTCGGCCAAAATCTTACGTAGGCGGCGGATATGCACATCCACGGTCCGTTCCTCGATGTAGGTTTCGCGGCCCCAGACGCGGTCCAGCAATTGATTTCGACTGTAGACCTTGTCCGGATGGATGAGGAAAAACTCCAAGAGCCGGTATTCGGTGGGGCTCAGGTTGAGCGGTTGATGGTCGATTTCGACTTTATGCTCGTCGGGGTTGAGCAGGATGCCGCCGATTTGGACCAGGCCGGGTTTCTCCCCCTTGCCGAAGCGCCGCAATACCGCGTTGATGCGGGCGATCAGTTCGCGCGGCGAGAACGGTTTGGTGATGTAATCGTCGGCTCCGCTGTCGAGCCCGGCGACCGTGTCCTCCTCTTCTCCCCGGGCGGTGAGAAGAATGATGGGTAGGTCGCTGTAAGTGGCGTCCCGGCGCAGCCGCTTGGCCCACTCGACGCCGCTCAAGCCGGGCAGCATCCAGTCCAGCAGAATCAAATCGGGCAGCTGGCCGCCCATTGCTTGAAGCGCGGCCTGGACATTCTCGGCCGGCAGCACTTCGAATCCGGCCTGTTCCAGCACCAATTGAAGCATGTCGCGGAGAGCGGTTTCGTCTTCCACGACCAGAATGCGGATCTTTGTCATGTCGGGTTGAATCCGGATGGTTGAGTCAACCGCTTAAGATAATAAGTTCAAGTTACCGGATTATGAAAGGATAAAGCAATCGAAAATTGGGCGAATGGATGGGGTCGTTCGACCCCATCCGGAAAGTGCGGTCATCGGGTCATGGGGCGGATACGTATTTCCACGCGGCGGTTTTGGGCTCGTCCGGTGGGCGTTTCATTGGAGGCGATCGGCATGCTTTCACCCGCGCCTTGAGCGAGTGTCCGATTGGGGGCGACTCCCTGGGCGATCAGGTATTGCGCGACGCTGCCGGCGCGCTGCTGGGACAGCCGTTGATTGTATTCGGCTTTACCGGTGGCGTCGGTGTGTCCGGTGACTTCGATCAAGGTTTCGGGAAATTCGTTCAAAACGAGCGCCACCGCATTGAGGGTGGTGTAGAACTGAGGCGCGATGTCGGCCGAATCGGTGGCGAAAGTGATGTTGCCCGGCATGATCAGACGCAGGTTCTGTCCCTCGCGGACGACCCGGACGCCGGTGCCGGCCAGTTTCTGGCGTAGAATCGCCTCCTGGCGGTCCATGTAGGCGCCGACCCCCATGCCCGCCAATGCTCCCACGCCGGCACCGATGGCCGCCCCTTTGCCGGCTTCGCCGCCGGCGATCGCTCCGCCGATGGCGCCCAAGGCCGCTCCGCTGGCGGCTCCGACGCCAGTGCCGATCACGGTTTTGCTGGCTTGGGTTTCGCCGGTGTAGGGGTTGGTGGTACAGCCGGCCGCCAAAGCCGCGACGCCGATGAAAGCGATGAATTTGCGCATCTTGATTCTCCTTGTCGTTGGTTTGGATGACATGACATATGGTACTTGCAGCGATTGAATCGAATATGAATTCCGTTCACTTGCCGTTGATATTTAATCACAGGCTCGGTTCCCTCTGACGATCCCAATTAAGTTAGAATAGCCGAGATTTTGGATTGGCATAATGGCGTAAAAATTGGCAGGATAGCCGATTTGGACGCGAATGCGCTCGAAAAAACGCTTATCGGTCAAGGGAGTGGGATGGGCCGTAACGGTGTAAACATACCAGAAAAGGGTTGAGTTGTAGTGAGTCAAGATTTTATTTTTACCTCTGAATCGGTTTCCGAGGGGCATCCGGACAAAATCGCCGATCAGGTGTCGGATGCGATGCTGGATGCACTGTTGGCCCAGGACCCCCGGGCTCGGGTAGCGTGCGAAACCCTGGTCAAGACCGGGATGGTTCTGCTCGCCGGCGAGATCACCACCAGCGCGTGGGTGGACTCCGAGCAATTGGTCCGCCAAGTGGTCAAGGACATCGGTTACGATGATCCGTCCATTGGTTTCGATTGGCAAAGCTGCGCCGTCCTCCAAGCCATCGGTAAGCAATCCCCCGATATCGCCATGGGGGTGGACGAAGCGGAGGAACGGGAACAAGGCGCCGGCGACCAGGGCCTGATGTTCGGCTATGCCTGCAATGAAACCGACGGCTTGATGCCCGCCCCGATCTATTTCGCCCACGAACTGGTGAAGCGCCAGGCCAAGATCCGCAAATCCAACGTTTTGCCCTGGTTGCGTCCCGATGCCAAGAGTCAAGTCACCATCCGTTACGAGGACGGCAAGCCGGTGGGGGTAGAGGCGGTGGTCCTGTCTACCCAGCACGCGCCGGACATTTCCCAGCAGGACATTCGCGAGGCGGTGATGGACGAGGTGATCCTCAAGGTCATTCCTCGCGAATTGATTCACCCGAACACCCGCTTTTTCATCAACCCCACAGGCCAGTTCGTCATCGGCGGGCCGGTGGGCGATTGCGGCCTGACCGGCCGCAAAATCATCGTCGACACCTATGGCGGGATGGCCCGCCACGGCGGAGGTTGTTTCAGCGGCAAGGATCCCTCCAAGGTGGACCGCTCCGCCGCCTACATGGGTCGCTACGTGGCCAAGAACATCGTCGCCGCCGGCCTGGCGCAGCGCTGCGAAATTCAGGTGTCCTATGCCATCGGCGTGGCCGAACCCACTTCGATCACCATCGAAACCTTCGGCACGGGGCGGATTGCCGAATCGCGTCTGGTGGAGATCGTGCGCGAACATTTCGATCTGCGCCCCAAGGGGCTGATCCAGGAGCTGGATCTGCTTCGGCCGATTTATCGCAAAACCGCCGCTTACGGGCATTTCGGCCGCACCGAGGAAGAGTTTACCTGGGAGCGTACCGATAAAGCCGAGATGCTGCGGGAAGCCGCCGGCTTGCCGCAGCGCAGCTGAATTTAAACCGGATTCAATCGAGGGAGTTTTCAATGAATCAACCTGTGACCCATCTGCAATCCGATTACAAGGTCGCCGATCTCTCCTTGGCCGACTGGGGGCGCAAGGAAATCCAAATCGCCGAGACGGAAATGCCCGGTCTGGTTGCCCTGCGCAAGGAATACGGCGGACAGAAACCCCTGCAAGGGGCACGCATCGCCGGCTGTCTGCACATGACCATTCAGACCGCGGTGCTGATCGAAACCCTGGTGGAACTGGGGGCCGAGGTGCGCTGGTCCTCCTGCAATATATTTTCCACCCAGGACCACGCCGCCGCCGCCATCGCCGCCACCGGCGTTCCCGTGTTCGCCTGGAAAGGGGAGACCGAGGAGGAATACTGGTGGTGCATCGAGCAGACTATCTTTGGTCCCGACGATTGGCGCCCCAATATGCTGCTCGACGACGGCGGGGACCTGACCCAGGTGATGCACGAAAAACATCCCGAGTTGCTCGAAAACGTGCGCGGCGTGTCGGAGGAGACCACCACCGGTGTTCACCGCCTGTATGAAATGATGCGCGAGGGCAGCCTGAAGTGCCCGGCCTTCAATGTCAACGATTCGGTCACCAAATCCAAGTTCGACAATCTGTACGGTTGCCGCGAATCCCTGCTGGACGGCATCAAGCGCGCCACCGACGTGATGATCGCGGGCAAGATCGCGGTGGTGCTGGGGTACGGCGATGTGGGGAAAGGCTGCGCCCAGTCCTTAAGGGGCCAAGGCGCGACGGTCTGGGTGACCGAGATCGATCCCATCTGCGCCCTCCAGGCGGCGATGGAAGGTTACCGGGTGGTGACCATGGAAGAGGCCGCATCGGTGGCCGACATTTTCGTCACCGCCACCGGCAATTATCACGTGATCACTCACGACGACATGCTGACGATGAAAAACAACGCCATCGTCTGCAACATCGGTCACTTCGACAACGAAATCGATGTGGCTTCCCTGCACCAGTATGAATGGGAAAACATCAAGCCGCAGGTGGACCATGTGATCTTTCCCGACGGCAAGCGGATCATCCTGCTCGCCGAAGGCCGCCTGGTGAACCTGGGTTGCGCCACCGGGCATCCCAGCTTCGTGATGTCCAATTCCTTCAGCAACCAGGTCATGGCCCAGATCGAGTTGTGGAGCCATCCGGGCAAATACGAGCATAAAGTCTACGTGCTGCCCAAGGCTCTGGACGAGAAGGTGGCACGCTTCCATCTGGATAAGCTGGGGGCCAAATTGACCCGTCTGACCCAAGCCCAGGCCGCGTATATCGGGGTGCCGGTGGCCGGGCCGTTCAAGTCCGACCATTATCGGTATTGATGAAGACCAATCTCAGTTTCGAATTTTTCCCGCCCCGTTCGGCCAAGATCGCCGCTCAGCTTCGGGATACCTATCATGCCCTGGCCCGCCTCGATCCGGTGTATTTTTCGGTCACCTACGGGGCGGGCGGCAGCACGCGCGACAAAACCCTGGAAACGGTCTTGGAGATTCGGCGGGAAACCGGCCTCGAAGCGGTGCCTCATTTATCCTGCATCGGTTCCAGCCAAGAGGAAATCCGCCGAATTTTAGCTCAGTATCGAGAAAACGGCATTCGACGGATCGTCGCGCTCAGGGGAGACTTGCCTTCGGGCATGCGCGCCGACGGCGATTTCCGCTACGCCAGCGAGCTGGTGAAGTTTGTCCGCGCCGAGACCGGCGATTACTTTCATATCGAGGTGGCCGCTTACCCCGAGGCCCATCCCCAAGCCGCCAGCTACAAGGCGGATTTGCGGGCCTTCCAACGCAAGGTGGAAGCCGGCGCCGACGGGGCGATCACCCAGTATTTCTACAATCCCGACGCGTATTTCTATTTCCTCGAGGACTGCCGGCGCGAGGGGATCGAGATTCCCATCGTTCCGGGCATCATGCCGATCACCAACTATCAACAATTGGCGCGCTTCTCGGATCTGTGCGGGGCCGAAATCCCCCGCTGGATCCGTAAGCAATTGGAATCTTTCGGCGACGACTTGGAGTCCATTCGCGCTTTCGGGGTGGACGTGGTGACGGGGCTCTGCGACAAATTGCTTCAAGGCGGTGCGCCGGGATTGCATTTTTACACCCTGAATCGGGCCGAACCCACCCTGGCCATTTGCCGCAATCTGGATTTGGTTCCCCGATGAAGTGCTATATTTATCGTTCCCGCAAACAAGACGAAATGTATCTGTACCTTCGGGAAAGGGGTGATTTTTCCGATGTGCCGGCGGAGTTGATGGCTTATTTCGTCAATCCCGTCTTCGTCTTCGAATTGGAGTTGTCACCCGAGCGCAAGCTCGCGCGGGAAAATGTCGCGGCGGTTATGGAACATTTGGCAACCGAGGGCTTCCATTTGCAGATGCCGCCTCCTCGAGAATCCTTGAATTGAGTGCGCGTTTCCCGTTTGTACCTTTCCGAGCCGCTGGAAACCGGTCTTGAACTTGCGGTGACCGGTGAACGGGCCCATTATCTCGCCAATGTGCTGCGTCTTCGGGCGGGCGCTTCTTTGACCGTATTCAACGGTCGGGGCGGGGAGTACGGTGCTGAACTGCTCGCCGCGAACCGCCGCCAGGTTCGCCTGAAGATCGGTGCCAAGCGGGCGCGAGAGGCGGAGTCGCCGCTCCAGACTCAATTGGGCTTGGCGGTCGCCAAAGGCGAGCGGATGGATTGGGCGGTTCAAAAAGCGGTGGAGTTGGGGGTGACCGAGATCTTCCCCCTTCTGACCGAGCATGGCAATGTCCAGCTCAAGGGGGGCAAGCCGGAGCGCAAGCGCCAGCATTGGCGGAAAATAGCCGTCGCCGCCTGCGAGCAGTGCGGTCGCAACCGCATTCCCGAGATCGGCCCGCCTGAGCGTTTTGATGCTTGGCTCGACTCCTGGCACGGCGGTGTGCTGCTCGATCCCGGCGGTATTCCATTCCCGGATCTGGCACCGCCGAAAGGACGGTTAATTTTGCTGATCGGTCCCGAGGGTGGGCTGAGTCCGGAAGAATGCCGGCGGGCGCAGGATCGGGGGTTTGTGCCGGCGCGGCTGGGGCCGCGGATCTTGCGGGTAGAGACGGCGGTGGCGGCCGCCCTGAGCGCCGCGCAGGTGCTTTGGGGCGATGGCGGTAGTTAATCGGGCTGGAAGGGGAGGCGCTCTCGCCCAGACCGGGAAATTCTATTTTGCTCAAGGGTGGCGCCTTTGGGAAGACAAATCGCCGTCGTTTGGGTTACGCTTCGCCTAAGTCGACCCAAGTAACCGCCGAACGGAGTGTGTATGCGCATCTATAATTTATTTCCCTTGCTCGCCGGCCCGGTCTCGCATTGGCGACCACACTTGGAACGCGCCGCCGATCTCGGATTCAACTGGATTTTCGTCAACCCCATCCAGAAACCGGGCCGTTCCGGCAGTCTTTACTCCATCAAGGATTATTTCCAAATTAACCCCGCCTTGGCCGACAAGCGCTCGGACCAATCGCCGGACGATCAGATCCGGGAGATGGTGGGGCGGGCGGAAGACTTGGGCCTCCGGATGATGCAGGATTTGGTGATCAATCACTGCGCCTACGATTCCCCCCTGTTGAAAGAACACCCCCAGTGGTTCGTCAAGGAAAAGGGGCGCATCGCGCACCCGTCGTGCATGGAGGATGGAAAAAAAGTCGTCTGGCGCGATCTGGCCAGTTTCGACCATCGGCATACCTCGGATCCCGAAGGCTTGTATCGCTATTGCCGCTCCGTGGTCGACCATCTGATTGCGCTCGGTTTCAAGGGATTCCGTTGCGATGCCGCTTATCAGATTCCCGCCAAGTTCTGGCGCAAACTGATCGGCGAAGTCAAGCGCGCCCATCCGGAGGTGGTTTTCATCGCCGAAACCTTGGGCTGCAGCGTCGATGAAACCAAGCAGACCGCCAGCGCCGGTTTCGATTATATTTACAACAGTTCCAAGTATTGGGATTTCTCCAGCCCCTGGCTGATGGAGCAATACGATCTGACCCGGGACACCGTCCCTTCCATCGGTTTTCCGGAAAGCCACGATACGCCCAGGTTGTACGCCGAATCCGGGCGGAACGTGGACGCCCTCAAGCAGCGCTACCTGTTCTCGGCCCTGTTTTCCGCTGGGGTGATGATGCCCATCGGCTATGAGTTCGGCTTCGAAAAACCCTTGCACGTGGTCAATACCAAGCCCCGGGATTGGGAACAAACGGAGGTGGATATCAGCGATTTCATCCGTCATATCAACCGCGTCAAAAGTCGGCATCGGGTGTTTCAAGAAGAAAGCATCACCCAGATTCAGGGACATCCCAATCCGGCCATCTTATTGTTGTGGAAAGCCGCTTCCCAAAGGGGGGGAGAAGCGCTCATCATCCTCAATAAAAACCTCCACGGCCGCGAATATTTCTACACCGACGATTTGTACCAATACATTCAAAGCCGAAAGCCGCTTCACGACCTTTCACCGCAATGGGCGCTGGATTATTTGCCCACGCCTTTCGAGTTCGAGTTGGCTCCGGGAATGGGGCGGATCTTGGTGACGTCTTAACCCCGCGTTTCCCTGATGCGACGGATGGCTTAAACTACTTGAGGAGGCGCCGCTCTGCTCGAGAAAGAAGCGGCCTGGCGAATCTTGGAATCGTGTCGATAACTCTGGTAGAACCCTATGACCAAAAAGACCCCGCGTCGCAGCACTCATCAAAACAAGAAACAAACATCGTCTCGTAAGCCCGCGGAGAAGACCGACCAGAAAAAGAAAACCGGCAATGCACGGTCGCGGAGTCAAACGTCTCCATCCAAGGCGGCCGGTAAATCCCCCGCTTCGGAATCCTCGGAGGTGACGGGAGGGTCGGCCGCTTCCCTTGACGATTCGAGCCCATCGAAAGAGGCAAAGTCAAAAGCCTCGGAAAAAGCCAAGGGCGACGGGGCGAGCCGAAAAGAAACAGCGACCGATCAGAGCGCTGCTTCTCCCTCCGAGAAGAAAAAAGAAACGGCGCGTCAATCCACGCCGCCGGCTCCCGGCATTCCGAAAGAGGTGGATCAGGAAGAGGGCGGAGTCGCCTTTTCACCCGCCGAATCTGCACCAGAAGCTCAGGAGCCCGCAGCGAAGCGGGAGCCGGAGCCCGTTGAACCCGCCGTGTCCCGGGCCGAACCCGAACCCGAACCCGAACGCTCCACGCCCGAGCCGGCGCCCGAACCTAGTGAGCCGCAGCCTGCAATGAATGCCATACCTTCCTTGTTTGTCGTGCATGTCACTCCCGAGCTCGCCCCGGTCGCCAAGGTCGGGGGGTTGGCGGATGTGGTGTTCGGTTTGAGCAACGAGATGGAAATTCGCGGCAATCACGTGGAAATCATCCTGCCCAAGTACGATAGCCTGCGCTACGACCACGTTTGGGGTATGACCGAAGCCTATCAGGATCTCTGGGTGCCCTGGTACGGCGGAGCGATTCATTGCACCGTTTATTTCGGTTTTGTCCACGGACGCAAATGCTTCTTCATCGAACCCCATTCCCAGGACAATTTCTTCAACCGGGGATGTATTTACGGTTTCCACGACGACATATTGCGGTTCGCCTTTTTCTCGCGGGCGGCGATGGAGTTTTTATTGAAGTCCGGCAAGAATCCGGACATCATTCATTGCCACGATTGGCAGACCGCCTTGGTGCCGGTGTTCCTGTACGAGATCTACAAATTCCTGGGGATGGGGCATCCGCGGGTTTGTTATACCATTCATAATTTCAAGCATCAGGGGGTGACGGGCGCGGAGGTGCTTCATGCCGCCGGCCTCAATCGTCCCGAATATTATTTCCATTACGACCGGCTCCAGGACAACCATAATCCGCACGCCCTCAATTTAATGAAAGGCGGGGTGGTGTACTCCAATTTCATCACCACCGTGTCGCCGCGCTATGCCATGGAGGTCAAGGATGAGGGGCAGGGCTTCGGCTTGGAACCGACCCTCCATATTCATCATCAAAAATACGGCGGGGTGGTGAACGGGATCGACTACCACGTGTGGAATCCGGAAATCGACCGCTATATTCCGGTGCACTACGGTTTCGACAGCCTGGACGACAAGTACCAAAACAAAAGAGCCCTGCGCGATCGGCTCCTGCTCGCCGACAACGAAAAGCCGATTGTCGCCTTCATCGGGCGCCTGGACCCTCAAAAGGGCTTGGAACTGGTCCGTCACGCCATCTTCTACACCTTCCATCAGCGCGGTCAATTCGTTCTACTCGGCTCCAGCCCCGACGAACAGATCAACGGCTACTTCTGGGGCTTGAAGCACCAGCTCAATGAAAGCCCGGACTGCCATATCGAACTTGGTTTCGACGAGGAATTGGCCCATCTCATCTATGCGGGGGCGGATATGGTCCTCGTGCCGAGTCGTTTCGAGCCGTGCGGACTCACCCAGTTGATTGCCATGCGTTACGGCACCATTCCCGTTGTCCGGGAGATTGGCGGCCTGGCCGACACCGTCCACGACAAGGACTTTTCCCATCGCCCCCTCCATGAGCGAAATGGCTATGTGTTCAAGGACTACGATTACAGCGGCCTGGAATCCGCTCTCGGCAGGGCGATCAGTTGTTACTACGATTATCCGGAGCATTTCCGGGAGTTGATGAAAAATGCCATGCGCTACGACTACTCCTGGAAACATCCCGGTCAGGATTATCTCAACATCTACGATTACATCCGGGAAAAATAGGCCCGAATGCTTGAGTGATTTAATCCCGCTTTTTCCCGGGGCGCGTCGAAAGGTGTAATTAAACGGTTCGACGATCCAAGTCATGGGCGCGCGGGGAAGAAAGGGGCGTGAGGCGGGGTAATGTTGGCGAGCGTCATCAGTGGTATCAAGCCCTCAGAAGCCGGGGAGGGCGTTCCGGGACACGCTGTGAATACCTTCTTATGTGGGAAAGGCTGCAAAACATCGTTTTAATATCTCAAGTGTAGATCATGGTCGATCCCCATCAGCTATTTACCCGCCTCCTGCTGCAACTCTACGGACGGGCCAACGCGATTTTCGCCGTCCATTGCGCCTTTGCGTCCCTGCTCGCCTGGTTTCTCTGGTTCGAATTGTCCCGTCCCCTCTTTTTCGTGTGGTCGGTGGTCGTGGCGGCCGGCGGTTTATGGCAGTGGCTTGTGGGACGCGCCACCCTGCGGCGTCTCGCCAATCTGACGGTTACCGGCGGAACGATTGTCCCGCACGTGGTGGCGGCCGGTGCCGGCGGAATCAGTTTCGGGATGACGGCATTGCTGTTCCCCGGTTTGTCTTTGGCCACGAAAAATCTGATCATTTTGACGCTCGGGGTGATTGCCGCGACTTTCATGCCCCGGTTGGCGGCGCTTCCGTCCGCTTTCGCCGCTTTTTTGACCGGAATCACGGGCCCCTTGTTGGCGGCGTTAATCCTCGCGGATGAAGCGTCTTTGCAGAGAATGATTCCGGTCGTGCTGCTTATGGCGGTCAGTTTGCTGTTCTCGGTTCGAACCATCCACGGTGAATTATTGGATGGGGTCTTGGTTCATTTCGGCCTTGAGAGCGCGGCAGGGGAAGATCAACTCACCCGCATCCCCAACCGTCGGCGCTTCGATCAGGCGCTGGAGTTGGAGTGGCGCCGCGCCTGCCGCGTCGGTGCGCCCATCTCCTTAGTCATGGTGGACGTGGATTTTTTCAAGAAATTCAACGACCGTTACGGCCACCAGGAAGGGGATCGTTGCCTGACCCAGGTCGCCCAGGCGCTCTTCCAATCGGCGCGGCGGATAACCGATTTGGTAGCCCGCTACGGCGGCGAGGAATTCGTGGTGTTGCTGAATCATACCGCCCGCGATGATGCTTTCGATCTCTGCGAAAAAATGCGCATCGTGGTCGAGCAATACGCCATGCCCCATGCCGACTCTCCCCATGGACACGTAACCATCAGCATGGGCGGGGCGAGTGTTTTCGCGGACGAGAAAACCAATCCGCTCGAGTTGGTGAGGGCCGCGGACAAGGCGCTTTATCGAGCGAAGGCGAGCGGGCGAAATCGGGTGGTCTGGTACGATCCTGCCGTCGACGGTCGGGAGGAAATGCCGGCGGCTTGATGCCATGAACGGGTCCGGGAGCGTGCCCAGTGCGTTCGGAGGCATATTGGAGCGAGTCATGGAATTCGTGGCCCAGTCGGTCGTCCCGCCGTACCGAGGAAAGAGGCCTATCGGTCGGGATAATCTCAAATCAGTAAAGCGGGCTGATCCACATCCAATTCGAACAGCTGCACGTCAAGCGAGCCAAGTTCGATCCCTAACAGCCGCAGCAGCGGATCCAGGATGGTTGTGCCTAATTGATTAAGGAGCGGTGCGAGCAACTGTCCGAGCAAAGCGTCTGCGATGAGCGTATCCAGAAGAGGCAGGGAAATTGCCCCCAGCAGTTTGACATCGATGTTCAAGTTGTCGCCGCTTCCGAGAGCGTTTCCCAGACTGTCGCCGATGCTGCTGGAAGCCCGTTGCGTCATGGGGAGGCTGTTTTCCTCGTCAAAAGTGTCCACTTCGAACTGCAATTGAGTCGAGTCGGAATTTTGCAGGGGCAGGTCGGCATTCACCGTCACGGTGGCTACGGAAACACGAGTAAGCAACAGGAGGGCAGATACATCGATTCTCGCCCCAGGCGCGGTCGGGTCGACGGCTCGAACTAAGTTAAGCGAAGCAATGCCCGGCTGAGCGCCTATGGTGGCGACGGACCCTCCGTTACCGATCCGCCGACACTGGATTCTCTCGAGCCAGGCGCTTCCCTGGGCAACGTTTAATTGCAACGCTAGGTCCACCTCAGCGCGCACGCCGGCCAGCCCCGCAACGTTCAGGTCGATGGTACTGTGCACGGGGGTGAGCAGACGAATTTGGGCTGTGTGCATTTGGGTACGCCAATTGCCGTCTTCGTCCTTTCCCGGAGGACCGATGACGATTTGAGGCGGTTCAATGACCTCGAGCGTGGTCTGGACATTGAGCAACCCCCCCGGCAAGCTGACGTTCAGAGGCAAGGACAGGGCGTTCTGACCGTTTGCCACCAAAGCGGTGGTAGTGATGAGATCGAGAAGGTTGATTGAAGCGTTGGCGGCTTCTTCCTGATTGGGTGCCGTCACTGCCAGGATGTCGCCGAAATTGGCGGAAAGGTTGGAGACTGCGGCGTTGGCCAAGGTTTGCATGGCCGCGATCACCGTGGCGTCGGCTACTCCGGAAGCGTTCACCGCATCGGCATAAATTTGCAGCCATTGGTTCAAGCCCAAGTCGGCGTCCAGCAGTTCGTTCACCGTCCCTACGCCCGCCGTCGCGTTCACCAGGTCGGCCAGCGTTAACGTCTGAATGTTTGCTATGCCGTTATAGGAAACCAGTTCGAGATTGACGCTTGATCCGAGCACGCCTCCCAACAACGCATTCAATAGAGCCGAGTCTTCGCTATTGATGGAGGCCAACAAACTGCCGCCGGAAAAGCCCGCCAGGGCCTGGCGTCTGGCGACCGCGGATGCCCGGAGATTCACGGTTTCGCCGAAGATGCCGCCGGCCACCAGGCTGGCCGGTACGGAGTTTCCGGCGGTCACCTGCACGGCCATGGCGATGTCTGGGTCGGTGGCCTGAAACGTTCTGACGCCATCGGCATTCGTCAAAATATCGCCCAGCATCACCTCCAAGGTTCCGTCCGGACCCAGGCCGTTGCGGTCGGCGCTGGCCTGTGCCGCCGCCTGAACCGGAGCATGAGTCCCGTCGCCGCAGGCACCCGTTTGGGAAGCTGCGTCCAAGGCCGCCACATCGGCGATTTTCTGCAATCGTCGCTGTTCCATCATGATTCGACCGGTATCCACCGACAAGACCGTGAACAGCACCGCGAGTCCCAGGGTCAATGCACCCCAAATTCCGATGACGCCGCGTTGGTGACGGGGGATACTTTTCATCCTGGCTGGTCTCGGGTCGGTTCTAATTCGACCTGCCGCCATGGGTGCCGCGCTCGATTTTGAAAAATTCCGGGATCTCGTGCTTGAAACTGTCCACATAGCGCTTGTAGGCGGCGGTGGCGGCCGGTGCGGGGAGTCTCTGAGGCGTCTCGGAAGCGGAGGCGCCGCTGCGTTGAAGTTCGAGCCAGCGGCGGGTGTCCTCGCCGAGGATCCGGGAGGAGGTTTGCGGCGGAGGATCGGCCGCCGCGGCGAAGTCGATCGAGAGGCAGCCAATCAGTATGCTCAAGGTCAGGAATGGGCGCATGGTTTCACCTCCGGAGGTTTAATGAATTTCGGTCGGATTCGGTTTGCTCGGGGGTCGCGGTGGGCCGGCGGCTTTGAGCGCCTCCGCTTGCGCGCGAAGCCGGTTCAAGGTCGCGCCATCCATGTGCATGCGCGCGGCGAAGGCCCGCATTTCCCGGTCGTGGCCCATGAGCGCAAGCAGCATGGTGAGGTTGGTCGCAGCCAGGGAATTGCCGCCGTCCAATTCTAGGGCGGTCAAAAACTCGTTGCGGGCCGAAGCGTAACGGCCGGCGCGCAGCAAGGCATAACCCAAATCGTTGCGTACCCGGGCCACGGTCGGCAGGGACTGTTTGGCCCGCTGCAAGTGGTCGAGCGCTTCGCCGATGCGGTTGGCACGTCCGGCGATCAGTCCCAGTCCGTGCCGGCCCCATCCCCCCATGCAGCTGTCGAGCAGTAGCCGATACCAAGGAATGGCCTGATCGGCGCGGTCGGTCCGGCGCAGGATTTCGGCGCGCAGATAGATGGCCTGGGGAGTCTTGGAACGGACGGCATCCAGATGAGCCAGCGCCGCGTACAGTTTGCCTTCGTCCATGAGCTTCCGGATCAGGTCCAGTTTGAGGTCCTTGTCGGCATCGGTATCACTCCGGCACGCCCTTGCGGAAGGCGGGGCGGTCGCGTTTTCCCGGGCAAACAGAGACGGCCTTTGCAGGCCACAACCCACGAAGAGATGGGCGAGCAGGCAAATGAGCGGCGTCCATTTAACCACCGTAGACCTCCATCAATCCGCGCGCCAGGGCCAGGAAGCCCGGGCCGGCAAGAAAGATCAGCAAAGCGGGAAATAGGAAAACCATCATCACTACGGTCATTTTGGCGGATAATTTATTGACATACTCACGCAAGGCGGATTGCTGGCGTTCCTCGATCAACCGAGCCAGCTTCACCAGGGAGTCGCGAATGTTGCCGCCGTACCGGGTAACCTGTTTCAAGATTGCTACGGTATCGGTCAATTCGTCCACGTCCAAGGGGGCGGCAAGGGTTCCAAGCGCGTCCGCGGGGTCATGGCCGGCGTCGATGCGTTGCAGGGTTCCGGCAAGTTCATCGGTCAGATGCGGCATCAACACCGTGCCTTCGTCCTGAATTACTTTCAGGGCGTGTTCGGTGGAAAGGCCGGCGTCGAAGAGCATGATGAGTAAATAAATGGCGGTGGGCGTTTCCCGCGCGAGGGCATGGCGGCGGGCTTTCGCCCGGAAACGCAATACGTAGCGGGGGAGCAAGAAACCCGCCGCGAAAGCCATGAACAGCAGAGCGATTCCTTGCAATGTCGGCATCCCGACGGAAGTGAAGGCATATACGCCGGTCGCCGCCATGAGCACCGCCGGTGAACCCCAGGCCATCAGACCGAACAGGAATCGCTTGCGTCCCTTGTACCAGCCGGCTTGTTGCAGCAAGCGCACTATTTCCTCGTCCAATGCGGCAAACCGGGTCATCGTCTTGACGGCGCCGACTTTCGAGTGATCGCCCGTCCCCTGCTTGAGAAGGCTGTTGAAGCGCTGCAGAGAGTGCTTGTTCCCGCTGCTTGAGCTGGCCGCCACCAGCAGCAAGGCGCTGGCCACGATCAGAAATGCGCCGGTGCCCAAGGCATACCATACAGTCATTGCAATTGCTCCTATACGCTCTTCACCATGCGCCAGAGGATGATCGCCCCGATGATCTGCAAGCTCACCGCGACCAACAATAGGATGCGGCCGGAAGGGTCCTGCCACATCCCGGATAGATAGCGCGGATTCATGGCCATCATATAAGCCGCCATGCCCGGGGGAAGAGAACCCAGCACCCAGGCGCTGATTCGGGTCTCTCCGGTGAGGGCGCGCAATTCCCGCTGCGTCGTCTCGCGCTGACGGATCATGCGAATGACGTTTTGTAGCAATTCGCGGGCGCTGCTGCCGTAACGTCGATTGATTTTGACCGCCAGCGCTAGCAAGTGGAGTTCATCGATCCGGTAGAGCTCGGCGGATTCCTGAATGGCGATGCCGAGATCGGCGCCCAGTCGGTTGGTACGCAGCACCCGTTCGATGACTTCCTTCAGTGGCGCCGGCGTTTCCATGGCGGCTAGACTGAGCGCGCCGTCCATGCTACGGCCGGTGCCGAGGCCGCGCAGGACTTGATCGAGAAACAAAGGAAGCTGAACCAAAATCAACGAGATGCGTTTGCGGGCGCGAAACTCCAGCCACAGGTAACAGGCGAGGACGGCGATGAGCGGCGCCGACAAGGCAAGCCAAGCGCCTTGCGCCCAACCGCCGCCGACGCAAAGTGCGACGAGTCCCATGAATCCCGTTTGCAAATGTCCTTCGCGGATTTCGATGCCGGCTCGCCAGAACAATGGCTTGAATGTAGGGAAAGGCGTCCGCCCTCGCCGGGGGGCGGTTTGGCGTTCGGCCGGATTCCATTCGGCGAGACGCCGGTCCACCTTTTCCTCCAGGTTTTTTCGTTGGCTTTGCCGATACAGCCACAGTGCCGCGGCGATCAAGAGGGCGGCGATGAGATAGCTCCACAGAATAGGACTATCCATACACGCTGCCACCGTCGAAAATGGAAAAGGCGGGTTTTCGATCCGTGAACTTGGGGCCGGAGGGGTGGGAGTTGCCGTTGACGAAAGCGTCGCGTCTGCGATCGTAGCTGAATAATTCGTTGAGCAGGAATTGATTGTCGCGTACCCCGGTCACTTCCATGATCGAGGTAATCCGGCGGGAACCGTCGGAGAAACGGGCGATGTGCACGATCATGTCGATGGCGCAGGTGATCATTTGCTGCAGGGTCTCGATGCCCCCCCGGAAACCGGCCAGCCCGGCCAGCATCTCCAGGCGAACCAAGGCGTCGCGGGCGCTGTTGGCGTGTACCGTGCTCATGGAACCGTCGTGACCGGTATTCATCGCCTGCAGAACGTCCAGCACCTCCTCGCCGCGCACTTCGCCCAAAATGATGCGGTCGGGGCGCATCCGCAAGGCGTTGCGGACCAATTCGCGCGGACGCACCTCGCCTACCCCTTCCACATTGGGCGGGCGGGTTTCCAGGCGCACCACATGATTGTGGTCGAGCTGCAATTCCGCCGCGTCTTCGATGGTTACCAGCCGTTCTTGAGAGCCGATAAAGCGGCTCAGGATGTTCAGCAGGGTCGTTTTCCCCGCTCCGGTGCCGCCGCTTACCAGGATATTGCAACGGTAATCCACGGCCTTGCGCAGAAAATCCAACATCGCTTCGTTGGCCGAGCCATAGGCCAGCAAATCCGCTTCCCGTAACGGGTCCTGCCGGAACTTGCGGATCGAGAGACAGGGGCCGTCGAGCGCCAAGGGAGGAATGATCGCGTTGATCCGGCTGCCGTCCGGGAGGCGCGCGTCCACCATGGGACTCGATTCGTCGAGGCGCCGTCCCAGCGGGGCCAGGATGCGCCGGATCACCCGCAGGACATGGTCGTCGTCGATGAAGCGCGCGTCGGCCTGCTGTACCTTGCCGTTGCGTTCCACGAACACGTGGCGGGCACCGTTCACCATGATATCGCTGATATGATCGTCGGCAAGCAAGGATTGAAGCGGTCCGTAGCCCGTCAGTTCGTGGATGATCTCTTCGGTGAGGTCGTCCAAATCGTAACTGGTGACTGCGAGCTGATGCCGGCTTGCGTAGCGCGAGACGTGGTCGTGCACGTATTGCTGAATTTGCTCGGCGTTCCATTCATTCAGCGGAACCTGCTCCTCCTCGATATGATCGATCAGATGGCGATGGAGCACATATTTGAGATCTTGATAATCCTCGCTCTGTTTAAGAGTGAAGTCGTAGTTGGGATATTTCATGAAATCCATGGCTTATTTCTTCCTTCCGCCAAGCCAACCGCCGGCGGCTTTGATCAGGCGTCCGATTCCCTTTGCGTTTTTCCCGTCGGCCTCCTTGTCGGCGGTCAGTTTGGCGGCCAGATTGCGCACCGCCGTCGTATAGGGGTCGCGAGGAGCGCATTCGAACAGGCTTTCCCCCGAATTCATCATGTTCAGTCGCGCCATGCCGGATGGCGGCAGGGTGGCATGGACCGGCAGGTCGAAGCCGCGCGACAAGCTTGCCGTATCGGGCGGCAACTTGGGAAGGTAGCGGTCGACCACCAGCCCCACCGAATCCATGGAAATTTTGTGTTCGCGCACTTCCCGCACCAATTGCATATTTTGCTTGCAACTGGGAACGCTCTGCTCGATCACCACCAGAATATCGTCCGCGTTGCTCAGCAGCAGATAGAGGAAGTCCGACCACGGCACGCCGCCTAAATTGACCACGATCCTGGAGAAATAGCGGCGCAACATGCCGAGCAGAACGTAGATATCCGCTGAGGTGATTTCTCCGATGGCGTCGGCGTCTTCCGGGAGCGCCAGCAAATGCAGGCCGCTGTGATGCTTGGCGAAGGCGCTGTCGATGAGTACCGAGTCCAGGCGCCGCAGGCTCCTGACCGCGTCGATGAAGCTGTAGGAAGCATTGATGCCTAGATATAGCAGGCTGTCGCCGGGCGGACTGCCCAAGTCGAGCAGGAGGGTGTCGCGTTTCGATTCCCGGTTCTGCATGGCCAGAGCCAGATGGAGGGCCAGCATCGGCGTGTCGGTGCCGGGACGGGCGCTGATTAGGGCGGTGAGGCTGCCTATGGAAGGGGCGGCGGCCGACGGTGCCGGGCTCCGTTCTTGGATCCGATGCACCAGGTTGATCACGTCTCCCGGGCGGGTCTGGGGCGTGATGAAATCCTTCGCTCCCGCCCGC
Source organism: Methylohalobius crimeensis 10Ki (assembly GCF_000421465.1). Lineage (NCBI taxonomy): Bacteria > Pseudomonadati > Pseudomonadota > Gammaproteobacteria > Methylococcales > Methylothermaceae > Methylohalobius > Methylohalobius crimeensis. Next base: position 706,758 of record NZ_ATXB01000001.1, read on the forward strand.
ATGGCGGCGAGCAGGAGTTGGCTGTCCGCTTGGTCCGCCATGGCGACCACCCCCAACAGGGGCTTGATCGCCACGAGGCCCTCGAGCAGGGCGGTGTCGTGCCGGAGGGTTTGCGGTGCCAGGGCCACGAATACCAGTTGCGCACCGGTCAGGTCGATGATTTGACACACCCGCTCCAGGGAGGGCTGATCGGCGGTGAGCAGTTCGCCTTCGTCCTTGAGTATCCCGTGCAGCCAGCGAGTGTACTCGGGCCGATCGGTGACGGCGACGAAACTGCGTTTGCGCGGAATGCTAGTAGTCATGGCTCAGCGTGAAAATCCCGTTACCGGGGGTTTATCGAAAAAGTCTCCCGTCTCTTGAAAAAAGGTTTCGAAGAAATCCGGATCGTAGGCGCGGAAACGTTCCCCCGGCAGCGGGGGGCGGGGGGCCTCCTTGGCCAACGGCTGAACCAAATGCGGGGTAACCACCATAATCAATTCCTTGTCGTTGCGGTCGATGCGGGTGGAGCGAAAAAACGCTCCCAGAATCGGAATGTCGCCCAGCCATGGAATTTTGTCGACGCTAGCCAAGGTATTCCGATTCACCAGGCCGCTGATGACGAAGCTTTCGCCGTCACCCAGGGAAATGGTGGTGTCGGTGCGGCGGACCCTCAATGCGGGGACCGAAACCCCGCCACTCTCGATGCCGGCGTTGAAATCCAATTCGCTCACTTCCGGGGCGACTTTCAAGGCAATGCGGTTACGATCGAGCACGGTAGGGGTCAGGGAGAGGCGCACCCCGAATTCCTTGAATCGCACGGTGATGGCGCCTGCCACCGATCCTCCCGCTTGGACGGGAATCGGAAACTCTCCGCCTGCCAGGAAGCTGGCGCTTTGCCCGCTGATCGCCACCAGCGAAGGTTCCGCCAGGGTATAGGCGAAACCGTTGTTTTCCAGGACCGAGATCACACCCAAAATGCCTTGCTTGGCGTTGCCGTAGGCGAAATTGAAGGCTTGCGCCTGAGGCAGGAAGCCGCCGCTCGACAGCAGTGAGAAGGCCCCGTCCGCGGCCGATTCGATACCGCTCAGATTGCCGGGGTTGGAAAGCACCAAGGTGGCGTTGGCGCTGTTTTTGCTCAGAAACAGACCGGCGTTTTGCAGCCGTTGGCGGCTGACTTCGACGATCTTGATGTCTATTTGCACCTGACTGTCGAATCCCGGATGGGTGGCATCGATCGTGGAAGCGTCCTGCTTTTCCGATGCGTGGCTAAGTCCCAAGGCTTGGCGGGCCTGATCGTGGGTGGGCAGGGAGCGGGTTTCCCCCGACAGCATGCGTTTGTCGCCGGCTTCCGTGACTTCCAATTCGGAGGGGGCGAGTCGTTCGAGCGCGTGTCGCTTCAGGCTGATCGGTTCGGTGACGCGCACCTCGGCGGTAAGGTCGGGTTTACCGTCGCCGTCGTTGTGCCAGAGAAGCAAGCTGGTGGAGCCGGGTTGAATTGCGGTGATCAGCATCCGGCTTTTGCCGGTGACTTGAACTTCGGCGACCTTCGGATCGCCGATCGCCACTTGCTTGATCGGGTGCTCGTAGGCATAACTCAGTTGTTTTCCGGATTCTATGGAAATGACGGGTAAGTTTGCCTCCCCGGCGTTTGCCAAAGCGGCAGCCAGCAGAAGGAAGAGTGCCAGCATGGAGCGGCAAAATCTCGCGGCAGGTTCAATGCCGCTCATTTGGTTCGTGCGGGGTGGGACGCGTGTTGCCAACATCAAGGACACCCGCCGTAGGTCACCTTGTCCCCGCAATATATTTTGACTTGCCGGGCTTTCCGGCCGGACGCTCGGGGCGACGTTGTCGGTTCGCTTTGTTGGCCAACCAATTGCTTGAGCACCAAGAAGTGTTTCTGACTGGCAGTCCTTCCGGGAGGTCGAGTTGCATGGACGCCTTTTAGAGCAAGTCTCAGATTGCCCGCCGATTCGGCGAGCAAAAGCTTTGCTGCCGCTGATTCGGGGACCGCGAGGACGGCGGTGCGGCTTTTCTTGCCGCTGGGTTTTTTCTCGTCGGTGCGCTTGGCCTTGTCCACCCAGCCGTTTTTCGAATTGGTGTCGGTTTCCGCTTGCTTGTCGGAGACCAGTATGTTGCCGAAGGCGAGGACACGCACATCCGACAACATCACTTGGGCCGAGCTGTTTCTTCCCGTCTCGTTGTTGCCCCGCAGATAAAACAACACATCCACGCGGTCGCCGGGTTGGACGAATCCGCCCACGCCGGTCACTTCGTTCACTTTGACCGCGACCGCCCGTTCTCCGGCTTCCAAGGCCTTCGCCAACCGGCTATAGGTGGGAAAATGGTTGGACAGGACCGATGCTCCTTCCGGGATGTCGACTGCAGGGGCGTGGCCCAGCAGAGGGGCGACTTCGCTATATCCCCCGTCCGGCGTCGACGAAAGCTTCTCGATTTTGAGGTCTTCCTCGACGATCGCCCGGCCCGCCGAAATGCCGCGGGCGGCAATCACCACCGGCACGACTTCCGGCGCCTTTTTTTCCGCTTTGACCGGTGTCGGCTTCTCGGGTGGCTGGTGGCTGGCTTGATAGCCCAAGTAACCGACCAGGATGGCCCCGAGAGCCAATAATCCGGCGAGTATCCGTAAAATCGAACTGCCCATGCCGTTATTTTCTATTTGTGATGTAATTCAGCGACTGAACTAGAGCTGGAGCGAGGCCGTGCCGGCGAGATTTTGGGGCAGTTTGGGGACTGCCCCTACTCCCGGAAGGTTCAACATCGGGATCAGCGGTTGATTGCCGTAATCGGGGAAACTGACGGTAACGGTGACCACGTCGTTATCGAAAGCAACTCCCACCTTGGCCCCGTCATTTCCGAGAACCGCCTGGCGGGCTACCTCGGGCAGCCATTCCAGGCGGTCCACCACCGCAGTGCGCACACGGTCGACAACGGCATCCTGATAAGAGGTCAGGTCGCTAAACTTCTCCGGCTCCACCGCGACCGCCGCACGCGCGCCTTCCGCCGCGGCGTATTGGAATGCTTGCATCAAGGCCAAGGGCACGGAGTAACTGGCGATGGCGTAGAAAAGCGTGAAGAAGATGACGAACAACAGGGCGAATTCGATCGCCACCGCGCCGCGTTGCCTTCGCCGCTGAGCATCAGCCGCCGGGATCTTCCCTCGCATCAGAACCAACCCGCATCGAAAGTCCTACTTGCCAGCGCCACTTCGAATCCGACCGAAAGCCCCAAACCGAAAGGCAGATTCCGTCCTTTCCCGGTTGGACTTGCCCATACCCACCCCCAGGACTGGAGGGTACGCCACGCGATGAGCCCGCCGGCCACGAGCAGCGCTCCCACCACATAAGTGGTCGACAGCACCTGCATTCCCCCCAGCAGTCCCATGGCCGTGAGTAACTTGACGTCCCCCCCGCCCAGCCAGCGCAGGGCGTAGGCGGGCAAGGTCAGCCCCAGTGCCAATGCCCAGGCCTTGAGGCACGAAGTCCAGGGATCGCCCAGCCATCCGTGGCCGGTCGCGGCGATCATTCCCGCCCCCGCCAAGTGGCCGCCCAGGGTGAGAATGTTGGGGATTCGGCGCAGCGCCGCGTCATAACCGCCGCAGAAGGCGCCCCAAGCCCCCACCACCAGTGCCAAGCCAAGCAAGTTCATCAAATACTCGGCCGAGCTTTAACTACCGCTACCGGCAGACGTCAATTTAGATTCAATGGAAGTGAAGATATTAGATATAGCGGTGCTGATAGGGTCGACGAAGGCCACCAGTGCGATTGCCACCATGGCGGCCACCAAGGCGTATTCGATACCGCTGGCGCCTTCATCGTCCCGTAACAAATTCAAGATAAATTGTTTCATAGTACATACCTCTCTCTTTTATTCACGCCATCTAGTTGTTATTTCTGTCAAACAGAAGAATGAACGAAGGGCATTAAGCGTGAGCCCTTTCACATATAAGATAGAGGGTTCCAGACCGCTTTTTTTGTGACGGAATTCGCAATTCTCGCTGGGATTGCCCCTGTATTTTATGGGGGTGGAGATGGGAGGTGGCGTGGAGCGGATCGCTCCAAAGCCGTCAAGGACGCGGAGGTTGGGGGGATATTTCCGCCATCTGCGCCTCGATCCATGCTTCCGCCTGGCGGTTGATCTCGTCCGCGGAGAGGGTTTGCCCGTCCAGGGGCGGGCCGATTCTGAGCCGGATCGTTCCGGGATACTTGAGGAAACTGTTGCGCGGCCAGAATTCTCCGGCGTTGTGGGCCACCGGCACCACCGGAACGCCGGCGCGCTGGGCGAGGATACCGCCCGAGCCGGCATAGCGCCGTTTTTCCCCCGGAGCGACGCGGGTGCCTTCCGGGAAGATGACGATCCAGTGTCCTTCCTTGAGTCGCTGTTTTCCCTGCTTGAGCAGGGCGGCCATCGCCGCCCGGCGTTGGCCGCGGTCGATGGCGATGTGATGGTAGCGGGCCAGGCACCAGCCGAAGAAGGGGATGCTTAGAAGCTCCCGCTTGAGTACGTAGACGGTTTTGGGAAAGAGCAGAAACAACATCAAGGTTTCCCAAGCGGACTGATGCTTGCTCAGCGCCACGCCGCTTTGGGACGGAATGTTCTCCAGCCCTTCGATCTCCACCTTAAGGCCGCAAATGTAAGTGACCGCCAGAATCTGGAGGCGCGCCCACCAGCGCGCCCAAAGATAGCGATATTCGTACTTGGAGAGGAAGGATACCCCGAGCACGACGGGCGTGAGGACGAAGGTGATCGCCGATTGGACCGCCAGAAAAAGGGCCGAACGCAAATAAATGCCCGGTGTCGCTTTTCCCATGGCCTTATCCTTGCAGCCGGGAAATATCGGCGATCTGAAGAAAGAGCTCGGAGGTGGCGGCCAGAAGGTTCAGCCGGTTTCGGCGAAGCGCCTCGTCCTCCGCCATCACCATCACCTGATCGAAAAAGGCATCCACCGTTTCCTTGAGCTCCGCCAGGTGTCGGAGGGCTGAAGTGTAATCGCGTTGGGCCAGGAACGGTTCGACTTGGTCGTGGGCTTGCTCGACGGCCCGGTGCATCGCTTGTTCGGCTTCGTGTTGAAGCAAGGCGGGGTCGACGGGCGCGAAACTTGTCATTTGGCTTTGCCGCAGGATGTTCCGAATCCGCTTGTTGGCCGCCGCCAGACTCTCGGCCTCGGGCAGTCGGCGGAAGGCGTGAACCGCCTCGATGCGATGCAAGAAATCCAATGGCTTTTCGGGCTTGAGGGCGGCCACCGATTCGAATTCATCGGGCGTGAATTGCCGATCGATCAGATAATTTTTGAGCCGGTCGAGCATGAATTCGTAGAGGGTGCTGATCGTTTCCGCCCGATCGAAGTCGTGTGGATAAAGTTCGGCGGCTTTCTCCAGCAGCGCGGGCAGGCTCAAATCCAGGCGTCCTTCCAGCACGATGCGGAGGACTCCCAGGGCCGCCCGGCGAAGGGCATAGGGATCTTTGGCGCCGCTGGGAGCGAGCCCGATGCTGAAAATCCCGGCCAAGGTATCGAGCTTGTCCGCCAGCGCCAGGATTTGGCCGGTCACGGTCTCCGGCAGTATTCCGCCGGCTTGGCGGGGGCGATACTGCTCGTCCAGCGCGGCCGCCACCTCCGGATCTTCTCCTTGCGCCCGAGCGTAATAGCGGCCCATGACGCCCTGAAGTTCCGGAAACTCCCCCACCAGGTCGGTGACCAAATCGGTCTTGGCGAGCCTTGCGGCGCGCACCGCATTGCCGGCATCGGCATGGAGGCGATCGGCCAAATAGGCGGCCAATTTTTCCAGTCGCCGGGTCTTGTCCAGGAGCGTGCCCAGTTTGCGCTGAAAAACGATGCCGGCCAGTTGGTCGAGCCGGTCTTCGAGAGACACTTTGAGATCCTGCCGCCAGAAAAATTCGGCATCGGCAAGGCGTGGCCGGATGACCCGCTCGTTGCCGGCGCGAACCGTTTCGGGGCGCTTGCTGTCGAGATTGGCGATGGCGATGAAACGCGGCTGCAAATTGCCGTCCGAGCCCAGGACGGGAAAATATTTTTGATGGGATTGCATGACCGTGATCAGCACTTCCCGCGGCAGGGACAGAAAACGTTCCTCGAACGATCCCAATAACCCCACCGGCCATTCCACCAGGGCGGTGACCTCGTCCAGCAAGTCTTCTTCGATATGGGCGGTGCCGCCGGCTTCCCGGGCCAGTTTCAAGGCTTGGCGGTGAATATGGCGGCGGCGTTCGTCGAAGTCGGCGATGACCCGCCCGCGGCTTTGCAGCAGTTGGCCGTAATGAGCGGGGTGGGAAAGCGCAATCGGCTCGGGGCAATGGAAGCGGTGGCCTCGGGTGCGGGAACCGGTTTTCACTCCCAGAATTTCCGTTTCGATCGACTCTTCTCCGAACAGCAATACCGCCCAGTGGACCGGCCGCACGAATTCATCCTCCCGCTCGCCCCAGCGCATGCGCTTGGGGATGGGCAGGGCGGCGAGGGCTTGCCGCAGAAGTTCGGGAATCAATTCGGCGGCCGGGGCTCCGGACTGATGCAGACGGCACAGCAGCCATTCGCCCTTGGCGTTCTTGAGGGTCTCCAATTCCTCCACCGCCACGCCGCAGCTTTGGGCGAAGCCGAGCGCCGCGCGCGTGGGCCGGCCGTCGGCGTCGAAGGCGGCTTTCAGCGCCGGGCCGCGGCGCTCCGCGATGCGGTCCGGTTGATGTTCGGCCAACTGGTGCACGATCAGGGCCAGCCGGCGGGGGGTGGCGTAGGCTTGAATCTGGTCGAAGGCTAGTTCGGCTTTTTCCAGGCGGGTGCCCACTTCGTCCCGCAGGGATTCCATCAGGGTGCGCAAGGCTTTGGGAGGCAGTTCTTCGGTACCCAGTTCGAACAGCAGATCGCGCGTGACCATCAATTTTCCTCCTTGGATAACATCGGGAAGCCGAGCTTTTCGCGCCGCTGGTAGTAGCACTGGGCCACGCCGCGTGCCAGTTCGCGCACCTTCAGGATGTAGCGCTGGCGCTCGGTGACCGAGATGGCGTGCCGCGCGTCCAGCAGATTGAAGGTGTGCGAGGCTTTGAGTACCTGATCGTAGGCGGGCAGGGGGAGTTCCAGCTCCAGCAATTTTCGGCATTCGCTCGCGTGGGTGTCGAAGCTTTGCAGCAAGAACGCCACGTCCGCGTGTTCGAAATTGTAGGCCGACATTTCCACCTCGTTCTGGTGGAAGACGTCGCCGTAAGTGGTGATTTGGTTGCCGTTTTTCGCCCACACCAGATCGTACACGCTTTCCTTGTTCTGCAGGACCATGGCGATCCGTTCCAGGCCGTAGGTGATTTCTCCCGCGACCGGCCGGCAGTCCAGGCCCCCCACTTGCTGGAAGTAGGTGAACTGGGTGATCTCCATGCCGTCCAACCAGATTTCCCAGCCCAGTCCCCAGGCCCCTAGGGTGGGGGACTCCCAGTTGTCTTCCACGAAACGGACGTCGTGTTCGAGCAAATCGAGCCCCAGAGCGCGCAGGGATTCCAGGTACAGATCCTGGATCTCCAGGGGGGAGGGTTTGAGCAGTACCTGGAATTGGTAATAGTGCTGCAGGCGGTTCGGATTGTCTCCGTAACGGCCGTCGGTGGGACGGCGCGAGGGCTGAACGTAGGCGGTGCGCCAAGGTTCGGGGCCGATGGCGCGCAGGAATGTTCCGGGATGGAAGGTGCCGGCCCCCATTTCCATATCCATGGGTTGAAGCAGGGCGCACCCTTGCCGGGTCCAATAATTTTGCAGATTCAGGATGATATCCTGGAAGGTCGGGAGGGAATCGGCTGCTGCTTCCACCACGTTGCTCGTTGATCGGTTAAAAGACGGTATTATACTGACTCGGTTAAATCATTGGAAAAACGAATCGAATCGATGTGCTGCCGAATCAATTGGAAAGGGGTGTTCCTGTTATTGTGGTTGGGACTCCTGGGAGGCTGTGGTTTTCATCTGCGCGGGGCGGTGGAATTGCCGCCGGAAAAACGGGTGATTGCCTTGCTGGGCATTCCCTTGAACCATCCGTTCGCGAGCTATATGCAGCAGATTTTGGCTTATTCGGGCGGCCGCTTGGTCGCCGATCCGCAGGAGGCCGCCACGGTGCTGGTGATTCCGGAGATTCGCGAGGATCGGCGGGAATTGTCTTTGGATGAGAACGGCAAGGCGATCGAATTCGAATTGATCTACCGCCTCCGCTTCGAGGCCCGCACGCCCGACGGCAAAGTGCTGGTGCCGATGCAACCTCTCGCCCTTCACCGGATCTATCTCAATCCCCAGGTGGAGGTGATCGGCAAGGCCGAGGAGGAAGCGATCATCCGGGAAGAGATGCGACGGGAGGCGGTGCATACCGTCATGCGGCGCTTGCGGAAGGTTTTGGAGGCGCCGAGTGAAGGTTAAATTCAGTCAACTTGCCGCTCAGCTGAAATCCGGGCTGGCGCCGATTTATCTCCTATACGGGGACGAACCGCTCCAACTGGCCGAGGCGGCCGACATGATCCGCCGTGCCTGCCGCGAGCGAGGCTTCGAAGAACGTCAGGTCTACGCGGTATTGCCCGGTTTCGATTGGAATCTCTTGGCTGGCGAGGCCGACGCCCTGTCCTTGTTTTCAGCCAATCGGCTGCTGGAAGTGCGGGTGCCGGAAGGTAAGGTGGGCAAGGAGGGCGCGCGCGTATTGACCCATTACGCCGAGCGGCCTCCCGAGGCCACCGTGCTTCTGCTGACCTTGGAGAATCTGGCGTCCGGAGAGCAGAAAAAACGCTGGTTCGCTCGCTTGGAGGCGACCGGTGTGGCGGTTCAGACGCGTTCCCCCGAGGGCCGCGATTTCAAGGCATGGTTGGCCCATCGTGCCAAATCCCGAGACGTGCGGCTGCATCCCGAGGCGATTCAGCTGTTGGCCGTCCGGACCGAAGGCAATCTCCTGGCCGCGGCGCAGGAAATCGACAAGTTGTATGTGCTTTACGGGGGCGCAGAAGTGGACGCCGATCTGTTGGCGGAGACCGTGGCCGACAGTGCCCGCTTCGACGTGTTCGATTTGACCGAGGCCTTGTTGTCGGGTCAAGTGCACCGGGTTGATCGGACCTTGGCGGGGCTGAGGGCGGAAGGCATGGCGCCGGCCGTGGTATTATGGGCAATTACCCGCGAGTTGCGTCTTTTGCTGCAGCTTGGGGAGGATCGGCGCCGAGGCGTGCCGATAACAGCAAGCTGCCGCCGCCTGCGTCTTTGGGAGCGGCGTAGAATCCAACTGGAGCGGGCGTTGAAGCGTCTTAGTCGGTTCCAGCTGCACGCGGCGATAAAATCCGCCGCCCGCATCGACGCCGTCATCAAGGGCCGAGTCGGGGGGGATGCCTGGGAGCAGCTTCGGGATGTCTGTCTGGCGCTGGCCAGCGGTGATGCGACACCGGGTAATCCAGAAAAACTTTTGTATGAATGATATGAGCACGCAGGAGCTTCTTCAATCCATCCAGACCTTGGGACAACAAGCTCGAGCCGCCGCCCGCCAAATCGGGCGAGCCGATACCGGCGCCAAGAACCGGGCGTTGACGTCGGTGGCCGCTGCCATCGAATCCGGGCGGCACCGGCTCCAACAGGAAAACGCCCGGGATCTGGCCGCCGGTCGGGAGCGGGGGCTGAGTCCGGCGCTTTTGGATCGTTTGGAACTGACCGATTCCCGCATCGACGCCATGGCCCAAGGATTACGCCAGATCGCCGCCTTGCCCGATCCTGTGGGACAAGTGGCCGATCTGAGCTACCGTCCCTCGGGGATTCAGGTGGGCAGAATGCGGGTGCCGTTGGGGGTGATCGGGATCATTTACGAATCGCGTCCCAACGTCACCGTCGATGCGGCCGGCTTATGTCTGAAGGCGGGTAATGCCTGTATTTTGCGCGGCGGGTCCGAGGCGGTTCATTCCAACCAGGCGCTGGCCGCGTGTATCCGGGAGGGTTTGGCGGAGACGGGGTTGCCCGAGACGACGGTGCAGGTGATCGAAACCACCGACCGCGCCGCGGTGGGTGCGCTGTTGCAAATGGATCGCCATGTGGACGTGATCATCCCGCGAGGCGGCAAGGGATTGATCGAGCGGATCGTGGCCGAGTCCAGAATTCCGGTGATCAAGCACCTGGACGGGGTTTGCCACGTTTACATCGACGACCGCGCCGACTCGGATAAAGCGGTCGCCATTGCCTGCAACGCCAAGACCCAGCGTTTCGGCGTGTGCAACGCCATGGAAACCTTGCTGGTGGCCGAGGGCATCGCCGCCCAAGTGTTGCCGCCGTTGGCGGAAAAGTACCGGGAAGCGGGGGTGGAATTGCGGGGCTGCGCCGAGACTCGTTCCATCTTGCCCGATTGCCGACCGGCCGACGAGACCGATTGGGGGGCCGAATACCTGGCGCCGATTCTGGCGGTTCGGGTGGTGGCCGACTTGGACGAGGCGATGGATCATATCCAACGATACGGCTCCGGCCATACCGACGCCATCGTTACCGAGGATTACAGCCGGGCCCGCCGCTTCCTGCGCGAAGTGGATTCCAGTTCGGTGATGGTCAACGCCTCGACCCGCTTCGCCGACGGCTTCGAATACGGTCTCGGCGCCGAAATCGGGATCAGCACCGACAAACTTCACGCCCGCGGACCCGTGGGGTTGGAGGGCTTGACCACGCAGAAATTCATCGTGCTGGGAGACGGGCAGATTCGCACGTGATCGGCGTCTACGGCGGAACCTTCGATCCGGTTCATTACGGCCACCTGCGCACCGCTTTGGAAGTCAAGGAGGCGTTGACTTTGGACCAGGTGCGCTTCATTCCCTGCCGCCTGCCGCCTCACCGGCAGCGGCCGTCGGTCCCTTCGGAGGCGCGGCGGCACATGCTGGAGGTGGCGTTGACGGATGCTCCCCCGGAATTCGTGCTCGATCCTCGCGAGCTGGAACGCACCGGTCCTTCCTACATGGTCGATACGCTCGCTTCGCTGCGGGCGGAAGTGGAGGACCGGCCGTTGTGTCTGATCCTGGGCTTGGATGCTTTCCGGGATTTGCCCGCTTGGCACCGCTGGGAGACGATTTTCGATTTGGCCCATGTGGTGGTAATGACCCGCCCGGGCTATTCTTCCCGCTGGCCTGCTCCCTTGAAGGATCAAGTGACGGTACGAGTATCAGAGGAAAAGCCCGGTTTGCCAGCCACTCCGGCCGGGAAGATTTATTTTCAACCGGTTACCCAGTTGGATATTTCCGCGACCTTTATTCGTCAATGTTTGGCGGCCGGACGCGATCCCCGCTATCTTTTGCCCCCCGGTGTATTGGCCTTGATTCGCCGTAAGGGGTATTATCGGAATCCCTTGTCTTAAATACAGATACTATGATCGAAACCGAGCAATTGCTGGATTGGATACTGGATGCCTTGGACGACCTCAAGGCGAAGGATGTCGCCACGATCGACGTGCGCGGCAAGACCAGCGTCACCGATTACATGGTGGTCGCCTCGGGAACTTCCGAGCGCCACGTTCGCGCCTTGGCCGAGAATGTGGTGGAAAAACTGTCCGAGCATCACATGAAACCGCTAGGAGTGGAAGGGCAGCATGCCCGCGACTGGGTTTTGGTGGACGCCGGCGACGTCATCGTCCACGTGATGTTGCCCGAGACCCGGGCGTTTTACCAGCTGGAAAAATTATGGCAAGTGGATGCTGCCGGAGAGGATCTGGCGCCCGCTTGAGTTCTGATCCGTCTTAGAGCGCTCCCCACGCCAATGTCAAAGCACTATGTTGAAATGTGCTTTTAGGGAAGCTGGATGGTGAGTCGCCCTTGGTTGTCGCGATCATCCCGCCAATGGATTTCGAGTAATTGGCCGGGGCGGCTAGCGTTCAGTCGAAAAGTGAGCAAGGGGTCCGTCGTGACGCCCTTGCCCAGGCTCCCTGCCATGATCCGTTTGCCGTTGAAATAAAGCGCCAGGCGCTTCAAGCACCCCGTCGGGCGATCTGCCCGGTTGGCGCGAGTCTCGCTGGGCGAGAGCAAAAGGCGGATTTCCACGGTTCCGTCCGGAAGCCGCAGGCTGCGGTGTTGGATTCGCATCAGTCGCAGCCTTCGCTCACGCTGACTTTGCTGCGCTGCTGGAAATAGCGTCCGGCCGCCCGGACGACGGCGATCACCTCGCTATCCTCGACAATCTTTAGCTGGGTTCGGATATAGGGGTGCATGGGAGGGGCGAGATCGAAGCGCGCCGCCAAGGATTCCGGGTTACCGCTTACCAATAGGGCGATCAGATCCGTTCCCGCCAGCCGGCTGTGTACGATAACCGGAACCGCCAGCCGGGTTTCGGGGGTGGTGGGGACGACGAGTTCCACGCCTCGGTGGAATTCCGCTGTCTTGCCTCGAGTAAGACGTTCGAGGGCGCGATCCGAGGCGGATTTTTCCGCCGCCCGCCCGGACGGCAACAGTAATCCCCCGCCCAGGCACAACAGCATGCGGATGAAATCGCGGCGCGATCTAGGGAAGCTCGGCATGGGTTTCGAATAAATCTGCATAGCGTCGAGCGGCTTTTTCGGGATCGGATTGGCTGAAAACTCCGTGAATCACCGCCAGATAATCGGCCCCCGCCTGTAAAAGCGCCGAGCCGTTTTCCGGCGTAATCCCGCCGATGGCGACGATGGGACAGTTGAGGCGGGATTTGGCCGTGGTGAGCAAGTCCAGAGGTGCCGGCGTGGCGTGGGGCTTGGTCGGGGAGGAAAAGAAGGCGCCGAACGCCACGTATGTCGCCCCGGCTTTCCGGGCGGCGACGGCCCGGTCCAAGTCGGCGTAGCAGGAGGCGCCGATAACGGCGTCCGGTCCCAATCGGGTTCGTGCCCGCTGGAGGTCGGTATCTTCGCGGCCCAGATGGACGCCGTCGGCACCCATTTGGCGGGCCAGCTCGATGTCGTCGTTGATGATGAGGGGAACCCGATGGGCGCGGCATGATCTCAGCAAGAGGCGGGCTTCGGCGGGGGCCAGGCGGCGGTGTTTGTCGCGCAGCTGGAGGATTCGAGCGCCGCCTTTCAGGGCCGCCTCGACCTGAGGCAGTAGGCGGTCGCAATCGTGAGGATCTGCGGTGATGGCGTACAGCCCGCGGGCGGGAAGCGGCGATGACATGTCAACTCCAGAACAAGCGGTAGGGAAGTATTTGCCCATGACCGAGCCGGAAGCCGTATTTGATCGAGTTCCAGGTGTATTGTTGCGCCTTGCGGACGGCTTCTTCCAGCGGCATGTCCTGGGCGAGCAGTGCGGTCAAGGCGGAAGCAAGGGTGCAGCCGCTCCCGTGGGCGCTCTGGGGAAGTCTTTCCCAGGTGAAGGTTTTGCGGCCGCCGCCATGATAGAGGGTATTGTAAACCAGCGGCGTAACCTCGTCGCCGCCGGTGACGAGGACCGCCCGGCAGCCGGTTGCCAATAGCGCTTCCGCGCAGGCGGAGGTTTCGCGTTGCCCGCTCAAGCGCTGAGCTTCCCCGCGGTTGGGGGTCAACACGGTGGCGAGGGGAAGTAATTGCTCCCGAATGATTTGAATCAAGTTGTCATCGGCCAGGGAGCTGCCGCCGCCGGTGCTCAGAACCGGATCGATGACGACGATATCGGGTTGATGGGTGCGCAGCACGGAGACGATCGCTTGCGCGATCTCGGCCGATCCCAGTAAGCCGATTTTGACCGCTCGGATAGGGATATCGCTGAAAAGCACATCGATTTGTTGAGTCAGGTTGGCCGCCGATTGAGGCGATAGCAGGGTAATATCGCGGGTGTCTTGGGCGGTGAGGCAAGTAACCACGGACAGGGGGTGGCATCCCTGGCTGAGGATGGATTCGATGTCCGCCTGGATGCCTGCGCCTCCGGTAGGGTCGTGTCCGGAGATGGAGAGTACGGGAATAAGCGATGAAGTGATCAAGATATCAGCCGTCGGGAAGCGGAAATAGATGGTCTAAACTTCCAGATAGATCGATCTTCGGGGTGGATGCCGAAACGTGAAATTGAATAATTATACCAGTCTGGTTGCAGTAATTCGGGCATTTTGTCTGCTGGTGGACCATTTGGAGGTGTATTCGCCGACGACTTGGCTCAGGGAAATGAATCATTTGTTGCCGCAGATCGAAGCAGGCATGGAGCAACTGGAACTGGAGGCCGGTTACGGTTTTTTTGTTTTGCCCGATCTCGACTATCGCTTCCGCATGTTTTGTCGGCTGAAAGCGTTCCTGGGGGATTGGGACGAATATGCGTTGCCCGGAGATGGCGATGACGGTTCGGTCGATTTGTCCGGCAGCTTGGCGGACGATTTTACCGATCTATATTTCGAATTGCGTCGCGGATTGGATTTATACGATGCCGACGATCACGATCCCTTGCCTTCTTTGATCCTTTGGTATACCGGTTATGTGCTGCATTGGGAAGAACATTTGCGCGAGGCTCGGCGGCGATTGGAAAGATTGCATCGGCAACGGGTCTTTTGAGTGCGCTTCGAGAAGGGGCGAGAACGAACGTTGCAATGTGGGCGGCCGGAGGCGATCGCCCGAAATCATCGGGAGAATTTTCGATTATTCTTTGAGCCTGCAACCAGGATGCTGCGGTGGCTCCGGCCTGGGGGAGGCGTTGATTCTGACTCAATCACCTGATACATTCATCCAGAGTCATTTGGTTGTTGTAGTTGTCTTATGCCTCATGCTTTAAGGCTGTACTACCCCGCCGCGCCAAGCGGTGCCGATTTCTGGCGGTCCTTGGGAATCCCGCCGCGCGGCAATCGGCTGCATGAAGCGCTGCGCCGAGGCTTGCCCTATGCCGTGTTCGGGAGGCTCGCGGAACTTGCCGGGCTGGATAGAAAGGCGTTGGCGAAGTTTGCCGCGATCGCCCCGGCGACATTGCAGCGGCGGGCGAAAGCCGGGCGCTTCAATCAAGACGAGAGTGACCGGCTATACCGACTCGCCGAGGTGCTGAAAGCGGCCACCGACCTGTTCGAAGGGGACAGGGATGCGGCAAACGCCTGGCTGAACAAGCCGATCCGGGGGTTGGGAGGGCGCCGCCCCATGGAGATGCTGGCGACTTCGGCCGAAACCGAAGCCGTGTTGGATCTCATCGGCCGCTTGGAACACGGCGTGTTCACTTGAGCGATCTAACCGCCTATCGCTTGGTGAAGCGAAAATGGGCCGCCCAGGCTTTCGACGGCGAGGGTGCGAAACGGTTCGGCGGGCGCTGGAACAGCCGGGGAAATCCTTGCATTTATTTGGCGGTTTCCGAATCCTTGGCGATATTGGAGATGCTGGTGCATTTGGATGACCACCGCTTGCTTCGGCATTATGTGCTGTTCGAGTTGGCGCTGCCGGATCGGGAAATTCTTTATCTCGCGTCTGAAAACCTGCCCGATTGCTGGCGAGATGATCCGGCACCGCCGGAAACGGCCGAAATCGGCGACAGTTGGTTGAAAGAGCACGCCAGTTTGGCGCTGGCGGTCCCCAGTGTGATCGTTCCCCGCGAATGGAATTTGCTCCTCAACCCGGCTCATCCCGGCTTTGCCGAGGTCGTGGGGCGAGCCAGGGAGCAACCGTTCGAACCGGATCGTCGCCTGCTGTAATTGACGGCTTCCCGGAAGACAGGTCCCTCAGTCCCTTCCCACCGGGTGAATTGATTTCTCTTTACAGGGGAAGCGAATTATAGGATAATCAACCATCTTGATTGCAGGCGCGTAGCTCAGTTGGTTAGAGCACCACCTTGACATGGTGGGGGTCGTTGGTTCGAATCCAATCGCGCCTACCATTAAACTCCAAAGCATCGCTTGGCGGTGCTTTTTGTTTTTTGGCTAAAAAACCATGCCCACGATTACGCTTCCAGACGGGAAACAATTGGCTTTCGACCATCCGGTGACGGTGAAAGAAGTCGCCGAGGCCATCGGTCCGGGGTTGGCCAAGGCGGCGGTGGCCGGAAAGGTCGACGGTCGGCTGGTGGATTTGAGCTTTGCGATCGAACGCGACGCCGGCGTTGAAATCATCACCCCCCGGGAGGAAGAAGGTCTGGAAGTGGTGCGTCATTCCAGCGCTCACTTATTGGCCCAGGCGGTCAAGGAGCTGTACCCGGAGGCCCAGGTGACCATCGGGCCGGTGGTGGAAGACGGCTTTTATTACGATTTCGCCTTTCAACGCCCCTTCACCCCCGAAGATCTGGAAAAGATCGAGCGGAAGATGCAAGCGCTGGCGAAGCAGGCGATGCCCGTCGAGCGGCGGGAAATGCCCCGGGAGGAGGCGATCGACTTCTTCCGCGAGCAGGGGGAGAAATACAAGGCGGAGATTATCGAAGCCATTCCCGAAGGCGAGGAGATTTCTCTCTACCGGCAGGGAGATTTCATCGACCTGTGCCGCGGGCCGCACGTGCCCGATACCGGCAAGCTCAAGGCGTTCAAACTGACCAAGGTGGCCGGGGCCTATTGGCGCGGGGATTCGCGCAATGAAATGCTGCAGCGCATTTACGGTACCGCCTGGGCGGACAAAAAGCAGCTGAAGGATTACCTGCACCGCTTGGAAGAAGCGGAGAAACGCGATCATCGCCGCCTGGCCAAACAACTGGACCTGTTCCATCTGCAGGAAGAAGCGCCCGGGATGGTGTTTTGGCACGACAAGGGATGGCGCATCTATCAAATCGTGGAACAGTCCATCCGGGAAAAATTGCGCCAACACGGCTACCAGGAGGTGAAAACCCCGATCGTGGTGGATCGGAGTTTGTGGGAGCGTTCCGGGCATTGGGACAAATTCGGCGACATGATTTTCACCACCCATTCGGAAAATCGCGACTACGCCGTTAAACCGATGAATTGCCCCTGCCATGTGCAGATTTTCAATCAGGGGCTCAAAAGCTATCGCGATCTCCCTTTGCGGATGGCCGAATTCGGTTCCTGTCACCGTAACGAACCTTCCGGCACCCTGCATGGTCTGATGCGGGTGCGCGGCTTCGTTCAAGACGACGCTCACATTTTCTGCACCGAAGCTCAGATTCAAAGCGAAGTGTCGGCCTTCATCGATCTGCTGTTCGAGACTTATCGCGATTTCGGGTTCGACGAGGTGTTGGTTAAACTATCCACGCGCCCCGAAAATCGGGTCGGCAGTGACGGAATTTGGGACAAGGCCGAACATGCCTTGGAAGAGGCCCTCAACCGCAAGGAATTGGACTGGGAATTGCAGCCCGGCGAAGGGGCGTTTTACGGCCCGAAGATCGAGTTTGCCCTGAAGGACTGCTTGGGAAGAGTCTGGCAATTGGGAACCATTCAGGTGGATTTTTCCATGCCCGGCCGACTGGGGGCGAGCTATGTCGCCGAGGACGGCACGAAACAAACGCCGGTGATGTTGCACCGGGCGATTTTGGGGTCGTTGGAGCGTTTCATCGGCATCCTGATCGAACATTACGGCGGGCTGTTTCCTCTTTGGTTAGCGCCGGTTCAAGCGGTCATCCTCAATATCACCGATCATCAGGAAAATTATGCGCGGGAGGTGGAGAATTATCTCGCCGCCCAGGGACTTAGAGTGGAAACGGACTTGAGAAACGAGAAGATCGGCTATAAAATCCGCGAGCATTCCATGCGCCGAGTGCCTTATCTGCTGATCGTCGGGGATCAGGAAATGGCGGGACGTCAAGTTGCGGTGCGCACTCAGCGGGGCACGGATTTGGGGGCCAAGTCTTTGGAAGCGTTATCGGCATGGTTGCAAGCACAGATTGCGGCAAAGCAGGCCGCCATCGGTTTGGACGAATAAGTATTTGAGGAGGTAGCAACATCGCTGCGAAAACAGACGTTCGTCGTAATGACGAGATCAGGGCGTCAAAAGTCAGGCTGATCGATGCGAATGGCGAACAAGTCGGCGTTATGCCCTTGGGGGAAGCCAAGCGCGCCGCCGAGGAGGCCGGCATGGACTTGGTGGAGATCGCTCCCCAGGCCGATCCGCCGGTCTGCCGAATCATGGACTACGGCAAGTTTCGCTTCGAGCAAAGCAAGAAGCTCCAGGCGGCTAAGAAGAAGCAGAAACAGATTCAAGTCAAGGAGGTCAAGTTTCGTCCTGGTACCGGTGAAGGCGATTACCAAATTAAATTGCGCAACCTGATTCGATTCCTCGAAGACGGGGACAAGACGAAGGTGACGGTGCGTTTCCGGGGGCGGGAAATGGCCCACCGGGAATTGGGGATGGAACTGCTCGAACGGATCGAGCGGGAACTGGAGGACCATGCGGTCGTCGAGCAGCGCCCCAAGATGGAGGGGCGGCAAATGGTGATGGTGATGGCCCCCAAGAAAAAGTGAAAGTTACGATTTAAGGAGCAAACGATGCCAAAATTGAAAACCAACCGGGGTGCGGCCAAACGGTTTACGCGCGCAGGTTCGGGCAAGTTCAAGCGGAACCACGCCAACCGGCGCCATATCTTGACCAAGAAAGCCACCAAAAGGAAGCGCCAACTGCGTAAAAGCGCTTATCTGAGCGCTGCCGATGTGCGCGAAGCCAAGCAGCTTCTGCCGTACGCTTAATTCTGGAAAGAGGGTCCTATGCCAAGAGTCAAACGTGGAGTCACGGCGCGTCGTCGCCACAAGAAGGTACTGAATCAAGCCAAAGGGTATTACGGTGCGCGCAGCCGGGTCTATCGGGTCGCCAAACAGGCGGTCATCAAAGCCGGCCAATACGCCTATCGCGACCGTAAGCAACGCAAGCGGGAATTCCGTGCCCTGTGGATTACCCGGATCAACGCGGCCGCGCGTGAACATGATCTGTCCTACAGCCGCTTGATGGGGGGCCTCAAAAAGGCATCCATCGATATCGATCGCAAAGTACTCGCCGATATGGCGGTGTACGACAAGGAGGCATTCGCCGAACTGGCTCGAATCGCCCAGGGCTGAATCGTTGGTGTCTGAAGATTTGGACGAACTGCTTCGCCGAGCTGAACAGGACTTGGTCGAGGCGGAAGATTTGGCCACCCTGGATCGGGTTCGGGTGCATTATCTGGGTAAGAAGGGACTGTTCACCCAGCGTATGAAGGAACTCGGCCGGCTGTCCCCCGAAGAACGGCCGGCGGCCGGCAAGGCGGTCAACGAAGCCCGCGAAGCGTTCCAGAAAGCCCTGGAAGCCCGGCGTGAAAGCTTGCAGCGGGCAGCGCTGAATGCCCGCTTGGCGGCCGAGACCCTGGACGTCACGCTTCCCGGTCGCGGTCAGCACGTCGCCGGGGTGCATCCGGTCACCTTGACTCAGCGTCGAATTGAGCGGATTTTTGCCAGCGTCGGCTTCCAAATCGCCGAGGGCCCGGAAATCGAAGACGATTACCACAACTTCGAAGCGCTCAATATTCCCGCCCATCATCCGGCTCGGGCGATGCACGATACGTTCTACATCGACGAGCATCGTTTGTTGCGTACCCATACTTCGCCGGTGCAAATCCGGGTGATGAAGTCCGGCCGGCCGCCCTTCAAGGTGATTGCGCCGGGCCGGGTTTACCGCTGCGATTCGGATTTGACCCATACGCCCATGTTCCATCAAGTGGAAGGGTTCATGGTGGACGATGGGGTGAGCTTCGCCGATTTGCGCGGTGTGCTGGACGAATTTTTGCGCGCCTTTTTCGAGCAGGATGTGAAGGTCCGTTTCCGTCCTTCCTATTTTCCCTTCACCGAACCGTCGGCCGAAGTGGACATCGGTTGCGTCATGTGCGGCGGCGTGGGCTGTCGGGTCTGCGGTCAAAGCGGCTGGTTGGAAGTGATGGGTTGCGGCATGATTCACCCGCGGGTGTTCGAATCCGCCGGTATCGATCCGGACGCCTACACCGGTTTCGCCTTCGGGCTCGGCGTCGAGCGGATGGCCATGTTGCGTTATGGCATCAACGATCTGCGCCTGTTTTTCGAAAACGATTTGCGCTTTTTAGAACAATTTCACTAAATTCCTACCCGAATGCGCTTTAGCGAAGCATGGCTTAGAGAATACGTCGATCCCCCGGTCTCCACGGCTCGCTTGGTCGAGCAATTGACCATGGCGGGTCTGGAGGTCGACAGTGTGGACCCGGCAGCGCCGGATTTCTCCGGTTTGGTGGTGGCCCAAGTGGTTGCGCTGAGCTCCCACCCGAACGCGGACAAGCTCCGCGTATGCCAAGTGTCCACGGGAGCGGAAGAACCGCTCCAGATCGTGTGCGGGGCGCCCAATGTCTACGAGGGAATGAAAGCGCCCTTGGCAGTCATCGGCGCCCAGCTCCCCGGCGGATTCAAGATCAAAAAATCCAAACTGCGGGGGGTGGAGTCCTATGGCATGCTTTGTTCGGCCAGCGAACTGGGGCTGGCCGAGTCTTCCCAGGGGCTGTGGGAATTGCCGCCCGATGCGCCGGTGGGAGAGGATATCCGTTCGTACTTGCAGTTGGACGATACCGTCATCGATGTGGATCTGACGCCCAATCGCGCCGATTGCCTGAGCGTGGAGGGCGTGGCCCGCGAGGCGGCGCTGCTCAACCGAATCGACTGGCGGCCGGTCGCGGCCGCTCCCGTGGCGCCCGCCTGCGACGATACCCTGCCGATTCGGGTCGAAGACGAAGCTCAGGCCGCTTGCCCTCGCTATTTGGGCCGATTGATTCGGGGAGTCGATGCCGGCGCGTCTACGCCCTTGTGGATGCAAGAGCGGCTCCGCCGAAGCGGTATCCGCAGCCTCGGCCCGCTGGTGGATATCACCAATTACGTGCTTTTGGAGTTGGGACAGCCGCTCCACGCCTTCGATGCCGCTTGTCTCCGGGGCGGTATCCAGGTGCGCATGGGCCGTCCCGGTGAAAAGTTGGTCCTGCTGGGCGATCAGGAAATCGAATTGACCGCCGACAGCCTGGTGATTGCCGATGACGAACATCCTCTGGCCTTGGCCGGGGTCATGGGAGGACAGGATTCGGCGGTCGGCACTTCCACCCGAGATATCTTTTTGGAGTGCGCCTTTTTCGCGCCCGAGGCGATCATGGGCCGGGCACGGCGTTACGGCTTGCATACCGATTCATCCCACCGCTTCGAACGGGGGATCGATCCGGCTTTGCAAGCTCGAGCAATGGAGCGGGCGACGCGCTTGATACTCGAGATTGCCGGCGGTGAATCGGGGCCTGTGACGGAAGTGGCCTCGGCGGCCCATTTGTCCGAGCGCCCGTCGGTTCGGCTGCGCAGCCGACAAGTAGAGCGGTTGCTGGGGATGCGCCTGGAGGCCGATGAGATCGAGGACATTTTGCGGCGGGAAGGCTGCCAAGTGGAAAAATTATCCGCCGATGAATGGCGCGTTCAGCCGCCGAGTTTCCGCTTCGATCTCGCCATCGAGGCGGATCTGATCGAGGAATTGGCTCGGGTGTACGGCTATTCGCAATTACCCGTTCGAACCCCCGCCTTGCCCGACCATGTGCAGCCGGCGCCCGAGGGCCGCTTATCCTTGGCCAGAATTCAGGATCTACTCGCCGATCACGGTTTTCGGGAAGCGATCACTTATAGTTTCGTGGATCGAAGCCTGCAAGATAAATTGGCGCCCGATCTGGAACCGGTCGCCGTGGCCAATCCCTTGTCTTCGGAAATGGGGGTGATGCGGACCACCTTGTGGACCGGGCTATTGAACGCGGCGCTTTACAATCTCAACCGCCAGCAACCACGGGTCCGTCTGTTCGAGTCCGGGCTTCGATTCTATCTGGAATCGGGAAACATTCGGCAGGAGAAACGACTTGCCGCACTGATGACCGGGCCGGTCGCTCCCGAGCAATGGTCGCAACCTGTCCGCTTGGTGGACTTTTACGATGCCAAAGCGGAAGTGGAGGCACTGCTGAGTTTGGCCGGTAGGGAAAATGACTTCCGTTTTTGTGCCGCCGAGCATCCGGCGCTTCACCCGGGGCAGACGGCTGCACTGGTAGAACGGCAAGGTGGACAGCATCGGGGGTGGTTGGGGATGCTCCATCCCGCCTTGGCGGAGGCATTGGGCTTCGATCAGAGCGTGTTTCTGTTCGAACTGGACGGGGTGGTGTTGGAGGAAAAAAACGTTCCCACCTTCCAGCCGCTCTCCAAATATCCTTCCGTCCGCCGAGATCTGGCCTTGGTCGTGCCCGAACGCATCGTTGCCCAGGATTTGATCGATTCGGTTTCCGAGGTTGTCTCAGGGCTTCGGGTAGAGGTGCTTTTATTCGATGTCTATCGAGGTAAAGGGCTTGCCGAGGGGGAAAAGAGTCTGGCATTGGGGCTGGTTCTTCAGGATCCCCAAAAAACCCTGACCGATGCGGATATCGAGCAGGCCGTAGCGCAAATTCTGCAACAGTTGGCGGACAAGTTCCAGGCTAGGTTGAGGGGGGAGTGATGACACTGACCAAGGCCGACATCGTGGAAAGATTATTCGAGGATATCGGCTTGAATCGAAAGGATGCCAAGGAGTTGGTGGATCTGTTTTTCGAAGATATCAAGCATGCTTTGGAGGAAGGAAAAGCGGTCAAATTATCCGGATTCGGCAGCTTCGATTTGCGCGACAAGAGCGAACGTCCGGGACGCAACCCCAAAACCGGGGAAGAAATTCCGGTGACCGCGCGCCGGGTGGTGACCTTCAAGGCGGGACAAAAGCTCAAGGGTCGGATCGAGGCTTATTCCAATCAGGTATCGGATGAAAATCCGCCTGTAGAATCGGAGTGATTTTATAGTATAATAAGCAGATTATCCGGGGCGTAGCGCAGTTTGGTAGCGCACCACAATGGGGTTGTGGGGGTCGCAGGTTCAAATCCTGCCGTCCCGACCAAATAGACTTCTCATGAAATTTCAGAACGTCTCATAGCCCGCATTCCAGCGGGCTTTTTTGTGGTAGTCTTATTCTCATGACGTTTCACTACGACCCACACTTGCCCCCACAAAAGTGGGGCAGATTTGGGGGCATATTGGGGTAAGGGTGGGGCATACTGTTTT
This sequence comes from Methylohalobius crimeensis 10Ki, assembly GCF_000421465.1. Classification (NCBI taxonomy): domain Bacteria; kingdom Pseudomonadati; phylum Pseudomonadota; class Gammaproteobacteria; order Methylococcales; family Methylothermaceae; genus Methylohalobius; species Methylohalobius crimeensis. Next base: position 729,634 of record NZ_ATXB01000001.1, read on the forward strand.
GAGGAATCGAATCGGTAACCATTCGCGAGAGGCTACCCATGGCACTGACCGTTGCCGAGATCAAAAACGCCAAACCAAGGGACAAGTCCTATAAGGTATACGATGAAAAGGGGTTGTATCTGGAGGTTTTACCCAGCGACAGTAAGAAATGGCGGTTTCGTTACCGGAGGCCTGGTACCGGCAAGGAAAACCGCTTGTCCCTGGGATCGTGGCCCGATGTTTCCCTGAAGGAGGCCCGGCAGAAACGAGACGAGGCGCGAAAGCTGCTGGATGCCGGCATCGATCCTAGCCAAGCCCGCCAGATGGAAAAGCAGAAACAAGCAGCATTGGCCGCCAACAGCTTCGAAGCCGTGGCCCGCGACTGGAAAGAACGCCATCTGGACAACAAGAGCGAATCCCACCGAAAGCGTACCTGGGGCATGTTGGATCGATGCGTTTTCCCCTATATCGGCCGCCGGCCACTCACCGACATCAGCGCCCCCGACATCCTGGCGGTGGCGCGCATCCATGAAAAGCGTGGCGCTCTGGAAACCGCCCATCGCTGCATTCAAGTAATCGGCCAGGTATTCCGGTACGGTATGGCGGTCGGGGTGGTGTTCGCCGATCCCACGCCAGCCTTGAAGGGGGCATTGCCGCCGGTCAAGACCCGCCACATGGCCGCGCCGACCGATCCGGTCAGGGTGGGGGATCTGTTGCGCGTGATAGACGCTTTCAGCGGTAGCCCGGTGGTTAGCGTGGCCATCCGCTTGCTGCCTTTGGTGTTCGTCCGTCCGGGCGAGCTGCGTACCATGAAATGGGAGGACCTGGACATGGAAGCAGCCGAATGGCGTTACACCACCAGCAAGACCGGAACCGAACACCTGGTTCCCCTGTCCGGCCAGGCTGTGGAGCTGATCGAGGAAATACGCCCACTGACCGGCCACTTGGTCGGCGGGTGGGTGTTCCCCGGCGGCCGTTCTCCCCTCAAGCCCTTGTCCGAGGCCGCCATCAACGCCGCCTATAAGCGTCTTGGGATCGATACCAGGAACGAACTTACCGGCCACGGTTGGCGCGCCACCGCCCGCACGTTGTTACATGAACAACTGGGTTATCGGCCGGAAGTGATCGAACACCAGCTGGCCCACGCCGTTCCCGATACCCTGGGGCGCGCCTACAATCGCACCCGCTTCCTGGAACAGCGCCGGGAGATGTTGCAGGCTTGGGCCGATTATTTGGACGGCCTGAGGGCTGGGGGCAATGTGGTGCCGATCCGGCAGGTAAAGGCATGACCCGTAGGGAAAAGCTGATGGCGGCTATCCGTCGCAATCCCAGGGCGGTGCGCTTCGAGGATGCTTGCAAGGTGGCTGAAATGCTGGGCTTTGCCCGCAAGGGTGGACGCGGTTCCCATTGTACCTATGGCCGCCCGGATGAGTCGGTGCTGCTCAACTTCCAAAATCGCAACGGACACATTGCCCCATACCAGGCCAAGCAGTTGATCGAGATGATGGAGAAGTACGGCAATGAAACATAAGTACCTGATCGAAGTATTCTGGTCCGAGGAGGATGGCGGTTATATCGCAGTTGCCCCGGATTTGCCCGGGTGCTCAGCTTTCGGCGACACTCCCACCGAGGCAATGCGGGAAATGGAGGACGCTATTGAATCCTGGTTGGAAGCCTGCCGGAACATGGGGCGCACCGTCCCCAAGCCCAAAGCCCAACCCCAGAAAGCAGCTTAACTGAGTTCCGCCGGCGCTAGGGTAGCTCCCGAAAAGCTGGGCCACCTCACCCGGCCTGCACCGGCGCCCCATCGTTGAGGTATGCGTCGAGGTGCGCGAGTGGAAAAGAAGAAGCCGTTTATCGATTGGTATTTGTCGTCTCTGGTTACATTGCCCGATCAAATTGAATTTTGTAACCGTCTGATAAAACCGGGCGACGATCAAAAGAAGATTTCTGAATGGGTAAGAGGTGGAGCGGGGCATGGTGGGAAGAGGGTCGCCGATTTTTGTAATTATATCTTTGAGCCTCCAGAAAACGTAGCTCCTTGCGAAGAATCGGAAGCCAATCTGGTATTCCTATTGCATTGTGTCGCAACATTCCAAGATCTAACCGACTGGGACAGAACGCCATCAGAAGAACGTCTGATACATGCCAATGACGTGGCTGCAAAGGCCAGGGAATTGGCCGATTTATTGGAAAAATCCCTGGTACCGCATTGGCCATCGGCGACCGATCTATTCGACGAAGAATCGGCGGCCAATATCCTAAGAGTGATTCCGGAAGCGATGCAGTTTTTGGATGAACATCAAGAAATGAGTGCCGATCTATTCTTGAGCTTCCTGTCATTTCTCAGACCCCAGAAATTGCCCCCCATCCTTCGCCGGCTGGCCAACTACGCCGACGAAAAAGCTGACGAGCCAAAACGTGAACCCCGCCCTAACACTGGGCGAGCTAATGCCCGGTGCGTGAATTTACGCGCCTTTGGGCGCCACTTGGCAGGGCGTCTCAAGCCTTTCTATGGCACCGTTCCCAGTGCCGTTATTGCCGCCTGCGTGAATATTAAATATCCCGACATCAATCCCGATACCGATCAAGCCGTAACGGCAGAAACGGTAAGGGGTTGGCTCAGAAAAAGGTAATCAACCGGGCTGTTCTCCCCTTCTGAGAAGGCAGAACGCCCACCGACAACATTATTCCCGCTGTTTATCATGACTGCCTGTGTCCACCTTTACAGGATCAAGGCAGCATGACTACGACCCACAGCAGCGCAATCTTCCGCCCCAAAGATGCCGCCGCCTTTTTGGGGGTGGCGCTATCCACCGTTTACCGCTGGGAGCGTGATCTTCAGGGATTCCCGAGGCGTGTCAAACTGGGGCCGCGTGTCTCCGGTTGGCGTCTCTCGGACTTGGAGGCATGGCTTGACAAACAGGCCGCCACCCAAAGGATGGAAGGGGCAGCGTAATGGCAAGGAAGCGAATATTCGACAGTATTCCCGATGAAGTCTTGACGGAGCTGGATGAACGCATCTTAAGCAAGCAATACAGCGATCTTGAGTTGTGTGACTGGCTGAACAACCAGGGCTTCAAGGTTTCAAAGAACACCGTAAACCGGTACTGCCTTGATCTTCGATCCGGATTTCGGAATCTGTTGCCTGATTTCCCCGACCCTAACCGAGTCACGGCCCCGGAGTACATTCGAAAACTCCAGCGTTTTGGCGCCCTGCTTATCCACCGGCGTGCCATCGATGCCGAAATCAAGCACCTGGAAGAAGAGCTGATAGCCGCCTGGCCTGGTCATGAACCCCAGGGAAAGGGGGGGGGGCGGTGACCAAATGAACCACCGTACGTTGACACAAGAACCGGGGCGGGGGTATGCTGAAAGGACTCTCAAAATCAGTGGCGGCCACCCCGCCCCGTCAGGCGGTTTTTTGTTGCCTACCGGAAATTTTACCGGCCAGTTTTTACGGTCGGGTCGACAGCCAGGAATACAAGACCGTTCCGACGGGAATAATGGCGGCGGTTCCACTGAACCGAGAGTGAGACCCGGCCACCCTACTGGTGGCCATCCTGAAAACTCAAAATCAGTGGAGGCAACCATGCCGAATCCCACCACCCGCGCCACCGCGCGCACCACCATCACCACCCAATTAACATTCACCTATTATCGCGGCTACGACTCGACCGGAGCGGCCTATCCCGGTGGCCCATTGGCGATCATTAGCGGCCTGACCTTCGAACAAGCGAAACGTGAGTTCGAGGCCCACGACCGCCAAGGCTTCATCGAGTGCGACCAGACCGGAGCCGGTTACTACGGCGATGAATACCCCTGGCTGACCCGCGACGGGCGGGAAGTTCCGTCTCCGTTGAAGTCGGCGACCACCGCGCGAGACCATACCACCCCTACCACCTGCGTTACCTGTAACGGCATCGGCGTAGTTCGCGGATCACGCGACCTGGACGATGCACAAATCGGGGAACTACTGAGCGAGTTGCACCATTTCGCCAACGATGCCCGGGGTATGGCCGCCGAATTAGATCTGTACCCCCAGGCGCGGCATGGATCGGTCAAAACCGTCGTGGAGCTGCTGCGCTTGGCCGCCATGGCTATGAAAGAGGCACAAGCAGCCATGCGGGCGGGAGGTGAAGCATGATGTGCCTGGAACAAGCATCGAACGATTACTTGAGTCGCCTGGATACGCTCAAAAATGCACTCATCTCCCTCCAGGAGATCGATGACCAGTTATCAGGATTCGATCATGGCAACGCCGGCGAAGCGCGGCGGTTGCTCAGCGATTCCCGGCGGAACCTGGTCTTGCACTTGGCCGCCGAGCTAAGAGGAGGCGCGGAAAATCACACTCGCGCGGAGGGCATGGCGCAATGAGACAACCGTTGAACGATGAACTCCTTTTGAAGCTGGCCAGGAGCCGCTATCCCGTCAACGAGGTTCAATTCAGTCTGGAAGAAACCTTGAACCGGGCCGATGAGATTACTAGGTTGCTGCACGATGTCGCCGGCTTGGCGGAGTTTCAGCAAACCCACTTGGAAGCGCGGATGGTTGCCTGGGCATCCGATGCCATCCTGCGAGAGCTGGCGGATATCCGCCTGATGCTGGAAGCGGCGTGGGAAACCCCGGCATAGCGGGCCCCAGGCAAATGAAAAGCCCCATCCCTGCCCAAAGGATGGGGCTTTGTTCCAAGATAGAGCCAGACGCGATCACGGAGACCAAGCCATGACCAACACTGAATATTTTAACCCATTATCCCCCGATACGCCCGAACGATTCCGCCGCGCCATCCTGGATTCGGGCTTGCCCGCACCGGAACAAGTTAATGCGGACGGCCGGATTCACCGTTTTCCCACCACCGGCAAGCGGGACGATGACGCCGGCTGGTATGTGCTCCATCTGGATGGCATTCCGGCCGGCGCCTTCGGCTGCTGGCGCGCTGGCATCACACAAAGCTGGTGCGCCAAGGACCGCGCCGAAATGAACCAGGAGGAACGCCGCGCCCACGCCAATCGGTTGAATGAAATCCAGCGACAACGGCAACAGGAAATTGAACGCCGGCAATCCGATGTCAGCGTCCGGGCATCGAACCGATGGCGGGAAGCCAAACCCGCCGAAGCCGATCATCCCTATCTGGAACGGAAGCGGATCAGGCCAAACGGCGCGAAGATGGACGGCGATAAGCTAGTGATACCGGGCATCGATGCCGGGGGCACCCTCTGGACGCTGCAAACCATCACCGGTGAGGGGGACAAACGTTTTCTCCCTGGCGGGAAAAAGCGCGGCGGTTTCTTCCCCATACCGCTCATCTTGCCGGAATCCCCCGAGTGCATCGTGATCTGTGAAGGCTTCGCCACCGCCGCCAGCCTCCACGAGGCGACCGGTCTACCGACCTTTGCCGCCTTCGACGCGGGGAATCTTAAACCGGTGGCCGAGGCCCTGCGGAAGCAATACCCCAAGGCGGGTATCGTCATTGCCGGCGACAACGACCAGTGGACCGAGGGCAACCCGGGCGCCGCCAAGGCGCGAGGGGCCGCCGATGCCGTTGGCGCGGCGTGGTGTGTGCCGGATTTCAGCGCGGTGGATACCGACACCAGGCCGACGGATTTCAACGACCTGGCTGGAATCGCCGGACTGGAGACGGTCAAAACCCAAATACAGGGGGCTGTGGCGCAAGCAGTGGGGATTCCCCCCGCCCCCTTCGGCCACCTACTCAACCGCCGGGGTGTATTCCGTCTTCGGGACGAGGGCGAACCCCAACCCCTGGCCCATCGGCCGATCTGGGTGGAGGCCTTGAGCCGCGACGGCAGGCGCGAATCCTGGGGGCGGCTGGTGGTTTGGGAGGACCACGACGGCCACCGACATGAGCGCGCCATCCCCGCCAGTATGTTTCATACCGGCGGCCGGGAAATCGCCCAACTGCTGGCCGAGGGTGGGCTTCCCATCGTCTCCGGAAAGGAAACCCCCTTACTTCAATATCTGGTGGCCTTCGCGCCTAAGGATCGCCTGACCGCCGCCACCGTCACCGGTTGGCACGGGCAGGCCTTCGTGCTGCCGGATCGAACCCTGAAGGCGCCCGAGGGGGAGCGGATCGTCTACCAACCCCACGACCAGCACACCGCCGCCGATGCCTTTTGCCGCGGCGGTACGTTCGACGCCTGGCAATGGGCAGTGGCCGAGGCCCCTTCCCTGGTGCGTTTTGCCGTTTGCGCCGCCCTGGCCGCCCCCATGCGTCACCTGGTCGAAGTGGAGGCCGGCGGTTTTCACTTCCACGGCAACACCAGTCGGGGCAAGACCACCTTATTGCAAGCCGCCGCCAGCGTTTGGGGCAACAGCGCGGACCCTCAGCAAGCCGGCGGCGCGGCCGCCTATATTCAAAGATGGAACGCCACCGATAACGGACTGGAAGCCACCGCCGAATGCTTCAACGATTTGCCGCTGATCGTCGATGAGATCGGCGAATCGGAAACCCGGGATTTCGGCCGCACCATTTACCGCATCATGTCCGGTTCCGGACGCCGGCGCGCCAATGTCGGAGGTGGTTTACGGCGCGCCAAATCCTGGCGCGTGCTGATTCTCAGCGCCGGCGAACTGCCCGCCGCCGAATACGCCGCCCAGGAAGGCCGGCAGGTGCGTGGCGGGCAGCTGGTGCGCTTGGCGGATGTCCCCATCGATGGCGCACCCCTGTTCCGCGATGGTGGGGAGGTCGATCATCTGAAACAGGCATTCGCCCACCATTTCGGCCATGCCGGCCCCCGGTTTATTGAGTCCGTCACTACGGAAAAAATGGCCGAAGCCTGGCGCGGTTTCGACCCCGAGGCCATTGGTCCCGCGGCCACCCCGGAGGCGGTGCGCGTCCGAAAACGCTTCGCCCTGGCCGCCTGTGCCGGCGAGCTGGCCATTAAGCATGGCCTTCTGCCTTGGAGGCCTGGCCAAGCCATCGAGGCCGCGCGCTTGGCCTATCGAACCTGGCAGTCCGGACATTCCGCCGCCACCGAAGGGGAACGGGGGATTGTGAATCTTCAGGCATTCATCCTACGGCATGAAGCAAGGTTCGAACGCGAGGACAACGACCCTCCCAAGGAGCGCGCCGGCTGGTTTCGAGGCGATTGCTATCACTTCACCCGGGAAGCGTTCAAGGAGGCCTTGGCCGGTGCCAACCAGAAGGCCACCCTTGATCTGTTGGACCAGCTGGAGGTGTTGAAGAAGGAACGGGCAGACCGAACCGGGAATCGGATCGGTGTCGGTAGGGATCGTGTCCGCGTTTTCAGTATTCGTTCCTCGATTTTGACGGTGGAAACGGTGGAAACGGTGGAAACGCCAGAGCCAGAGCGGGCTCAAGGTCTTCCACCGTCCATGGGGGAAATGGTGGAAACGGTGGAAGAATGGGGGAAATCGGAAATGTGCGGCCCTGCTTCTTCCACCGTTTCCACCATTGGGGGAAGTCACGGTGGAAGATCCAGACCCAAGGCGGGACGCGGTCTTTCCACCGTTTCCACCGTTTCCACCATGAAAAATGGCAAGTCGGATTTTTCCGGCGGTGGAAAACGTCACTTTAATGACGATTGGGGAGAGCCATGAATACCGCCCAGGCCATCCAGAAAATGAAGAATGCCGGTTTCGATCTGGCGATTATCGACGGCAGGGTGATGGTGAGCCCGGTAAGCAAACTCACCGATGATCAGCGTGCCTACCTCCAGGCCCACAAGCGGGAAATCATCGCCGAACTGGAATCCGCCAATTCGGGCCCGGATGAATCGCTGCCCTGGCGGATCCGCTGGACGCTGGAAACGTGGCTCGACGCCATCGAGGAGCACGACCCGGCAGACCGGGCCCTTGTGTGCCACCAGGCCGCCACCGACGCCGGGGCGTTGGATCGCTGGCTGAGGTGCGCGGCCGAATACGGCATGCGGCCGGAACAGGCGCCACCGGACCCGAACACCGCCATAAGCCTCTGCCCAACGTGTGGCCGGACCGACACCGGCGCCCACCAATGCGGCGCGCCGGCGTCGATCCCGGGGCGGGAAAGATTCTGTGACCACTTCAAACCCAAATGTGAGCGCCATGAACGAGAAAAGGCTTGAATCGGCATTATCCAAAAGCGCTGGAGTAACTGGCTTTTGTTGCTGGTGCCGGGAAATGCATGATAACGAACTCATCCACTATGAGGCGGGTTTCTGTGTTTGCCGGGATTGCGTGACGGATATTTTGAACGATTCCAATGCTTATCGAGCGTTCCGGAAAGCCATGCGGACGGCGCGCGCCGAATTTGTCGGCATGGATATGGAGCGAGTGCATTGAAAACCCGTGAGATTTTCGAGGCCGATAAGCATGAATTTCGAAAGCTTGTCTATTGCGACCGCTGCGGCCTTCCCCTGAGGGAATTGGCGTGGCGGCGGCGAGACATGAAATTGGTCCACCACGTGGATCGACATACCGCCCCCTGCAAAAGGGCATGGGGATATTTCGCAAAAACCCACTTGAGGTAAAGCAACATGACGACCATCAAAGACCTGCAAAGCCACCAGGAATTGCTTGAGCAAACTCGGAATCGGATTAAACAGACCCAAGCGGCGATCGAGGAAAACCGGCGAATCATCGAGAACGCCGAACCGGATATGGCCGAACTCCGCCGGCTGAAGGAGGCGCGTGAGGATGTGCTTGCGGCGGTTTCCCTGGGCGAAGCGACCCAAAAGCAAGTGGATTCCATCGATAAGGAAATTCAGGAAGCCGAAATCGATATCGAGGCGCAAAGGAAGGCGGAAGCACCTAAGGTTGCCAGGGCACGAGAAGCGATTAACGGGTTGACCCGCGTGCTCGATGCCGAAAAGAAGCGTCTCGACAAACTCGAAGCCGAGGCAGGGCCGCTGCTTCGGGAGTATTTTGAAGCCGAGTTTGATAAAGCGGGCGCGGATTACATCAAGGCCGGCCGCGCTTTGGCTGATAAGTACCTCACGATTTCCCGGCTTGCGGCAGCGTCGAACGAACTTCGCATCGGTCTCAAGGTTCCCGTGGTTCCATGGCCTACGGGGCTCCCGCATTTTGGTCTACCCTCGATTAGACAAAATGCGCTCGACGGCGCTGAGGTTGGCTTTTTCGATGCCGCAAGCGTGGAGTGGCACTTGTCCGGGAATGGCGCGGATCGAGTGATCGGCCGCTTGACGGATTCCGGTATTGATCTGGCGAATTTCAAATGATTCAACCAGGCCATGGATGGCCATTTGCTTAAAATCAAAGGATTGATATTAACATCCAGGTATTTGAAGAATGACGGAACGCTTACCGTATTGGCCGAGCCGGTTGAAGGAATTGCTCGACCACTTGGTTTCGCGGCTGGAGCGCAAAGGGTTGGATTCCGAAAAGGCTTTCGATATAGCCAAGGAGGCAGTTGAAGCCGTTTCGGATGTGTGTGGCGGTCGCCAAGTGTATTTCCCGATGGGCGTTTCGATACGCACCGCCTTGCGGGACGAGCAGATAATGCGCGAGTTCAACGGCCGTAATATCGACGATCTTTCGCGGAGATACCGGTTATCCCACGCCCGCATATACCAGATACTTGATAATCACCGGAAAGGTCGGAGACAATCAAGCTTGCCTTGACCCGAGCATCGAGCTCATATCGAAACCGTTTTGGACCGATGGCGGGGCGGGGTTTTATGCCAGCCATGGCACACACCGCTGCGTTCATAGCGTGGTGCGCCTAGGGCGTTAGAGGGTCGGGTCATGGCTGGCGCCATTGCGATGGGGTAATTGAGGCGGCACCTGGCCGCTTCTTGGGCGCTGAGCGGTGGCCACCTGACCACCGACGGAACCTTTGGCCCCAGGTATACCCTCATCGGCTGCCGGAAGACTTTGCCACAACACCTTGGCTTAATTAGAGCCGGATACCGCTTAGGGTTAAAATATTTCGGGTAAAAGTGGGATTTGCCGGGTAATTTCGGGTTTCTGCATCCCCTTCTGAAATCGGCCTTTAAGTCTGATTTAACCTTACTTAAACACCCAAGCCTATATCACACTTCGTTCGTGGCATTTGAGCTCCATGCGGAAACCGGGTCTAATAATGAAAGCCGCGTGCGCCCCTCCTGCATCAACCGCTAACGCTTCTGAGCCAGCAGTGCTTTTAAACTGCCCCGGAAACGAACCGTATCGAGTTCTCAACTGCCCGTTTCTGGGTCATAATGGACAAAGCGGATGTGACACGGTGAAATTCTCCCGGCCGTAGCACGGTCGTAAGATCGGAGCGTCGTGCGGGGTTTCGGAGATTATCCGATGGGAGGCCCCGCCATCCGCTACCCGTTTTACCTCGATAGCATCAAGCCACCCGAACCCTGGCCTACCTCATCCTTGTATCGTGGGGGTATGGCTTTCTCAGCGTGTCGCCAGAGTAACGATGATTGGGTAGCACCGTATTAAAGTGGGGCATGTTTGGGGGCATGGCTTTTCTATAAGAAAATTTGTTGATTAAATATCAATAATCTAAGTAATCCGTTTTGTTGATGCCGTCGACCAATTCAAGAAAGGCGAGGCCTATACCTCGCCTTTTTCGTTTATCTCAGCTCGATGGCCCGTTTCTCCCCAATGGATTCAAGGGTTGCCGTAATGGCGCGGCAATTAGTCTGGGCGTCTTCCATGTCGAGCGCGGGGGAGCGGTCGTTCAGAACGCAGTCGGAAAAGTGCTCGATCTCCAGGCGGAAATGATTCGCCGACGGTAGGCGCTCTTCGCACTGCTTGCCGGCCTCGGTCCACCAGGAAAGGATCGGAACGTCCCCCGGCTTGGCCCAAACGTTGTGGCATTTGATGCCGCCCCGGGTGCCGATGAGTTCGTATTCGGCCCGCCGGGCGCGTTGGAAGCTGAAGTCGAACTGGGCGTAGCGCCCCTCGCCGAAGTCGAAAACCCCGCTGTCGCCGATATCGGCGCCGTGTTCGTTGTAATTGGCCAGGGCGAAGGCCCTCAAGGGCGGCGTATCGAAGAACATGCGAGCGGTGTGAATGGCGTAGCAGCCGATGTCCCACATGGCGCCGCCGCCTTGCTCGACAGGGCGGGAAACCCGGTACAGACGCTGCGGGGTCATCAGAAAGGAGAAGGTGGTGCGTACCGTGCGAATCTCGCCGATGGTGCCTGCGGCGATGATTTCACGCACCCGGCTATGTTGCGGGTGGAAGCGATACATGAAGCCTTCCATGACCTTGAGCCGGCGGCTTTGGGCGGTTTGCGCAATGGCCTCGATGTCTTCCAGGGTAAGCGCCATGGGTTTTTCCACCAGCACGTGTTTGCCGTGTTCCAGGCAGCGCAGGGCCCACTGGCCGTGTTCCTCGTTGGCCATGGGCAAATAGATCGCCTCCACGTCGGGATCTTGGAGAAGCCGGTGGGGATCGTCCAGGGTTTTAACCTCATTGATTAGCTGGGGAGCGGCCTTGGCCAAAAGCTCGGTTGCCGCTCCCGGCCGGCGGCTGGCGATGGCGGTCAAGCGAGCATTGCTTGCCTGGATTAAAAAAGGCAGCATGGTGCCCGCCATCCGCGATGCACCCAAGATCCCCCAGCGAAGCTTGCGTTGTTCAGACATAAATGCGTTCCCTAATGGTCCAAATGAATGGGAATCACCATGCCATAAGGGCATCGGAGAAACAAACTTGGATTCATGTTACTTTTCCGGCACCCGCATCAGTAAGCCGGCACCGATTATGAATAGAATCAAAATGCTCAAGATGCCGGCGCGGGGGTCTTGCAGCAAATAGCCGGTGACCCCGACCAGAACCGGCCCGATGACGGCGGCGAACTTGCCCAGCATGTTGTAGAAACCGAAAAATTCCGCCGCGTATTGCTTCGGAATCAAATGGGCGAAACAGGCGCGGCTCAAGGCCTGAACGCCGCCTTGCACCAAGCCGATCATGACCGCCAGAGAGTAGAATTCGGCCGCGCTGTCGAGTCCGGCGGCGAATACGGTGACGCCGATATAGACCAAAAGACCCAATAGAATGGCGCGCTTGGCGCCGATTTTGGTACCCAGTTGGCCGAAAACGATGGCGGCGGGAAAGCCGATGAACTGAACCAGAAGCAGGGCGAGGATCAATGCCTGCCAGTCGAGGCCGATTCCCAAGCCGTAGTCCACCGCCATCCGGACGATGGTATCCACCCCGTCGATATAGAACCAGTAGGCGAGCAGGAAAAGGAAGGCGGGGCGGTGGGCGCGGATATTGCGCAGGGTTTGGATGAATTGGCCCCATCCCCGGCGGATGAGTTGCTTTCGGGGTTGGTCGAGCGGCCGTTCCCGAACGCGGAGAAGGAGGGGGAGGGAAAAGAGCAACCACCAGACGGCCACGCTGGCGAAAGAGAAGCGAATGGCTTGTTCCGGTGAGGCCAGGCCGAAAAATTCGGGCTTCATCACCATCCACACATTGAAGGCGAACAGCAGACCGCCGCCCAGATAGCCGAGGGCGAATCCCAGACTGGAGACCCGCTCGTATTCATCGGGCTGGGCGATTTCCATCAAGAGGGAGTCGTAAAAGATGTTCGCGCCGGAAAATCCCAGCAAGCCCACCCCGTAGAGACACAAGGCGGCCAGGGCCAAGCCGGGCCCCAGGAGGGCGAGGAAAAAAGTCGCACCTATCCCGAGCAGGGCGAAACAGGTCAAAAAGGCTTTGTGAAGGCGCCCCTGATCGGCGATGGCCCCGAGCACCGGCGCGGTGATTAGAATCAGGCCGCTGGCGGCGGCATTGGCAAGCCCCAATTGAAAGGTGCTTTCGGTGGCACCGCCGCCGTGCCAATACTGTTTGAAAAACAGGGGGAAAAAACCGGCCATCACCGTAGTGGCAAAGGCCGAGTTGGCAAAATCGTAGAGGGCCCAGGAAATTTGGGAAGAAGTCCGCATCGAATTGAATCGGTTAAAGACGGTTAAATTCGGTTCCAATTTCAGGCAATATTATCCGATTGCAAGCAATTACACGATCAGAAATCATGTCCGACACACCGACCCTACTCATTACCGGCGTCAGCAAAGGCCTGGGCCGTGCATTGGCCGAGGAATTTTCCCGCTTGGGATATCGGGTCTGGGGTTGCAGCCGCAACCGCCGGGCGGTGGAAGCATTGCAGTCCGAATGGCCGCAGGGGCGCTTTTCCGTGGTGGATGTGGCCGATCCCCAAGCCGTGTCGGCTTGGGCCGATACCTTGCTCGACGGTAGGGATGGCCCGGATTTTCTGATCAACAACGCCGCCTTGATCAACGCCAATGCCCCCTTGTGGCAAGTGCCGACGGAAGAATTCGCCGCCGTCGTCGATGTGAACATCAAAGGCGTTTTTCACGTGATCAAATACTTCCTGCCGGCCATGCTCGAGCGTCGAAGCGGCGTGATCGTCAATTTCAGTTCCGGCTGGGGACGTGCCACTTCCCCGGAAGTGGCGCCATATTGCACCAGCAAATGGGCGATCGAAGGGCTGACCCAATCCCTGGCCCAGGAGCTTCCCGGCGGCATGGCCGCGGTAGCCCTCAATCCGGGCATCATTCACACCGACATGCTGGACAGCTGCTTCGGCGACTTCGCCCGGCAGTATCCCGGCGCAAAGGCCTGGGCCCGGCGCGCCGCGCCATTCATTCTCGGCCTGGATGCCGGGGACAACGGCCGTCCACTGACGGTTCCGGGTGGTTAGAATGAATCGCCGCTGGATCTTATACGGCACCGCGGCCTGTCATCTGTGCGAGCAGGCGCGGGATTTGCTGGTTCGCGCCGGCGTCGAATCCGCTTGGATCGACATCGCCTTGGACGATACCCTGGTGGAACGCCTGGGCGACAAAATTCCGGTGGTCGGTTGCCGCGTGACGGGTCGGGAGCTTGGCTGGCCGTTCGATTTGCAGCAGTTACAGCGTTTCCTGCAAATGTGCGAGGAGGATTAAGATGATTCCCGAAACGGAAAGGCAAAAGATCGCCCAAGATTGGAAGCGTCGCGGCTTCAGCTGCGATCTGTGGGTGGACTCGCCGGGACAGCGCTGGGAAGATTTCGTCCACTCGGTGGATGAATTGGTGATCGTGGTGGAGGGAGAGATGGCGTTCGAAGTGGACGGCAAAGTCTACCACCCCGAACCGGGGGAAGAGCTGTTTATTCCCGCGGGCAGCCCGCACTCGGTGCGCAATATCGGTGGGCGTACCGCCCGCTGGCTCTATGGCTATCGGCACCGGGCATGAAGCACGAACCGGTGCCCGCGGTGGGAGTAAGCGCGCTGATATTCGATCGGCGCGGTTGGGTATTGTTGATCCGGCGAGCGCGTCCCCCGGCTCGAGGCAAATGGCACGCACCGGGCGGACGGCTGGAAGCGGGGGAAGCGCTGACGTCGGCGGTGCTGCGGGAAGTGCGGGAAGAGACCGGAATCGAGGAGGTTCGGCTGGGGCCGATTGCGGCGATGGTGGAGCGGCGAATCGAAGGATTCCACTACCTGATCGTCGATTTTCTGGGGTTTGTGGATGGCGAAGGGCCTCCACCCCGTGCCGCCGACGATGCCTTAGCGGCCGCCTGGGTGCCTCCGGAAGAATGGTCGGATTACGACCTGGCCGAAGGACTGGCGCCGATTCTCACACGGGCCCGCCAGCTTTGGCGGGGCCGGCATGGTGGCCTGGTGGATGTCACCGGGCAGGGGACCGATTTCTTAGCGGATAGTTGGAGGAGACGCGATGAAAGCAGTTTTAGTTGAACAGGCGGGCGGCGCCGAAGCATTACATTTGGCGGAGATCGAGATGCCTAAGCTGGATAAGCCGAATCAGGTTTTGATCCGGCTCAAGGCGGCGGGACTCAATCCCATCGATTACAAGGTGCGCCAGGCATTGGACCGCTTTCCGGTCACCCTGCCGGCCGTGTTGGGATGTGACGGAGCCGGCGTGGTGGAAGCGGTGGGAGAAGATGTCGAGCGCTTTCAGGCCGGGGATCAAGTCTACTTTTGCCAGGCCGGCTTCAATGGCCGTCAGGGGACCTACGCGGAATATGCGGTGGTGGACGAGGCGCTGGTGGCGCATAAGCCCAAATCGCTGGATTTTCACCAGGCGGCGGCGGTTCCATTGGTGCTGCTCACCGCTTGGGAGGCCTTGTTCGATCGGGTGCAATTGCAAAACCGCATGAAAGTGTTGGTTCAAGCCGGCGCCGGCGGCGTGGGGCATATCGCGATCCAATTGGCCAAGCTGGCCGGGGCGGAGGTGGCGACCACGATCAGTACCCAAGAGAAGGAGGATTTCGTGCGCCGCTTGAGTGCCGATTTCCCCATTCGTTATCGGGAGGCGGATGTGGTGGACGAAATTCGCGCATGGACAGGGGGCGAAGGTGTGGACATTGTCTTCGACACTGTCGGGGATCGGGTCTTCTCCCAGAGTTGCGCCTGCTGCCGGGTATACGGCGAACTGGTCACGATTCTCTTGCCGCCGCCGGAAGTCGACTGGACCGATGCCAGGGTGCGCAACCTTCAAATCTCCCTGGAAATGATGTTGACCCCGGTGCTGTTGGAATTGCCCGAATGGCAAGCGCACCAGGGACACATTCTGAAAAGCGCCGCCGAGCTGTTCGATCAAAATAAGCTCGAGGTTCAGGTGGCCAAGACCTTCCCCCTGGCCGAGGCGGCCGAAGCGCAGCGCTATCTGGAGACCCAGGCGCCGCTGGGCAAGGTGGTACTAACGATCGATTAATCCCAACTCCTGTCTTGCCCGGGGCGTGCGTTGCCAAAGATCGGCGAACCAACGTCCCTCGCTGGGCCAGAAATGCTCGCGTATCGGGGCGAACAGACGATTTTCGCTCACCAGATTGGTAAGCAGTCCCGGATCCGGGGTGGTGGCGGTCAAGCCGAGCGTCACCATACCCATCAACAGGGAGGCCTTGAGGTCCCGGTAGTGGAAAAGCTTGAGCGCCGTGCCGAAGGAACGTTTCAGGCGGCTATTGCTGAGGTCGACGCTGAACAATTCATCCAGAATCAGATGGGTGAGATAGCCCATGCCCAGGAACAGACCGTGCAGCCAAGCCAGTTGGGGCGGAAAGCTAAACAAATTAAAGGAAGCGCTCGCCCCCGCCAGGGTGAAACACGCGACCGCCAGCAGGGAATGGAACACGCCCCGGTGTTCGGTCAGACGCAAAAAGAACTCGAAAATCCCGTAACGGATCAACAGAAACGCCCCCAGGCCGAGAACGAACAATTCGCCGATGCTGAAGCGAAAATGCTCCAGGGCATAGAAAATAGCCAGAAAAGCGCAGATTAGCCCCAGGAGACTGAATGCGAGCCGCACCGGGGTGGAATTGTCGGCGTCGATGTCGGGCAGAATCCCGCCGGCCATCCCCAGTCCCATCAAAGTGGGAGACTGATCGATGGGGGCCAGTTCGACGGCAATGGTCGCCGTCACGGCCGCCCCGCTGATCAAAGTTGCCCCGATAAGGTGAGTTCGAAAATTAGCCATATATAAAATATAACATCCTCGCCAAGGAGGATCGCAGAATCCATTGAAATACGTAGCATACGGAGGTTGAACCGATGCTGGAAATTGTACAGTTGCCGGTTTTGAGCGATAACTATGTGTACCTGCTCCACGAGCCCGAATCCGATCGGACGGCCGTGGTGGACCCGGCCGAAGCCGGACCGGTTCTAGCGGCGTTGAAAACGCGCGGCTGGCGGTTGACCCATGTCCTCAACACCCATCATCACTGGGATCACGTGGGCGCCAATCTGGCCCTGAAAGAGGCCACCGGTTGCAAGATCGTGGGATTTCGGGGCGATTCGGGCCGGATTCCCGGTATCGATCGGCAGGTGATCGAGGACGACATCGTGGAATTGGGCGCGGCGCGGGCGACGGTGTTGGAGGTTCCCGGCCATACCCGGGGGCACATCGCTTATTGGTTCCCGGAGGAGGACGCCTTGTTCTGCGGCGATACTTTGTTCGCCTTGGGCTGTGGCCGATTGTTCGAGGGGACCCCCGAGCACATGTGGAACTCCCTGGACAAGCTGCGCGATCTGCCCGATTCCACGCGGGTCTATTGCGCGCACGAATATACCTTGAGCAACGCCCGCTTCGCGCTGACGCTGGAACCCGATTATCCTCCCTTGCTGGATCGGGTGCGCCAAGTGGAGTCTTTGCGTGCGGAGGGACTTCCCACGGTTCCTTCCACGCTGGGCGAGGAAAAGGCCACCAATCCCTTCCTTCGGGTCGATGATCCGGCGTTTCAGGCGCGTTTGGAAATGCGCGGCGATCCGGCGGTGGCGGTATTTGCCGAGGTGAGGCGGCGCAAGGACCGGTTTCGCGGATAAACCTCAGCGCATGCCGTAAACCACGATGGTTTTGCCGTGGGCGTGAATCAAGCCCTCCGCCTCCAGGATTTTAAGCACCCGGCCCGCCATTTCCCGCGAGCAACCGACGACCCGGCCCAGCTCCTGACGGGTGATCCGGATCTGCATCCCGTCGGGATGGGTCATTGCGTCCGGTTCCTTGCATAGATCCATCAGGGTGCGCGCAATCCGGCCGGTGACGTCGAGAAATGCGAGGTGGCCCGCCTTGCGGCTGGTTTGCAGAAGCCTTCGGGAAACCTGCGCTCCCAAGATGCGCAGCAAATCCACCGCGTAGGGGGCCAGTTCGTTTTCCAGATATTGTTCGAGACGTTTATAGCTGATTTCCGCCAGCAGGCATGGCTCGCGGGTTCTGACCGTTACCGTGCGGACATTCGCCCCCATGAAAACGCCGATTTCGCCGATGAATTCGCCCCGGTTGAGGTAGTCTAAAATCAGTTCGCGGCCGTCCTTTTCCTGAAGGCTGACGGTGACCGATCCCTCGATGATGTGATAAAGCGTATCGCCGGGATCCCCCGGTTTGATGATATGACTGCGGGCGGGATAGCGGCGGCGGTGGCAGCAATGCAGAAAGGCTTCCATAAAGCGCGGATTTGCGTTCATTGGGCTGGCTAATGGCTGCATAATCGTTCCGTCTTCGTTCATCGGGCTGCTTCTAAGTCTAGTCTATGTTGAGCCAAGTATGCCAAACTTGAGGTGGTTGGCGTGGAAAGGTGATATCGTGGACTGAGCGGTGAAACCGGGAGCGAGCCATGTTTGATCGGGCACGTATCGATACTTTATATCCTCATTGGGTGGAATTGCGGCGTGCTTTCCATCGCGAGCCGGAACTGGCGTTCGAGGAAACCGCGACCGCGGAAAAGATCATGGCCGAATTGGATCGGCTAGTCATTCCCTATGACTATCAAGGAAAAGGCGGTGGCGTTATCGGCCGGATCGAAGGTGCGCCCGCTGGACCGACGGTGGCCCTTAGGGCCGAGATGGATGCCTTGCCCGGCACGGAAATAACCGGCCTGCCGTTTGCTTCCCGAATCCCGGGCAAGATGCACGCGTGCGGTCACGATGCGCATATGGCCATGCTGCTAGGGGCCGCGCACTTGCTTCAGGAGGCGTCTCCGCCGGGTCGTGTGTTGCTGGTTTTTCAACCGGCCGAAGAAAAGGGCGGCGGCTCGCGGGTGATCATCCGTTCCGGAGCGCTCCAAGGCGTTCGGGCGATCTTCGGCGGCCACGTGACCCACCATTATCGAGTCGGGGAAATCATGGTGGGCGAAGGTGTGGTGACCGCCCAGTCCGATGGTTTCACCATACGTATTCGAGGTCGCGGCGGCCACGGCGCCCGGCCCCACGAAGCCATCGATGCGGTGGTGATCGCCGGGTTTTTGATCACCGCATTCCAGACCTTGATTTCCAGAGAGACCGATCCGCTGCACCCGTCCGTGGTCACGATCGGACGCGTCGAGGGGGGGAGTGCCGCCAACGTCATCGCCGAGGAAGCCATTCTCGAAGGGAGTCTCCGGACCACTTGGCCGGAGGCGAGAGGCCATCTTCATGCGGGAATGCGGCGCATGGTCAAGGCGCTGGCCGAATTGCACCAAGCCGAAATCGACCTGGAGATCCGGGAGGGCTATCCGCCGGTGGTCAATTCTCCCCTGGAAACCCGGATCGCCCGCCGGGCGATCGCCGAGGTGGTCGGGGAAAAACACCTGGTTCCCATGGAGCACCCCAGCATGGGATCGGAAGACTTCGCTTTCTACCTGGAGCAGC
This sequence comes from Methylohalobius crimeensis 10Ki, assembly GCF_000421465.1. Taxonomy (NCBI): domain Bacteria; kingdom Pseudomonadati; phylum Pseudomonadota; class Gammaproteobacteria; order Methylococcales; family Methylothermaceae; genus Methylohalobius; species Methylohalobius crimeensis. The sequence continues at coordinate 748,677 of NZ_ATXB01000001.1, forward strand.
TTGCCGGCTGCTACGTGCGTTTCGGGGCCCGTCTGCGGGAGAACGAATACATTCCTTTGCACAGTCCGGCTTTCGACATCGATGAAGCGGTGCTCAAGGTGGGGGCGGATTATTTTGCTCAAGTAGCTTGGGAAGCGTTGCGCACCTATGCCGGATAAGTCCTTGGCGTTCCAAGGATCGAAGCGAGCCACCCTCGGCCTGGAATGGGAGCTGCAAATTCTCGACCGTCATCGTCTCGATCTGGCCGATCGGGCGATTCCGATTTTGGAAGCTTTTCCCGGAATGGCCTGGATTCAACCGGAGCTGATTCAAAGCTGCGTTGAGATCGCCTCCAAGGTGTGCTCCGATTTGCGCCAACTGGAGGCCCATTTGCGCTCGCTGCTGACGGAATTGAGCCGTCGCTGCGGCGAACTCGACTTGGTTCTGTGCGGCGCAGGCACCCATCCTTTTTGCCGGCGTCTCGGGCTGATCACCCCGTTGCCGCGTTATCTGCGGCAGAAGTCGGTTTATGGTTACATGGCGCGCAATCAAATCACCTTCGCCAACCATGTGCATTTGGGGGTCCCGGACGGGGAAACCGCCTTGACCTTGATGCGCGAGCTCAAACCCTATTTGCCGATCCTCATCGCGCTCAGCGCCAATTCGCCTTTCTGGCGTGGCTACGAGACCGGCTTCGCTTGCTATCGCCAACGCATCCTGGCGGCCGAGCGGAGCTTCGGGATTCCGCCCACCTTTTCCGATTGGAAGCAGTTTTGCGATTTTTTCGCGCTTACCCGGCGGGCGGGAATATTCGAGAACATTCACGATATTCATTGGGATCTGCGGCCGCGTCCCCACCTGGGCACCTTGGAAGTGCGCGTGATGGATGCCCAATCCAATCTACGGGATGCCATCGCTCTGGCCGCCTTCATTCAGGTCCTCGCCGATTTTCTTCTGGATACCCCGACCGATGCCCGTCCGCCGGGGTTGCCGCGGTTACTTCCCTGGTGGCTGGAAAAAGAAAATTATTTTCAAGCGACCCTTCGGGGGGAGGATGCCGGTTGGGTGGACGATGTCGGGGGCGTACATTCCCTGAGGGCGATGATTGAATCTTTGTTGCAAATTTTGCTGGCCAGGTCAAATCCCCGGCAGCGTCCCTATTTATCCCATCTTCAGCGGCGTTTAGAGGGCGGGGTGGGGTGGCAGAGACAGTTGAGGATATTTTCCTCGACCCGTCGGTTGGCGGCGGTTACCGCCGGCCTGGTGGCGGAGTTGTGTTAGAATCCACGGCCAAACACGAGGAATTTCCATGCCCGCGAAACAGGTTTTTAAGGTCATCTTCATCAATCAAAATCAGATTTACGAAGTCTACGCCAAACAGGTCTATCAGAGCGATTTATATGGATTTGTCGTGGTGGAGGACTTTGTGTTCGGCGAGGCGAGCACTTTGGTGGTGGATCCTTCCGAGGAAAAACTCAAAACCGAATTCGAAAACGTCAAGCGCAGTTTCATCCCCCTGCACGAAATTATTCGTATCGATCAGGTGGAGCGTCGGGGTGTGGCCCGGATCCTGCCGATGGGCGAAGGAGGCGGATCGGGGAAGGTGACTTCCATCTATCCACCGGGACGGAAATGAGATTTATTTGACCACTTTCAGGGTCGGGCGCTTGGGTTTCTTTTCTTTTTCCTTGGCCGGTGTGGGTTCGGGCGGGGGCGAATCGCTGTCCATCTCTTCGTCGAAGACCATTCCCTTGCCGGTTTCTTTGGCGTAGATCGCTTGAATGGTGTGGATGGGCAATTGGACCTGGGTGGGGGTGCCGCCGAAGCGGGCCTGAAAGCTGAGTTCTTCGTTTCCCATCAGCAAATTGACCACTGCTTCGGGGTGCAGATTCAATACGATCCGGCCGTCTTGCACGAACTGGCGGGGGATGTTGACCCCTTCACTTTCGGCATCCACCAGAATGTAGGGTGTCATGTCGTTATCGACAATCCATTCGTAAATGGCGCGGATCAGGTAAGGACGTAATGCGGTCATAATCAAGCGGAGAGAAGTTGGGGCAATTCGGCGATTTCCGTTTCTTGGGGGCTCAGACTTTTTTGGAATCCCGGACGGGCGAAGATGCGTTGAGCATAACTATGAATGGACTGAGCTTCTTTGGGCAACTCGATGCCGAGCAAAGGCAAGCGCCAAAGGAGAGGCGCCAAAGCACAATCGACGAGAGAGAATTCGTCGCTGAAGAAATAGGGCTTGGCGGCAAACAAAGGCGCGGCGGCGATCAGGTCCTCGCGAAGCAGTTTGCGAGTTCGCGCCGCCTTTTTGTCCTTGGCCGCCTGAATTTCCTCAAGGAGCCGATACCATTCCCGGTTGATGCGGTGGATCAGCATCCTGGCCCGCGCCCGCGCCATCGGCTCCATGGGGTGAAGGGGCGGATGCGGAAAGCGTTCGTCCAGATACTCCATGATGATGATGGGCTCGTAAAGCACCAGATCCCGGTCGATCAATGTCGGCGTATCCCCGTAGGGGTTGAGATCGATGACATCTTCGGGAAGATTGGCCGGATCGACGAATTCAATCTCCGCCTGGATGCCTTTTTCGCACCAGACGAAACGCACTTGATGACTATAGGGGCAGATGGGGGAGCAGTATAGGGTCATCACTGCGTTACCGTGAACGATGTTGGCTGCTTACACATGGCCCCTCGGCGGGGTTTTAGGAAAAAACATTATACCACACCAATCAGTGGACGTCTTTCCAGTAGACTTTCTTCAGCCGATACAGGACGAAAGCCAGTACGAGCAGGAAGCCGATCACATATTTGCCGATTCGGCGACGCTCCAATTGGGCCGGTTCGGCTGCGTAGGTGAGGAAATTCACCAAATCGGCCACGGCGCGATCGAATTCCCGGGGGGGCATGGAACCCCGCTTCACGGATTCGAGCTTCACGATGACCGGGGTTTCGTCAATAGTTCGGGTTATTGCCTTTTGCTCGCCTTGCAGATCCCAAAGCACATGGGGCATGGCCACGTCCTCGAACACCCAGTTGTTGACCCCGAACGGGCGTGAGTCGTCCCGATAGAAAGTACGCAGGTAGGTGTAGATCCAGTCGGTTCCCAACGCGCGGGCGCGTTCGGACAGATCCGGCGCGGCGACACCGAACCAGCGCTCCGAATCTTCGCCGGTCATCCCCGAGGTCACGGTGCCGATAGGACGTTTCAGCCACGGGAACAATTTTTTGAAGGCCTCGTCGCTGAGCTTGAGATCCTTTTTGAGGCGCTGGTAGCGCAGATGTTTCAGGGAGTGACAGCCGACGCAGCGGTCCGCGTAAAGTTCGGCGCCACGGCGCAGGGAATCGATATCGAATAGATCGATGTCCGGTTCTTCCAGGGGCGCGGTCTGTTCCGCCCCCGACCAAGCGGGCCAAATGAGAAACGCCAACAATAGCGCTCGGCGAGACAGTCGATTTGCATACTCCGAAAAACGTTTCATAGAAATTTACTCAGAATTTTGTTGTTTTTCATCCATTCCAGGATCTGCTGCCACTGCCCGGCCATTTTTTGATAGGGGGCAGTGGCTTGCAGGTAGGCGACGGCCTTGCGGACTTGATCCCAATGCCAGCCTTCCCGTTCCCGGTAGGGCTTGGGCCAGGTGACACGATCGGGGACGGGGAGGGTCACCTCCAGGCGGGTATAGATGGGCATCAGCAAAAAGAAGCCGAAATAGATCAAGGTAAATGCGACCCCGAACATGGCGGCGGTGGGGGTGGGAGGAATGGTTCCCAGATAACCCAAGCCGATAAAGCTGACGACGAAGGTGGCCAAGGCGATTTTGTAGGATTTTCCCCGGTAACGGATCGACTTGACCGGACAACGGTCCAGCCAGGGAATAAAGAACAGAATGAAGATCGACGCGAACATGGCCAGCATGCCGCCGAATTTATTCGGAATCGCCCGCAGGATGGAGTAGAACGGGGTGAAATACCAGACCGGCGCGATATGTTCTGGGGTTTTGAGCGGGTCGGCCGGAATGAAGTTGGCGTCCTCCAGGAAATATCCCCCCATCTCCGGGGCATAGAATACGATCCAAGCGCACACGGTTAAAAAGAGGGTGGCACCGAACAAATCCTTGACCGTGTAATAGGGGTGGAAAGGGATGCCGTCCAAAGGGATACCGTTTTTATCCTTGTGCTTTTTGATCTCGATCCCGTCCGGGTTGTTGGAACCCACCTTGTGCAGGGCGACCAGATGGAGGAAAACCAGGGCCACCAGGACCAGCGGTATCGCGATTACGTGAAAGGAGAAAAAGCGGTTGAGGGTGGCGTCGGAAACCAGAAAATCCCCCCGGATCCAGGTGGCCAGATCTTCGCCCACTATCGGCACGGCGCTGAACAGGGAGATGATCACATTGGCCCCCCAGTAGGACATCTGGCCCCACGGCAGGAGATACCCCATGAAGGCTTCGGCCATCAGGGCCAGAAACATGCTCATGCCCAGCAGCCACACCAATTCCCGCGGCTTTTTATAGGAACCGTACATCATACCGCGGAACATATGCAGATAGACCACGATGAAAAACATGGAGGCGCCGGTCGAATGCATATAGCGAATCAGCCAGCCCCAGTTGAAATCCCGCATGATGGCTTCCACCGAATCGAATGCCATCATCGCGTCCGGCTTGAAATTCATGGTCAGCCAAACGCCGGTCAGAAGCTGGTTCACCAGAACCAGCAGCGCCAGCGAGCCGAAGAAATACCAGAAGTTGAAATTCTTGGGCGCGTAGTACTGGGCGAGGTGTTCGTTCCAGACCTTGGTGAGCGGGAAGCGCTCGTCGATCCAGGCGATGAGCTTGTTAGAGCAGTGTTTGCATTCGTTCATGATCGGGTCTCTTCCTGTTCTTCGCCGACGATAATGCGAGTGTCGCTGGCATAGCGGTAAGGGGGAACCACCAAATTAGTGGGTGCGGGGACCTTCTTGTATACCCGCCCCGCCAGATCGAAGCGCGAGCCGTGGCACGGGCAGAAGAAACCGCCGAGCCATTGTTTGCCCAGATCCGGCGGCCCGACTTCCGGGCGATAGGTGGGGGAGCATCCCAGATGAGTGCAGATGCCCACCGCGACGAAAACTTCGGGTTGAATGGAGCGGTAGGGGTTTTTGCAGTTTTCCGGCTGGATGGATTCATCCGAATCGGGATCTCGCAACTTGGGCTCCAATTGGGATAAGGTCGCCAGCATTTCTTCGGTGCGTTTGAGCACCCAGACCGGCTGGCCTCGCCATTCCACCCGAATCATTTGCCCCGGCTCCAACTTGGTGATGTCCACCTCGATGGGACCGGCGGCTTCCAGGGTGCCGGCGCCGGGCTTCATGTAGCTGATGAAGGGAACCGCGGCGAATGCCGCTCCGGTCGCTCCCAGAACCGCCGCGGTCTGAGTCAGAAAGCGGCGCTTTTCCAAATCGATAGGGTTTTCACTCATGCAGGGTTTTCCTCCTCCTGAAGCGGGATCTTCTAGTTTACTAACCCGCTGTCGGTGCGTGATTTTGACGTCATTTGCCAGTAGGGTCAACGTTTGGGCGGGCCGAGTGTCTCGGAAGCGTTAATGGGCGACAGCGGCGCGCAAAGCGGCGAGGAATGCTCGATTTTCCTCCGGTGTGCCCACCGTTACCCGCAGGCAGTCTCGGAGCAGACCGCCCGCGGGGTTGAGGTTTTTAATGAGTATTCCTTGTTGCCGCAGGGCTGTGAATACGCGATCCGCTTCCGCTGCCCGGAACAAGATAAAGTTGGCCGCGCTGGGAAAGGATTCCACGCAGGGAAGTTTTCCCAATTCGGTTGAGAGGGTTTCCCGGTCGATGCGGATACGGCTGGTTTGCTGCTCGAAAAGCTCGCCTTGGGAGAGGGCGAACTCCGCTGTGAGTTGGGTCAGCACATTGATGTTGTAGGGCAGGCGCAGTTTTTCGAACTGCTCGAGCCATTCCGGGTTGCCGGCGAGAAACCCCAGCCGCAGGCCCGCCAAACCCAATTTGGACAGGGTCCGCATCACCAGCAAATTGCTGAACTCACCGATCCGGTCCATCCACGTGGACCGGGCGAACGGCGCGTAAGCCTCGTCCAAAACCACCAGTCCCGGCGTTCGGCGGATGATTTCCGAAATCGTGTTTTCGTCGAACAAATTGCCGGTGGGATTGTTGGGATAGGCCAGAAAAACGACCTTGGGGCGGTGCCGATCCACGGCGGCCAGCATGGCGTCTCGATCCAAGTGGAAATCCGACTTGAGCGGCACGCCGATGAAATCCAAATTCAACCACCGCGCTATTTGCCGGTACATGACGAAGGTGGGTTCCGGCGCCATCACCGCGGCTTGGGGCTGTCCCACCAAGGCCAGCAAAAGGATCTGGATGATCTCGTCGGAGCCGTTGCCCAGGAGAATGTCCGCCTCTTCGGGGACGCCGGCGTAATCGCGCAAGGCGGCTTTCAGCGTCGGTGCCTTGGGGTCGGGGTAGCGGTTGGGGCGGGCTCGGCGCAAATGATCGAGCCAGGCTTGAATCATGGTTTCGGGCCAGTCGTAAGGATTTTCCATGGCATCGAGTTTGATCATTCCCGCCGCGGAAGGGACGGGATAGGCCGTTTCGGCCAGCATTTCGGGGCGGAAAAAATCTTGTGGTTTGAAGGTCATGGTTTTATCCGGTATTCGGCCGATCGGGCGTGCGCGGTCAGGCTTTCGCCTTTCGCCAAAATCCGGGCGGTTTCGGCCAGCGGCGAGGCACCGAGAGCGGTGCAGCCGATCAGGCTGGTGCGCTTCTGAAAATCGTAAACCCCCAAGGGGGAAGAAAATCTGGCCGTGCCCGACGTGGGGAGCACGTGGTTGGGACCGGCGCAGTAGTCACCCAGGGCTTCGGCGGTGTGGGGGCCCAAGAAGATCGCTCCGGCATGGCGCAGTTCGGGCAGAAGCGCTTCCGGGTCGGCGACGGAAACCTCCAAATGCTCCGGCGCGATACGGTTGGCGATCTCGCAGGCCTGGTTCAGATCGCGGACTTTGATCAGGGCCCCGCGTTTTTCCAGGGAGGTGCGGATGACTGCGCGCCGCTCCATCCCGGGCAACTGCTTGGCGATGCTGGCGGCGACCCGATCGAGATAGGCCTCGTCGGGGCAGAGCAAAATCGCCTGGGCGTCCTCGTCGTGCTCGGCTTGGGAGAAGAGATCCATGGCGATCCAATCGGGATCGGTGGTGCCGTCGGCGATGATCAGGATTTCCGAGGGTCCGGCGATCATGTCGATGCCCACTTGGCCGAAGACCAGTTTCTTGGCGGTGGCCACATAGATATTGCCGGGACCGACGATCTTGTCCACTTGGGGAATCGTCTCGGTGCCGTAGGCGAGGGCGGCCACCGCTTGGGCGCCGCCGACGCGGAATACGCGATCCACTCCGGCGACGGCGGCGGCCGCCAGGACCAGCCGGTTGGCTTCGCCGCCCGGGGTGGGGACCACCATGATCAATTCGGTCACGCCCGCCACCTTGGCCGGCACCGCGTTCATCAGCACCGACGACGGATAAGCCGCTTTGCCGCCGGGCACATACAGGCCGACCCGATCGAGCGGGGTGATTTGCTGGCCCAGCAAGTTGCCCAGCTCGTCTCGATAGTGCCAGGAAGCGAGTTTTTGCCGCTCGGCATAGGCGCGGATGCGGGCGGCGGCATTTTCCAAGGCCTGTCGCTGTTCGGTCGGAAGTGTCGTCAGGGCTTCCTCCAGGCGGGCTCGGGGAAACTCCAGCTCGGCGACCGAAAGGCGGTCCAAACGGTCGAAGCGGCGGGTATAGGCCAGCACCGCGGCGTCGCCTTCCTGTCGAACCCGACCTAGAATTTCCAGAACGGTTTGGTGGACGTTTTGGTCGAAGTCGGCAGTCCAAGCCACCAGTTGCGTCAATTGTTCGGCAAATCCAGGGTCGTCGCCGTTCAGGCGCCGGATGTTCAAGCTCATGTCGCCACCTCCGGGTTGACCGCCGCCTCCAAGTCGCGGATGAGCTGCTTGAGGGGCGCGTGTTTCATCTTCATCGCCGCCTTGTTGACCACCAGGCGCGAACTGATGTCCATGATCAAGTCGCGCGGTTCCAGGCCGTTGGCGCGCAGGGTGTTGCCGGTATCCACCAAATCCACGATGCATTCGGCCAGGCCCACCAGAGGGGCGAGTTCCATGGAACCGTAAAGCTTGATGACCTCGGCCTGAATGCCGCGGTCGGCGAAATAACGCTTGGCGGTGTTGACGTATTTGGTGGCCACCCGGATGCGCCGAGCGTCCCAGGTTTCTCCCACTTTGCCGGCGGTCATCATGCGGCAGCGGGCGATGCCGAGATCCAACGGTTCGTACAGGCTCCCGGCGCCGTGTTCCACCAATACGTCCTTGCCGGCGATGCCCACGTCGGCAGCGCCGTATTCCACGTAGGTGGGAACGTCGGTGGCGCGAATGATCAACAGACGAACGTCGTCGCGGCACGTGGGCAAGATGAGTTTGCGCGAAGTGTCCGGATCGCAGGTCGGCTCGATTCCCGCTTGCGCCAAAAGCGGGAGGGCTTCCTTATAGATGCGGCCTTTCGAGACAGCGATGGTCAACATGGAACGGATGATCCTTCAATGCGGTGGATGGTCGCTCCCAAACGGGAAAGCTTGTCCTCGATGTGTTCGTATCCTCGGTCGATATGATAAATGCGATCGATCACGGTTTCACCTTCCGCGGCCAAAGCGGCCAGCACCAGACTGGCCGAGGCCCTCAGATCGGTGGCCATGACCGGTGCGCCCTGGAGCCGGTTTTTGCCGGAACAGATGGCGGTATGGCCTTCGATGGTGATGTCGGCGCCCAGGCGGCGCAGTTCCAGAACATGCATGAAACGGTTTTCGAAAATGGTTTCGGTGATGATGCCCACCCCTTCCGCGATGCAATTCATGGCCATGAGTTGGGCCTGCATGTCGGTGGGAAAGGCGGGATAGGGGGCGGTGCGGAAGGAAACCGCCCGGGGCCGGTCGGACATGGTGAGTTCGATCCAATCCGGACCGGAATCGATGGCCGCCCCGGCTTCATGCAGTTTTTCCAAGACCGCGTCCAAAATCTGGGGGCAGGTGCGCGTGGTTCGGATGCGGCCGCAGGTTAGCGCGGCGGCGGTCAGATAGGTGCCGGTTTCGATCCGATCGGGCATGACCGTATATCGTGGACGGTTGCCGCCTAGGGACTCCACCCCCTGAATTTCCAGGACATCGGTGCCGATGCCGGAAATGTTCGCCCCCAGCTTCACCAGGAAACGGGCCAGATCGGTGACCTCCGGCTCCCGGGCGGCGTTTTCGATGACGGTTTTGCCTTGGGCCAGAACGGCCGCCATGAGCAGGTTTTCCGTGCCGGTGACGGTGACCTGGTCGAGCACCAGCCGGCAGCCCTTGAGACGCCGGGCGCGGGCGTGGATATAGCCGCCTTCCATGCGGATGTCCGCTCCCAGGGCGGCGAGGCCTTTTAGATGCAGGTCCACCGGTCGGGCGCCGATGGCGCAACCGCCGGGCAGAGAGACCAAGGCTTCGCCGCAACGGGCCAGCAGCGGGCCCAGAACCAGAATCGAGGCGCGCATGGTGCGGACCGACTCGTAAGGAGCGAGTGGGTTGTTCAGGTGGGTGGCATTGATCTCCACGCTGGTGTCGTTGTGCCAACGGGAGGCGGCCCCCAAACCGCGCAGCAACTCGAGCATCGTGGTAATGTCGTGCAGCTCGGGGACGTTGTCCACAGCCACCGGCGTTTGCGCCAACAGGGCTGCGGCCAGAATCGGCAGGGCGGCGTTTTTCGCTCCGGAAATGCGGACCTCGCCTTCCAATCGACGGTTGCCGGATATGACCAATTTATCCATGGGCGATGGGCAGCAATGACTCCAGGTCGTAGGTTTTGGCCATGGTCAGGAGTTGCTTGGGGAGGTGGGCAAAATGGATTCGCCGATTTTGCCGCTGGGCGAGACGCAGCCATTCCACCAGCAGGGCAAGCCCCGCGCTGTCGGCGCGGCGGACCCCGGCCAGATCGATGGTGATATCGCCGCCAGCGGCGGCCATTCGGCGTTGGGAAATCTTCCAAAGCGCGGTCGCGGTGGCGAAGATCAGATCTCCTTCGACTTTCATCTGGCCTGGGCCGGTGTTCTCGAGGCGCACATTCGAGGGATTGCGGCGCGAAATTTTACTCATTGGTACCGCTGTTCTCGGTGGTTTTGACCATGAATTTACCGATCAACTCTTCCAGGACGAGGGCCGGTTGAGTGATTTCGATCTCATCGCCCGGTTTGAGGTAATCGAAGCTTCCGCCCGGCTCCAGGGCGATGTATTGCTCCCCCAGCAAGCCCGAGGTGTAGATGCTGGCGATGGTATCTTCGGGTAACTTGTACTCGGGGTTGGTGATTTGCATTTCGACGACGGCTTCGTAGCGATCCTGGTCCAAGCGGATGTCCGCCACCCGGCCGATCACCACGCCGGCGGTCTTGACCGGGGCGCGGATTTTCAGGGTGCCGATGTTCCGGAATTTGGCCAGCAATCGATAGCCTTGGTCCATGTCGCGGAATTCAGTCAAATTGCTGACTTTCATGGCGAGCATAAACAAGGTGGCCAGGCCGGCGGCGACGAACAGGCCAACCCAGATTTCGATGATTCTTGTTTTGGTCATATTATTCTCCGAACATCAGCGCGGTGAGGATGAAATCCGATCCCAGAATCGCAAAGGCGGAATACACTACCGAACGAGTGGTGGCGCGGCTTACCCCTTCGGAGGTGGGGATGGCGTCGTAGCCCTCGAATACCGCGATCCAGGTTACGATGACCCCGAACACCAGGCTTTTGACGATGCTGTTGATGATGTCTTCCTGAAAATCGATGGTGGCCTGCATTTGGGACCAGAACGAGCCTTCGTCGACGCCGAGAAGGCTCACCCCCACGAAATAACCGCCGTAAACCCCGATATAGGTGAACAATCCGGCCAGTAGCGGCATGGAGAGGATGCCGGCGTAGAGCCGGGGCGTAATGACCCGGCGCATGGGATCGACCGCCATCATTTCCATGCCCGACAATTGTTCCGTGGCTTTCATCAGGCCGATTTCGGCGGTCAAGGCGGAACCGGCTCGCCCCGAGAACAGCAGCGCGGTCACCACCGGTCCCAACTCCCGCACCAAGGAAGCGGCCACCATGACACCGAGGGATTCTTCGGCACCGAAATCGGATAAGACATTGTAGCCCTGAAGGCCCAGCACCATGCCGACGAACAAACCGGAGAGGGAGATCAGCAGGATGCTTAGTACCCCGACCGCGTATATTTGATGAATCAAAAGCCCCGGCCGGCGCAACAGATCCGGGCTACCGGTCAGGGCTTGGAGAAAAAACAGGTTTGCCCGACCGACTTTGGCGAAGCTCGACAGGGTGGTGTGTCCCAGTTTTTCCAGTGCGCCTAACATTGAATTAAATCCTCGCCATACTCGGGAGCGGGATAGTGAAAGGGGACGGGGCCGTCGGGAAGTCCGTGGAGAAATTGATCGACCCAGGGGGACGAAGCCTTTTCCAGTTCCTCGGGCGGGCCTTCGCCCACCACGTGCCCCCCCGAGAGCACGTAAATGTAGTCGGAAATCGAGGCGGCCTCCCGAACGTCGTGGGAAACGACGATGCTGGTCAGTCCCAGGGCATCGTTGAGGGTGCGGATCAATTTCACCAGGATACCCATGGAGATGGGATCCTGGCCGGTGAACGGCTCGTCGTACAGGATCATCATGGGGTCCAAGGCGATCGCCCGGGCCAAGGCCACCCGCCGCGCCATCCCGCCGGACAGTTCCGACGGCATCAAGCGATGGGCGCCGCGAAGCCCCACTGCTTCCAGCTTCATGAGAACCAGCGTGCGGATCATGGTTTCGGGCAGATCGGTGTGCTCGCGCAAGGGGAAAGCGACGTTTTCGAACACGCTCAGATCGGTGAGCAGCGCGCCGCTTTGGAACAGCATTCCGATGCGTTGGCGCACTTCATACAGATGCCCGCGCGAGAGTGCGGGAACCTCCTGACCGTCCACCACGATGCTGCCGGTGTCGGGCCGCAATTGGCCGCCGATGAGCTTGAGCAGGGTCGTCTTGCCGGTGCCGGAAGGCCCCATGATGGAAGTCACCGAGCCGCGCCGAATATTCAGGTCCACGCCGTCGAAGATCTTGCGGCGCCCGCGCGAAAACACCAGGTCGCGGATTTGAACGACGATGTCCGAGGAATTTGTCATGGCGCGTGGCGGTTCCCAAAAAGGCTGTTCCAAAAAATTATTCATTTTCTCCCTGGAATTGGGATAAGTCAATTGATGATCACTGTTGCATAGAGAGAGGGAACCTTGAAGAGAAGCCGGGAATGCGGGATAATTTGCCTACTTGCATCAACCCGAGTATATGCCGACTATGCACGTAACCATGCTAAAGGCGAAGCTCCATCAGGCCCGGGTGACTCATTCCGAATTGCTGTACGAAGGTTCTTGCGCCATTGACAGCGATTTGCTGGAGCGGGCGGGGATTCGCGAATATGAGCAGATTCACGTTTACAACGTCAACAACGGTGAGCGCTTCGTGACCTATGTGATTCGGGCCGAAGCCGGCTCGGGCGTGATTTCCGTCAACGGTGCGGCGGCCAGACGGGCCGCTCCCGGCGATATGATCATTATCTGCGCTTATGCGGCGCTCGATCAAAATGAGCTTGCCGATTACCGCCCCGATTTGCTTTACCTCGACGAGCGCAACCGCGTCGTTCGAACCGGTCACGCCATTCCCGTCCAGGCCGCCTGAACTTCATTGCGCCGCGGCCTATCAGGACACTTTCCAACATGCAGCCCTGTTTCGGACTCCAGGGAAAGGAGCCGCTTCGGAGGCAAATCCCGAAATTGAAACAAATGCGCCGGGCAGCGGCAATCGGAGCTTCCGAAGCCGGGTAGGGCCAGTCGGCTTTCCGGGAGCCGGTGCAGCTTTGCGGCCCACTGATGCTCAAGTCGTTGGGTCCCTTCGGCATACCAAATTTCACTGACTTGAACCGCTCGTCGCAGGTGGTCGATATGCCAGTGGGGGCGCCGGATCGGAGCCAGGTGATGCTTGATTCTGGCGGCCAGACCGCCGGGACCCAGCGCGCTGCCCACGTAAGCGTAGTAGCCTTTTGTCAGCATCAGTTGGCCGAGTCTGCCGATTCGGCATTCGCCCTCCGATTCGCTGCGCAACCAGAGCAGATAGGTCCCGGGGCGGCGATTCGGCTGCAATCTCGTTCCCCGCGATTGGCGATTACCGCCGGAAAAACAAGTTGATGATCAAAGTCAATAGCAGACTGACGATAATCATGGAGGTGATGGGAATGAAGATGAATTTATGCTCATCCTGAATGCGAATGTCGCCCGGTAGTCGTCCGAACCAATTGAAAAGTCCCGGTGCGTAGGCGAGGATCAGTCCCATCACCACGAGGATGCCGCCTACAATGATGAAGAATTTTCCAATGCCCATAAGCACTCCAGTGAATGTTTTAAGTATCTATCCTCATTGGAATGCGCCAATATTCGGTTCTAAGCCAGCCACCAGGTCGCCAAGCCCAGGAAGGCCATGAAGCCCACCACGTCGGTCACGGTGGTGAGCATCACCCCGCCGGCCAGAGCCGGATCGATCCCTACTTTGTCCAGCGCCATGGGAATGGTCACGCCGGCCAGCGCGGCGCAAAGCAGATTGATGACCATGGCCAAAGCGATCAAAAAGCCGACATAGAAGGTTTGAAACCAAATACTCGCGATGAGCCCCACGATAATCGCCCAACCCACGCCGTTCAGAAATGCGACCGCGACTTCCTGGTTCAACAGCGCGAAGAGGTTGGTGGTGCCCACCTGGCGCAATGCCAAGCCGCGAATGACCACGGTGAGGGTTTGGGTGCCGGCGATTCCGCCCATGCTGGCGACGATCGGCATCAGGACCGCCAAGGCCACGTCTTTTTGGATGGTCTCCTCGAACAGATCGATGACACTCGCGGCCAGGATGGCCGTGACCAGATTGACGCCCAGCCATACCGCACGCCGCTTGGCGCTTTCTTGAACCGGTGCGAACATGTCGGTTTCTTCGCTCAAGCCGGCCCGGCTCATGAAGGTATGATCCGCTTCGTCGCGGATGACGTCCACCACGTCGTCCACGGTAATTCGGCCCAGGAGAACGCCGTTTTCGTCCACTACCGGGGCCGATACCCAGTCATGGTGCTCGAATTGCACCGCCACCGTCGAGGCGGGGAGCTGGGCGGTAATGGTGTCCACTTCGGTGGTCATCAGCTCCTGCACGGTTTTTTGCAGATCGCCGGTGATCAGGGTGGATAGGGTTAAGGTCCCCACCAATCGATCACTGCGGTCCACCACATACAGGGTATCCGTCAGGTCCGGCAGCGCTCCGCGGCGGCGCAGGTATCGCAGGACCACATCCAGGGTGACACCGGAGCGTACCGTGATCGCGTCGGTGTGCATCAAGCTGCCGGCCGAACCCTCCGGATAGGACAGAATTCGCTCCAGTCGGTTGCGATCGATTTGGCTCAGGGTTTGAATAACCTGCTCGCGAACTTGCTCCGGCAGTTCCCTGGCGATATCGGCCAGATCGTCCGGATCCAGCGTGCCCGCTGCCTGGACCAGATCTTCCAGGTTGGTTTTTTCGATGGCTTTGATCAAGCCGACGCGGACCTCGTCGTGCAGTTCTACGAGGATTGCCCCGCCGGTATCGGCGGGCAATAAACGCCAGACGGTCAAGCGGGTGGCGGGCGCAAGCGCTTCCAACAGATCGGCGATTTCCGCCGGCGTCAATGCTTGCAGGAGCTGTTTAAGTTCCTGTTCTTTGCCGTGTTCCAGGTCTTCGGTCAGGGTCTTCAGGTATTGCTCGATATCGTCGCGATCGGTGCTAACGGGCATGACGGATCTTCCTCGAAAATGCGATGCAAAATCCAATTATATTAACAGGGATGGCTATTGATGCGGAATTTCGGGGCGTATACTTTCCACTTTTGTGCAAATGTAGGGGAGTGCGTTTTCTTGAGCGGCAGATTGTTCCAGTCCACCGCCGTTGTCGGCGGAATGACGATGGTTTCCCGGGTCTTGGGGTTTGTTCGGGATGTGGTCATCGCGATGATTTTCGGGGCCGATGCCACCACGGACGCTTTCTTCGTGGCGTTCAAGATTCCCAATTTCTTCCGCCGCCTATTCGCCGAGGGCGCTTTCTCGCAGGCGTTCGTACCGGTATTGGCCGAATATAAGGAAAATCGCGGGCGGGTCATTCTCAAGGCATTTCTCAATCGCACCGCCGGTTCCCTGGCGCTGGTGCTGATGGCGGTATCATTGTTCGGCGTGATCGGGGCGCCGTGGATCATTCTGGTATTTGCGCCGGGGTTCGCTTGGGCCGGTTCGCAATATGAACTGGCCGTGGATATGCTGAGGATTACCTTTCCTTATTTGTTTTTCATTTCCTCCACCGCGCTGGCCGGCGGCATTCTCAACACGTTTAACCGCTTCGCGGTACCCGCCTTCACCCCGGTCTTGTTGAATCTGTGTCTGATATCCGCCGCTCTCTGGCTCGCACCTCGGCTGCCCGAGCCGATTACCGCCTTGGCTTGGGGGGTATTTGCCGCCGGTGTATCGCAACTTGTGTTCCAGTTTCCTCCGCTTTGGCGCTTGAAGTTGTTGCCGCGCCTCCGTTACGGCTTTCACGATCCCGGCGTGCGCAAGATTCTCAAACTCATGTTGCCGGCGCTGTTCGGGGTGTCGGTGACCCAGATCAATCTCCTCATCGATACCCTGCTGGCTTCCTTTCTGCCTTCCGGCAGTATTTCCTGGCTGTATTATTCCGACCGACTGGTTGAATTTCCTCTGGGGGTATTCGGCATTGCGCTGGCGACGGTGATTCTGCCCAACCTTTCCAAGGATTGGGTCGCCGGTCGGAGGGAATCGTTTTCCACCGCCATCGATTGGGGATTGCGCTGGGTGGCGCTGATCGGACTACCGGCGGCGGTGGGATTATTCGTATTGGCCGAGCCGATTTTGGCGACCCTGTTTCAATACCGTTCCTTCACCGCCCACGATGTTCACATGGCCAGCCTCAGTTTGATGGCCTATACGATCGGTTTGATCGGATTCATCCTCGTCAAAATTCTAGTGCCGGGTTTTACTTCCCGGCAGGATACCCGGACGCCGGTTCGTTTCGGGGTGTATGCGATGCTTGCCAATTTGATTCTCAACCTCAGCCTGATCGGCTATCTGGCTCATGCGGGTTTGGCCCTGGCCACTTCCCTGGCGGCGACGCTTAATGCCGGCTTGCTTTTCAAACGCCTGCGCAAGGAGGAGGTGTACCGGCCGGCCAAGGGCTGGTGGTTGTTTTTGCTGCGAGTGATCGTGGCGAATGGGGTGATGGCAGCGGTACTGTATTACGGCACAGAAAATCTGGATTGGGAGAATCTGAATCTAGAAACTCGGCTGGGACAACTGGTTCTGTGGATCGGTCTGGGAGGAGTGGTCTATGGCGGCGGCCTTCTCTTGGTTGGTCTGCGGCTGAGGCATGTGTCGGGGGTGGCCGCAAGGCCCGGCTCTTCGTAGAGATTACGGAGGGCCGGGATTGAGTCAGGAAGAAAACAAACGGCGCCGAATCGCAAGCAATCCCAAAGAGATAAGGGTCAGAATGCTAGGTTCTGGAACCGGATTGGTTGTGTTCGAAGTGACAGAACCTTGAAGGTTAAAGGCCATCTCGTTACCGATGCCGAATGTCCATGAGTCACCATCGTTAACCCTACCGTGGGCGTTTCCGCTGGCATTGGAGGTCGACCAGAACCAGTCGTCGATTTCGTTTGTGGTGTCATTTACGATGGATAACCAGTAGGAGCCTGTGGCCAGGTTGGGCGGGGTATCCAATGTCAGTGAGTATTTGTATACATCAAAAGTACCATTGAAAAATAATGAAGAAACGGTAAAGTCGTCGCCGGTATCAGTCTGGGTCAAGGTCCCGATCAAAGGGGAAATCGAAGTTGTACTGGCCGGAACGCCGGCGGTATCAGGGAAGATGCGGATGGTGAAGTTGTCGCTAGCTGAGGCAGTGTTGGATGAAAAGTAAATTCCCCACCATTCTATGCTGTTTATGGTGGTCTCATCTGTCAGCAAGAAGTCATCGGCGCTTTGTTTTTGAAGGCCGAATAAAGAAGGTGTGTAATCAAAATCACTGGGCTTTGCATCTATCAGATCTGGAGTACCATTGTCGATGGTGACCGGCATGCCCTTGACCAAGTTTGCAGGAGCTAACCAAATGATACATGTGAACAACAATGGCAACGACAATTTGTATTTATTTTTCATGGCTTTGAATCCTGTTAGCAACTTCCAGACAATCCGCCAGTGCTCTGGATGACCCCGACTTGTTGAGGGTTGAGACCTAGGCTGCAGAACATGATGGTCGTGTTGTCCTTAAACATAGTGAATGTGTAGGTTAAGGGATTCTGGCTATCGTAGGTATAACTTACTAAACCTATTGAACTTGTAGAGTTAATGTTTATGCTCGAGGTGCTCCAGCTTCCTTTTAGGGCTCTGGGGTCCACGGCTAGATTTTTTGGGTCGCCTACCTTATAAAGCTTTCCATTGGGGCAATGTTCTTCTTTCCATTCTTCTCCTGTATCTAGGTTGATGGCAACGATTGAGCGGCTGTTCAGAGTATTGAGAATTTCTGTCTCACTCATGGGTTGACCGGTACAAGACGTTGCCATGGCAGCACTACTAACCAAGGACAATAAGATGATATCTGCCGTTACAGGAAGGTGAATTTTCATGGAGCCCCCTTAAATTTTTGATGGTTAATTTTAAAAGGCAAAAATAACGCCAAAACAAAAATTAATTTAATATCAGTGGCTTGAGATTCTTTTGTTCGAATTCTATTGCTAAAGCAAGAAATCCGTAAAAATTCTTGACAGCAAGAGAAAGGTTAACCATGGGTTGATTTGGCTAACTTCGTTAGCCAAATTGCACAATAAATTAGAAAATAAAACAACAACATACTCTGCGCCGCGTCCATTGTGCTGCCCAGCAAGCTGACGGTGACAAACCCCGCCAGCCCTCCCCCGAACGCTAGCGCCCAAGATTGGCCGTGCCGCCAGTTCGGGATCAGAATCCTGACGGTACCGAAAAGCAGCAATGCCAAGGCGATCAAGCCGAGCCAGCCTTGGGCGAAATAGACTTCGATTCCCGCTTGATGGATGTGCCAGGCGAGATCCCGATCGGTGACGAACAGCCAGTGATTGATGCCTTGTTGGAAACTGCCGTTCTCAATCAGTTTTCGACCAGCGCGATCGCTGAAGCTAATATCGTCAACATCGATGGGATGGTCGCCCGCGTTATATAGGGATAGTTTGACCGGGCGGTGAGGCCAAGGGCCTCCACTACCGAGGCTGCCGGAGTTCAGGCTGATTTCCATTCGCTTCCAAGCGTCGGGAGGCGAGTCCGGGGTGAGCTTGAACCACTGGCACTGGAAGGAATAGAGAAGCGCTTTTTCGCATATCGGGACGGTCAGGCCGTCTCCTGGGTTCTGTACGCGGACGCGGGCGTTTAAGCGGTAACGAGTGAACGGCGCCATCGCCACCTGTTGGTCCAAATAGACCGACTCGCCCGGTAACAGGTGCAAATAACGATTGCCTTCCTCGTCTCGAATGGCGTATCCGCCCGGCGGTTCATTGTAGTCGGCGTAAAGCAAATAATGGGTGGGGTAGCGCCCAAATCCGGTTCCGGTAAGTTGTGCCAACCATGATTGATCGGTCAGTGCCAAGGCCTGGCGCCAATGCCGCAATCGAGTGTCCAGATCTTCGGCCGAACGTTCCAGGCGGTAACGGGCGAAGCCTTCGCCGACAATCGGAACGGCCACTGCCGCCATGATCATTCCCGAGATGGCGGGAGCCATCCAACGGCGAGATTTTCCGGCGTGTCTCCATGCGGTACCGATGACGACCGTCAACAGTCCAACTGCCATGCCGGCGTAGCCGCCGCGTGAAAAGGTGACCAGCATGGCGTAGCCGGTCATTCCTCCGAGCACGATTCCGGCTAATCGAGCCAACCAGTGAGGTTGGGTCAGTGCCCATATCACTAAAAATGGAAAGGCGAAGGCCAGGAAGGCTTCAATATAGGCGCCTCCGGTTTGCATGTTGGAGAATGTTCCGGTGACACGAAAGACGCTTTCGAAATTGATCAGCCCCACGAACAGGTAACGTTCCCACCAAACCACTCCGACTACTATCGCCAAGGAAGTTAGCAAGCCATAGCATACAAGGCTTCTGGCTCGGGGAAGATCCGTTTCAGGAATCCGGCGCAACAAAGGGACAAGCAGTAGAGCCCAGAGCAATCCCTTGCCCACTTGCCAGGCCATGAAGGGTGAATGGGAGCTGGGTAAAGTCGGGGTTTTGATGGCGGTTTTCAAGCCGTGATAGGTGGCAAAAATCCAGCTCAACCATAGCAATACGTACGCCGTCTTTAAAAAGACATTTGGCCAGGGACGTAATGGAAAACCGCCAAGGCGAAGCGGAATCACAGCCAAGGTGAGCAGCACCACCAAGTCGAACTCGTCCAAGTAAAGGCGGCCATGATTCGAAGCAAAGTCCAAGGTTGGCAGCAGCGCGGGTATGGCGAATAACCAGGCAAGCGGATAACGCCAAAGGATGAGTGCGTAGCTCAGTAGACCGACAAACCAAGCCATTGAGAGAGGCGAGAGCCAGAAACTGGCAATCGCTACGACCAACACAACTGCGCCGAAGAAAATCGCTATGGCGGAAGGTAGCTGAATGGTGCGGGCGCATGGTGGCGCGGACGGTTTGATTTCGACAACGGTTGGGCGGGTATTTCCACTCGTTATCCTTCCCAACCATGCTGCCAAGCTGTAACTGAAAGCGGTGGAAGCGGCAGCGATGAGAAGATTGCTCAAATCCGGATGCCGGCCTTCCAGCCATAATTTTCCCATTTCCAAAGGGAGCGCCAACCCGGCAGCAGCGAGGGCGGCAGGCTTTGCCCCTCCCCGATCCGGCAGGCGGCTGCTGCGTCGCCAAGCCCAAAGCGCCACCCCTATCGGAGCGTACATGGCCGCATTGGCGAGCAAGCTGGCCATGGCGGTCGGTTCGGAGGTGAAATAGTGATAATAAAAAGGGATGAAACGCAAACCGGCAATTTTTGCCAGTCCCTGGGGCAAGGAAAGCCAGGAGGAAGTAAACCAGCCGTTGACGGCGGCCAGGGTCGGAATATAAGGCAGAGCAAATAAAGGAATTGTCCGGCGCAGCAGATGCGCCATGGTATCCACCCCCCAGCGGAGCATAAGTTGCCCCGTCATGCCGCCGGCAAACAACCCAATTCCGCGCATTAAAGCGGATGCCCCCTGAGCGGTTCCGGAAATGAGGAAAATCTGGAGAATTTCCAGCCCCAAGCCGAAACCTAGGCCGATAAAAAAAAGATACCGATATGCGAAATAAGGTCTGATTAGAATCAGTAACAGACCGAGCGGGGCAATTGCCACAAGTTCTCCGATCAATCGGGCGACGTAATGAATGCCGCCGCAGGCCGGGGCGATTACCCAACCGACGTTGGCAGAGGCCAATTTGGACAGCAGTTCATCGCCGGAGACCACGAAATCGTAGGGAAATAAGGCTAGAATGAAATAAAAAAAGGCATAAGTAATGGCGGCCCCTTGCACCGATTCTCGACCGCCGCGAGTAAAAGAATCCAGAAGCCAAACGATATGGCGGCGACCGAACAACCACAACCCAATACCTGCGGCGGTACCGAGAGTCTCCGCCAGCAAGTCGTTGAGGGAGACGGTCCGGGGGGCAAAAAACTGTTGGGTAAATTCCACGGCCACTGCCAGCGCTATGCAGAATGCAAATACAAAGACGAGGATAGCGGCGGATTCCCGGTGGGTTTGACGCAACCCCAATAAGGCACCGCAGCCGAGAAAGGCGAGCGGGACATAGAGGACGATATTGGCAATCCAGTCGGCCCGGGAGGCAGCACCCAAGTTTAAATATGCGATGTTGTGAAATCGGGCGATCGCCTGATCGAGGGTCAAGGGACGAAGCTCAAAGGGAATCAGACTGCCATAAACGACAAAGCCGAGATACAGTAGAAAAAGCAACAACAGGCGTCTGCGTTCCAGCGCGGGAGCGAGCATAAGTTTCCCCGGAATGCGAATTTTTGTAATTATACTATTCAACCGCTTATTAGCGGTGTGGGAAGCGTTCGACGATGGCCGACCACTGGATTTAACCCTTCCGCCTCAGTAAGAGAGACGATTTTGTTAAAATGCCCGCTTCACTTGCGACTGCCGGAATACGCTTGATCCGAACCTTGCATCGTCCCCCGCCGCCGGGTACCGTGGCCACCATCGGCAATTTCGACGGGGTGCATCTGGGCCACCAGCATCTGATTCGAGCCCTCGCTCGCCAAGGTGAGCAATTGGAGTGGCCGGTGACGGTGATATTGTTCGAACCCCAACCATTGGAGTATTTCCTTGGGGGAAGGGCGCCGGCACGCCTGACCCGTCTGCGCGAGAAGGCGATGCATTTGAGGGAATTGCCGGTGGACCAAGTGTTATTGTTGCGTTTCAATCGTTACTTGGCCAACCTTCCGGCTTGGGATTTCATCGAAACAGTGCTCGCCAAAGGACTGGGGGTGAAGTATCTGGTGGTGGGGGATGATTTCCGTTTCGGTCGCAACCGCGAAGGGGATTTCGCTCTGCTCGAGGCGGCCGGCGTCCGCTATCGATTCGAAGTCAGCGCCACGCCCACTGTCGAGGTGGGTGGCATGCGGGTCAGCAGTACCCGGATTCGCGAGGCGTTGGAGGCCGGGGATATGGACCTGGCGGCACGTATGCTGGGGCGGCATTATTCCATGTGCGGCCGGGTGGTCGCCGGCCGCAGGCAAGGACGGAGTTTGGGGTTCCCCACCGCCAATCTCAATCCGCAGCGCCGCAAGACCCCTATTAGCGGTGTGTTCGCCGTCACCGTGAAGGGCGTGGACGACCGCCCCTGGCCCGGGGTCGCCAACGTGGGGGTGCGCCCCACCGTGGACGGGAGCAATCGGGTGCTCTTGGAAGTGCATTTGTTCGACTTCGACGGCGATCTGTACGGTCGCTATTTGGAAGTTTGCTTTCATCACAAACTACGCGAGGAAATGCGTTTTGCCTCGGTAGAAGCGCTGACCGAGCAAATTCGACAGGATGCGGCCAAGGCCAGGATGTTGCTTGAAAAAAACACAAAGGAATAGGCTATCCACCTTTAGAGATTCCTTAGATCTGGGAAGAATTGATGGATTACAAACATACGCTGAACTTACCCAAGACCGATTTTCCCATGCGCGCCAATCTGGCCAAGCGCGAGCCGGAGAGAGTCACCCGTTGGCGGACGATGGATCTGTACCGGAAAGTCCGCGAGCATTTCGCCGGACGTCCCAAGTTTGTCCTTCACGATGGCCCTCCGTACGCCAACGGTCCGATTCATATCGGCCATGCGGTCAACAAGATCCTCAAGGATTTTATCGTCAAGTCCAAAACCTTGAGCGGTTTCGATGCCCCCTATGTGCCGGGCTGGGATTGTCACGGTCTGCCCATCGAGCTGATGGTGGAAAAGAAGGTCGGCAAAGCCGGGGTCAAGGTGTCTCCCGCGGAGTTTCGGAAAGCCTGCCGCGAATATGCCCGATCGCAGGTGGATCTGCAGCGCGAAGATTTTATCCGCCTCGGCGGCCTGGGGGACTGGGATCATCCCTACCTGACCATGGCGCCCGAATTCGAGGCGGATATTCTACGGGCATTGGGCAAAATCTACGCCCGCGGGCATGTCGGCCGCGGAGCCAAGCCGGTCTACTGGTGTACCGATTGCGGATCGGCGTTGGCGGAAGCGGAAGTGGAATATGAAGACAAACGTTCTCCCGCCATCGACGTGCGCTTTAAGGTGGCGGACGAGATTGCCTTTTTGGAACGTTGCCATCACGTCCCGGGGCACCCCGGCGAGGGGCCGGTATCCGTCGTCATCTGGACGACCACCCCTTGGACCCTGCCCGCCAACCAAGCGGTCGCTCTGCATTCGGAGCTGGAGTACGCCTTGGTTCAGTGCGACGGAGAGCACGGCTCGGAGCGTCTCCTGGTGGCCGAGGGGCTGCTCAAGAACGTGATGGCCCGTTACGGGATCGAGTCGTATCGGGTGATCGCCTATTGCCGAGGCCGGGATCTGAAGGGGGTGAAACTGCAGCATCCTTTCTATGCCCGCAAGGTGCCGATTATCCTGGGGGAACACGTCACTCTGGAGGCCGGCACCGGCGCGGTCCACACCGCCCCCGGCCACGGTCAGGAAGACTATGCCGTGGGTCGGGAATACGATCTGCCGGTGGACAATCCCGTCGGCGGAGACGGCCGTTTCTTGCCCGGAACCGAGCTATTCGCCGGCGAACACGTGTTCACCGCCAACGATCACGTGATCGAGATGCTCAAAGGGGAGGGCGCGCTCCTGCACGAGGAAGTGATCGAGCACAGCTACCCCCATTGCTGGCGGCATAAGACCCCTATCATCTTCCGCGCGACTTCCCAGTGGTTCATCGTGATGGACAGGGACGGGCTGCGCCAAGGCGGACTGGAAGAGATTAAGAAGGTGGGTTGGATCCCCGACTGGGGGCAGGCACGGATCGAGTCGATGGTGGAAAACCGGCCCGACTGGTGCATCTCGCGCCAGCGTAATTGGGGGGTGCCGATTGCCGTGTTCGTTCACAAGGAGACCGGCGAGCCCCACCCGCGCACCGTCGAGTTGATCGAAGCAGTGGCCCGACGGATGGAAACCGGCGGTGTCGACGCTTGGTTCGAGCTGGATTCCCGGGAGCTTTTGGGGGACGAGGCCGATCATTATGAAAAGACCACCGACATCCTGGATGTGTGGTTCGATTCGGGGGTCACCCACGAATGCGTTCTCGGCCGCCGCGGCGAACTGGGCTTCCCGGCGGATATCTATCTGGAAGGTTCGGATCAGCATCGCGGCTGGTTCCAATCGTCCCTGCTGACTTCGGTGGCGATCAATGACCGGGCGCCTTACCGCACGGTATTGACCCACGGCTTCACCGTGGACGAGAAGGGCTACAAGATGTCCAAATCCCGCGGCAACGTGGTCGCGCCCCAAACCGTCATGGACAGGCTCGGCGCCGATGTGCTGAGACTTTGGGTGTCGGCCACCGATTATCGCGGCGAGATGGCGGTATCGGATGAAATCTTGAAGCGCACCGCCGATGGTTATCGGCGTCTGCGCAATACCGCCCGTTATCTGCTTGGCAATATGACCGGCTTCGATCCGGCTCGTCACACGGTGACCTACGAGGATATGTTGCCGCTCGACCGCTGGGCGGTGGATCGGGCTTGGCTGCTCCAACAGGAAGTGATTCGGGCATACGAGAACTATCAGTTCCACCAGGTCTATCAAAAGGTGCACCATTTCTGCGCGGTGGATATGGGCGGTTTTTATCTGGATATCATCAAGGACCGCCAGTACACCTGTCAGGAAGACAGCCTCGCCCGGCGTTCGACCCAGACCGCCATGTATCGGATTGCCGAGGCGCTCGTACGCTGGTTGGCGCCCATCTTGAGTTTTACCGCCGAGGAGATCTGGGAGTGCCTTCCGGGGGAGCGAGAGGCTTCGGTTTTTCTCGCCACCTGGTATGAAGGTCTTGAATCCCTGCCGGAGGCGTTTCCCCTCAACCGGAAGTTTTGGGACGAACTGATCGCGGTGCGCGAAGAGGTTTCCAAAGAATTGGAGAAACTGCGTGAACGCGGGGGTATCGGCGCTTCCCTGGAAGCCGAGGTGACCATCTACTGCGAAGGCGAATACTATGACTTGTTGACCCGATTGGAAGACGAGTTGCGCTTCGTTTTGATCACTTCCCAAGCCGAAGTGCGGCCGTTGGCGGAAGCACCGGCCGGCGCCGAACCGGCGGAAGAGATCGCGCATCTGAAAATTCTGGCCGAGCCGTCTTCCCATCCCAAGTGCATCCGTTGCTGGCATCGCCGCAGCGATGTGGGCAGCCATCCCGATCATCCCGAGATTTGCGGGCGGTGCGTGGAAAATGTGGCCGGTTCGGGGGAAAGCCGACGCTATGCTTAGGGTGTCGGTCTGCGGGTATCCGGTTGGGAGGACGCCGTGAACCCCCTCCGTGGGGGCTTCATCGCGGCATTGATGCTTCGCCATCCATGGCTTGCACGCTTTGCGCGCACTAAAGTGCGTCCAAATCGGCTTTCCTGCCGATTTGTCTTGCCGCGAAGACCTTCCAACCGGATACCCGCAGACCTTTTGATTAGAATCTTTGAATCAGGAGTAAGGGGTGATCGGTCGGGGTAAAATTCGTTGGCTGGCATTGACGGCGGTCGTGGTGTGCCTCGATCAACTCACCAAGTTGTGGGTAACGGCGATCCTCCGGCTGCACGAGAGTATCGAAATCTTGCCGTTTTTCCGTTTGACCCGGGTCCACAATACCGGCGCGGCGTTCAGCTTTCTGGCCGGTGCCGGGGGTTGGCAGCGCTGGTTTTTTCTGGGGCTGGCGGTGGCGGCGAGCATCGTCATTTTGATTTGGATGTGGCGACTGAAGGACGACGAGCGCATTCAGGCCGCCGGATTGGCGTTGATTCTGGGCGGTGCGCTGGGTAATTTCATCGATCGCGCCTGGCACGGGTATGTGATCGACTTTTTGGATGTGTATTATCGCCACTGGCACTGGCCCGCTTTCAATCTGGCCGATGCGGCGATTACCGTAGGAGTGGCGCTGCTTCTCTGGCATGGTTGGCGGCGACCGATGGAAACGCGTATAGGTGAGGAACACAATGGCAGTTGACGCGAAGAGACGGCAAAAGAAATTGCAACGCAAGGTGCAAAAGCGCAAGCAAAAGGCGACGACCAGAAACAAGGGGCAAGGCAAGGGCCTCCGACCGGAAAAATATATCGAGTATCCAGTGCTCGATTGTCTGCTGGGCGACAGCGTTTATGAAGTAGGCATGGGAAGCGTGCTGTTCGCCCGGGAAACCTCTTACGCCGAGGTGGCGGTCAGCGCTTTCGTGGTGGACGTTTATTGCCTGGGCGTCAAGGAGGCGTTTTTCACCGTCATGCGCAAGGCCGATTATCTGGGCAAGCTCAAGCCGATGTTGACCAAGACCCATGAAGAACAGGGTATCAAGCCGGTCGATCCGTGCTGCGCGCGCAAGCTTCTGCAAGGCGCGGTGGCCTATGCCGAGGAGGTGGGTTTCGAGCCGGCCGAGGACTATTGGCGGGCGGAAAAACTGTTCGGAGACGCCGATCCGGCCCAATGTGAAACCGAATACGAATATGGTCGCGAAGGGAAGCCCTGCTATATTCAAGGCCCCAACGACGATATGAAGGTGGTCCGTTATATTCTGGGGCGGCTCAACGAACGCTACGCCCAGGAGGATTTCGATTACGTGGTCGAAGTCGATGGAGAACAGCAGGCCAGTCGGCCGGAATTACTGGAAGATCAAGATTCTTGACATCTTCTTTCAGCCCGGCTTCGGAGAAGGTAGCTCAAGCGCTTCCAATCGAAGCCGGGTCCCGGATCGATCTTCCGTCCCGGCGCGATGTCGCTGTGGCCGACGATGCGATTCGGGGAAAGTTCGGGATAGGTCTCCAGTAAAGTGTGGATGACCCTGCCCAGCGTGGCATATTGGGCATCGGTGTAAGGAGAGGTCTCGACGCCTTCCAACTCGATACCGATGGAGAAATCGTTGCAGCACTCCCTCCCCTGAAAGCACGACACGCCCGCATGCCAGGCGCGGCGGTGAAACGGAACGTATTGCGTGGCGTGTCCGCGTCGGTCGATCAGCAGATGGGCCGAAACCTTGAGACCGGCGATCTCGGCGAAATAGGGATGACCGTTGAAGTCGAGCCGGTTGGTGAATAGCCGATCCACATAGGTGCCGCCGAACTCGCCCGGAGGAAGGCTGATGCAATGAATCACCAAGAGGGATATTTCTCCCGAGGGGCGTTCATCCTGGTTGGGACTGGGGACTTGTTTGACGGACTTTAGCCAACCGCCCCGGATCGTCCAATTTGTTCCCGTTTTGTCAATCATTTCTCTTTTTTGGTAAATCCTTTCCGCCTCGTTTGCCATTTTGCGATTTCAATCACGGCTTGCTCCAAAGGGCGAGATTAAGCTTAAGCCCAACGTTGCGCTAACCACAATAAGCAACCCGTCGTGTCCTAAACGAATCGTTATCTGGAGAGTGCGCCATGAACGCTGAAAGGAAAGTCATCGACTTCAACGCGGCTAGTCGGGCTCAGCATGTCAAAATCGGAGTTTTGGTAGCCGAGTGCCGCTCCCTGTTTCAGAAAGAGTTCAAGCCTATTTTAGTACGCTTTTTCGGCAAGGTGGACGATGAGTTGTTCACTTTGTCCGATAAGGCCGTCAGCAGTACCCAGCAGGAAATGTACTTTGAAGCGATGCGATACCTTCGCCGCGAGCGGGAGCAGATCGAACGCAGTTATCTCCACGCGGTACTCAAAGGGTACGACGAGTTTTGGACATCGCCAAGCCGGCCGGTGAGCGCCTCGCAAGTTCAATCCAAGTCGCCGGACGAGGATGATTTCGCGCTGGTGGAGCACGAAGATCTGGAAGAAGAATTGGCGGTTTCGACCCTGATCAATAAGGGCAACACGATTCACCATCGGGATCTATACGCCCTCAACCAACGCTTTGCCAAGGTGCTGGGACGTGCCGAAGTGGGGGGCGAGGAAAACCCTGTGGCGCCCCATCGATTGGGGCACGGTTTTGCCGACGTATTACGACCGTTGACGCTGGAACTCAAGGTTAAGCTGATTTTATTCAAACTCTACGAACGTTTTGTGATCGGCGAACTGGAAGGTGTCTACGATCTCCTCAACGAGGCTTTGGCCAAGCACGGCGTGCTGCCGGAAATTCCCCGGAAACCCAAGAAATCCAAAACCCGTTCGTCGGGACATTCCAATGAACAAATATCCGGGAAATCGTCGGAGTATACCGCCCCCTCCGATCAAACCGCCTATATTCAGGCGATCCAGGCCATGCATACTTTGCTGTCCGCCTGGCGCTCCCAAGCGGGGCTTCCTTCCTTGGCCGCCAATGTCTCCGAACCCGGTATGGTGGTCAGCGAAACCCGGGAAGTGTTGGGGACCTTATCGGCGCTTCAGGATCCGGAGGTGACGGCCAAGCTCACCGAGGCGTTGCAGGGCGGGGAGGATGCCAATCTCAAACAAGTTCTTGCCGATCGCTTGAAAGCGGATCATGGCGACAAACGCACCCTCGCCCAGATGGATGAAGATATCATCGATATGATCGGCATGATTTTCGACTTTATCCTCGACGATCGTCATTTGCCGGCAACGGTCAAGGCGCTCATCGGGCGATTGCAAATCCCCATCGTGAAGGTCGCGATTCTGGATAAGTCGTTCTTTTCCAAAAAAACTCATCCTGCTCGCCTGCTCTTGAACCAATTGGCTCATGCCGGCATCAGCCTATCCGGCGACGAGGAGTTGGAGCAAAATCCGGTATTTCGGCAGATCAATTCCACCGTGGCGCGTATTCTGGGCGAGTTTGCTCAGGATGTCGGTTTGTTCGGGGAAGTGCTCGAGGAATTTAGCCAGTTCATGGAGCAAGAAGGGCAACGCAGTCAGCGGCTCGAAGAGCGGGCCCGGCAGGCGACCCAAAGTAAGGAACATCTGCTTTTGGCCAAGAAGGAGGTCGCCGAAGAAATCGCCGCCCGCTTGCGGGATCGGGCGCTTTCTCCCCGCTTGAAACACTTTATGACGACCCATTGGAAGGATGTTTTGTTGTTATCCTGTTTAAGGAAAGAAAAATCCCCCGATGAATGGCAGGCCAAGTTGGCTTTGACCAATACTTTGCTGTGGACCTTGTCCGCACCGCAAAGCAATCTTGAGCGCAAGCGGATGGGGCAGCGGATTCCGGGGTTGCTGCGGGCGTTGCGGCATGAATTGGAAGGCATCTCTCTGGATCCCAAACAGATCGCCCTCTTTTTCAAGGAATTGGAATCCGTTCATCAAGCTTTGCTGAGTCCGGAGGGAGGTTCGGTCGACCCCCGCATCGAGCGCGAGCTGGAGGCCGTTTCCGCCAATTTGCCGGAGGTGGACGACCTGGACTTGGGGGAATTGACCGATTTCCGGGACGCTGAGGTCGAAGAAGAAATCATCATGATTTCGGAAGCGGAATCTGCCGAGGAGGAGGACGAATTCCTTAATCGGGCGAGTCGGATGGAAGTGGGCGATTGGCTCGAGTTGACCGACTCTCAAGGCAAAACGCTGCGGGTCAAATTGTCCTGGATCAGCAAGGTGACCGGTTTGCGGGTATTCGTTAACCGCCGCGGGATGAAGGTGGCCGAATACACCTTGAACGGCTTGGCGGCCGAGATGCGCCGCGGCGGCGCCAGGATCATCGATGGCAAGGTTCCGCTGATGGACCGGGCATTGTCGGCGATGATGACTACGCTTAAGCACCCGGCCAAACAGCAAGATGGGGATGAATCCGCTCCGCCGTCATCCGGATCGACCGCTCCGGCGTTATAGTAAGAAAGGGGTCAGCAACACCGCCGCCAGGCTGAGGGCTTTACTCATAATGTTAATGGCGGGGCCGGCGGTGTCTTTATAGGGGTCGCCCACGGTGTCGCCGGTAACCGCCGCCTGGTAAGCCGGCGAACCTCGACCGCCCAAATGGCCGGCCTCGATGTATTTTTTGGCATTATCCCAGGCGCCGCCCCCGGTCCCCATGGATAGGGCCAGAATCAGCCCGGTGGCCACCGCCCCGATGAGCATGCTTCCCACCAGGACCGCCATGCTTCCGGAAGGTGCCCAGAGGGCGGCACAGGCGGCAAGCAGCGGGGCGAGGATGGGCAATAATCCAGGCGCAATCATACTCACGATGGCCACCCGGGTAAGAATGGCGATGGCATGGGCATGGTCCGGTTTGGCCGTTCCCGCCAGGAGACCGGGGTTGCTGCGGAATTGACGGCGTACTTCCTCGACGATTTTGATCGCAGCCTTCCCCACCGCGTCCAGCGCCATCCCGCTGAACCAAAACGGCAATAAGGCGCCGATGAACAGGCCCGCCATCACATAAGGATTATCCAGGGAAAAACTCAAGGTCACGCCAAGCGCCTCGAATTCCAGCTGATAGGTGGCGAACAAGGTCAAGGCCGCCAGTCCCGCCGCGCCGATGGTAAACGCCTTGGTTAGCGCCTTGGTGGTGTTGCCGGCGGCATCGAGGGCATCGGTGCCGCTTCGCACCGTCTTGGGCAGTTTTGCCATTTCCACGATGCCGCCGGCATTGTCGGCGACCGGCCCGTAAGCATCGATGGCCGTGACGATCGGGGTCAGGGCCAATAAAGCGACGGTGGCCACGGCGATGCCGTAAACCCCTTGCAAATGATAGGTGACGATGATCGCCGCCGCGATGAGCAAAGTCGGGAAAGCGGTGGATTTCATCCCGACCGCCAAGCCGGTAATGATGTTGGTGGCGTGTCCTTGGCGCGACGCGGCCGCAATCCGCTGCACGGGGCGGAAACGCAAGCCGGTGAAAAAGGCGGTGTTGACGACCAACCCCAACCCCACGCTCAAACCGACCAAGGTGGCGGCATACAAGTTTCCGCTCAGTTGGAGGTGCTCGTCGAGCAAATATCTGCCGATCCAGTAATAACCGAAACCGGTCAACAGAATGCTGATGGCCACTGCCCGAAGCAGGGCAAGGCCGACGCCGCCGTGTTTGGATAGCCAGAGGCATTGCCCGCCCAGGATTTGAGCCAAAAGAGCGGCGGCGCCCAGAGCGAGCGGGTAGGACTGGAGCATCGGATCGGGGCTTAGTCTGGCGGCGACCAAAATAGCCGCCACCAGGCTGACGCTATAGCTTTCGAACACATCCGCGGCCATTCCGGCGCAATCCCCCACGTTATCGCCCACGTTGTCGGCGATCACCGCCGGGTTGCGAGGGTCGTCTTCGGGAATATTCTGTTCCAGTTTGCCGGCCAAGTCCGCGCCCACGTCCGCCGCCTTGGTGAAAATCCCTCCGCCGAGGCGGCCGAAGATGCTGACCAGCGAGGCACCCAAGCCCAGGCCCGCCAGGGGAGTCAGATTATCCGGTTGGGGGCCACTGCGCAGGTATAGATAGAATCCGGCGACCGCCGCCAAGGCGAGACTGCCCAGCAGAAAGCCGGTCACCGATCCGCTGCGATAGGCGATTTGCAACGCCCGGGACAAACGGGTTTGGGCGGCGGCGGCGGTGCGTGCGTTGGCGCGTACCGCGATGGTCATTCCCAGTACGCCGGAGACGATCGAGCAAAGACTGCCCACGGCGAATCCTGTAGCGGTCGAGGGACCGAACTGGGGAATCCACCAGAGGATGAGGAACAGCCCCGTGCCGACGCCGGCTATGATACCGTATTGATTGCGCAGAAAAGCCGCAGCCCCTTCGCGAATGGCCAGGTAGGGCTCTCGAAGCGCTTTCCCTCCCAGCGGCTGGCGTAATACCCAGAAGGCGCATCCCAGCGCATAGAGACTCCCAAGGCCGGCGGCCAAGAAGCACAAATAAAGAGGGCTCATGCTTTAACTCCCGGTCAATTTGAACTCTGATGGAGGGGTAGCGTCTCAAGGGCAACTCTATTTACATGCCCCAGGGCCCTTGAAATAATGCAGCGCGCACCAACAGCCATGCTAACACAGTCCTCGGTTACGCCTATGAATCTCCCCCTTGCCAATGACGAGCTTCAATGGCTCTTGAAGACCTTGCCGGAATCGTTGCGGATGCAGTTGAATCGCTCGCCTGATGCCGGTTTATTGGAAATCGTCATGGATTTAGGGCGTTTCCCTCAGGCGCGGTATGTGGATGGAGCCGTTATGCTGGCCGATACGCCGGTGAGCCGGGCGGAGATCGGTTACGTGGTGGATCAAGTGGGTGAATTCGGCGCCGACAATCGTGCCGGTATCGAAGGAACGCTACACCGGATTTCGGCCATCCGCAATCGCAAGGGCGAAATCGTCGGCCTGACTTTGCGAGTAGGCAGAGCGGTGACCGGCACCATCGATCTGATCCGCGATTTGGTCGAGTCCGGTCGCAGTCTTCTGCTCTTAGGCCGTCCCGGGGTGGGCAAGACGACCAAGCTCAGGGAAGTGGCCCGGGTGTTGGCGGACGATCTCGGCAAACGGGTGGTGGTCATCGACACCTCCAACGAGATCGGCGGCGACGGGGATATACCCCATCCCGCTATCGGAAGCGCCCGCCGGATGCAAGTTCCCCATCCCGACAGGCAGCATGCGGTAATGATCGAGGCGGTGGAAAATCACATGCCCGAAGCGATCATTATCGATGAGATCGGCACCCAGGCCGAGGCCTTGGCCGCCCGCACCATCGCCGAACGCGGCGTGCAGTTGATCGGCACCGCGCACGGCAACACTTTGCTCAATCTGGTGCAGAACCCGACCCTGGCGGATTTGGTCGGTGGCGTACAGAGTGTCACTCTGGGCGATGAGGAGGCCCGCTTTCGGGGAACTCGGAAAACCGTCAGCGAACGCAAGGCTCCGCCTACTTTCGAGCAGGTAGTGGAGTTGCTGGACCGCGACGAGTTGATTGTCCATACCGATACCGCGGTGGCGATGGATGCCATATTGCGGGGCGAAGAAGCCGGCGGGATTCGGCGGACGCCCAGTGGGGAAGTCAAGTTGGCCGGCCCGGGTGCATCCGACGTGGGCGATTCACACGCCTTATCCCCCGAGGCGCTTAAGGGGGAAGTGCGGGTCTATCCGTATGCCGTCAGCCGGGATCTGGTGGAACGGGTGATTCGGAGTTTCCGCTTCGATGCCCGAACGGTGTCCAGGCCGGAACGGGCCGATATGATCTTGGCCTTGCGCTCCCGTTCCGAGGATGCCCGGCTGCGCCGCATCCTTCAGGCCACCGGCCTGCCCTTGCACTGCGTCAAGAAGAATTCCACCGCTCAGATTAGGCGCTTGTTGAATCGCGTTTTCGATCAGGCGCCCCGGGAAAGCGGCGAGAACATTGACGCCGCGATCCAGGAGGCCGAAATGGCCGTGCGGAAAGTCATGGAGGAATCCATGTCGGTGGAGTTGGCGCCGCAACCCAAGGAAGTGCGCAGGATTCAGCACCATATCGTCAATCGGTATCATTTAGTCGCGGAAAGTGTCGGTTCGGACCCTTTCCGGCATTTGGTCGTTTCCGCCGATTGGGAAGAAAAATAGAGTGAACATTCGGTCTAATCGCTTACCAAGACTGATCGAAAAGAATAAAATAACCTTTATATTTACGATGGAAGCGATAAAAATAATATGGTGACGGTAGTTGCGGAAATCATGGACAAGAAAGACCCCAAGGACGAAATCATGCAAGCTGCGTTGAAGTTGTTCACCGATAAGGGATACTTCAACACTTCGATCGCTGATATTCGGCAAGCGGCCGATGTCAGCACGGGGACGATCTATCATTATTTCAAGAATAAGGAATCGCTAGCGGACGCCTTGTATCAGGACGTTCTACAGAGTATGAACGATTCGATCGGGGAGATAAGCAGCAAAACCGATAATGCCTTCGAACGCTTGCGGGCAATCGTCGAATTGTTTTTTACCTTGACCGAAAACGCGCCGGAGGTCATGCGCTTTATCGTGTCGGTGAGGCATCAGGAATTTCGGGCCGATAACCGTCCCATGAGCCTGTCCGAGCCGTTTTTGCGGCTCACTTCCATCATGCAGGATGGCATAGAGAGGGGGGAGTTGCGGCGGATGGATTCGAAGGTGGCGAGCGCTTGTTTTTACGGCACTATCGCCCGCATGATCCAGTTGCGTCTGGACGGGGGCTTGGAAAAGTCGCTGGAATGGTATTTGTTGGATACCTGGACGGCCATTTGGAAAGCGCTCTCGCCTTAGCATCTACCCCTTCCCAAACAAAAAACGCGGGGAGGAGAAATCCTGCCCCGCGTTCTCTCAGTGGGTGGGATGCTTAAATGGACTTACAGCGGAAGTTCGGTGCGTCCCATCAGGTACTCGTCCACCGCCCGCGCGGCCTGCCGGCCTTCCCGGATCGCCCATACGACGAGGGATTGCCCCCGGCGCATGTCGCCCGCGGTGAATACCTTGTCGATGGATGTGCGGTAGTTGTCGGTATCGGCCTTGACGTTGCCGCGCGGATCCAGTTCGGCTCCCAATTCTTCCAGCATCCCTTCGTGAACGGGATGGACGAAGCCCATGGCCAAAAGCACCAAATCGGCGTCGAGGGTGAACTCGCTGCCCGGCACCTCCTCCATTTGCCAACGGCCTTCTTCGTTCTGGTGCCATTCGATTTTGACGCAATGTACTTTGGTCACCTGACCGTCCTTACCTTCAAAGGACTTGGTGCTGACGCTGAACAGACGCTCGCAGCCTTCCTCATGGGAGGATGAAGTGCGCAATTTGTTGGGCCAGTAGGGCCAGGTGAGGAGCTTGTTTTCCTTTTCCGGCGGTTCGGGGAGAATTTCCAACTGGGTGACGGAAACCGCGCCTTGACGGATGGAGGTGCCGATACAGTCGGAACCGGTATCGCCGCCGCCGATGACCATGATTCGCTTGCCAGTGGCAAAAAGCGCTTTCTTGTGGGGGATTTCGTCGCCCGCCACGCGCCGATTCTGCTGGGGCAGAAAGTCCATGGCGAAGTGAACCCCTTTCAGCTCCCGTCCGGGAATGTCCAGATCCCGCGGTTTTTCGGAACCGCCGGCCAGGACCAGGGCGTCGTATTGCTCCTGCAGCGATTGGATGGAAACATCCACGCCCACGTGCGTATTGGGGCGGAACACGACGCCTTCGGCGCGCATTTGGGCCATGCGCCGGTCGATGTGTCGTTTTTCCATTTTAAAGTCGGGGATGCCGTAACGCAGCAGTCCTCCGATCCGATCGTTCTTTTCGTACACGACCACGCGATGCCCCGCCCGCGCCAGTTGTTGGGCGCAGGCCAGACCCGCCGGCCCCGAACCAACCACGGCGACTTGCTTGCCGGTGCGAGCCTCGGGAATCTCGGGCTGGATCCAGCCTTCCTCCCAGGCGCGGTCCACGATGCTGCATTCAATGGTTTTGATGGTGACCGGGTCGTCTTCCAGATTCAAGGTGCAAGCCGCCTCGCAGGGCGCGGGACAGACGCGGCCGGTGAACTCGGGAAAGTTATTAGTGCGATGGAGCTGCTGGATGGCTTCGTGCCATTTGTCCCGATACACCAGATCGTTCCAGTCGGGGATCAGGTTGTTCACCGGGCAGCCGCTATGGCAATAGGGAATGCCGCAGTCCATGCAGCGCGCACCCTGTTCGGACAGCTCATCGGTTTGCAGGGGGATGGAAAATTCGTGGAAATGTTGGACCCGGTCGGCCACCGGGGCGTAACCGCGATCGCGGCGCTGAATTTCCAGGAAACCGGTGGGTTTACCCATGGAGTTACCTCTTCGATCCTAAATATCTGTTGATTCCGGAATGGGGCGGACCCGGAAAATCACCGGGTCCGGATCAAAAAGCGTCGATCAGGCGGTCATCCGCATCTGTGAACTTTGCTTTTGTTGCTGCAGCTTTTGGAGTGCCCGCCGGTAGTCGACCGGCATCACCTTGACGAACTTGCTCCGGTAGTCGGACCAATGCTCCAGGATCTGCCGGGCACGCTGACTGTCGGTATAGTGCAGATGGGTTTGGATCAGCGCGCGGAGTCGCTGCTCGTCGAAGCGGGTCATGTCGTGGGCGACGTTGACCCAGCCGTGGGTTTCCAAATCCCCGCCTTGGTGCTCCAGCGTTTCCAGGGCTTCGTCCTCGGCCAATACCGGCTCCAGTTCCACCATGGCCTGGTTGCAGCGCTTTTCGAAGTCGCCGCGCTCGTCCAGGACATAGGCGATTCCGCCCGACATGCCGGCGGCGAAGTTGCGGCCCGTCTCGCCCAGCACCGCCACGATCCCGCCGGTCATGTATTCGCAGCCGTGGTCGCCGACGCCCTCGACGACGGCGACGGCGCCGGAGTTGCGCACCGCGAAGCGTTCGCCCGCGACCCCGCGGAAGAAGCACTCACCGCTGATGGCGCCGTAGAGAACGGTGTTGCCCACGATGATGTTCTCCTCCGCCACGATCGGGGTTTCGGTGGGCGGATAGATGATAATGCGGCCGCCGGATAGGCCCTTGCCGACGTAGTCGTTGCCTTCGCCGTCCAGTTCCAGGGTGACGCCTTTCGCCAGCCAGGCGCCGAAGCTCTGGCCCGCCGTTCCCTTGAGCTTGATGTGGATGGTGTCGTCCGCCAATCCTTCG
Organism: Methylohalobius crimeensis 10Ki; assembly: GCF_000421465.1. Lineage (NCBI taxonomy): Bacteria > Pseudomonadati > Pseudomonadota > Gammaproteobacteria > Methylococcales > Methylothermaceae > Methylohalobius > Methylohalobius crimeensis. Next base: position 784,992 of record NZ_ATXB01000001.1, read on the forward strand.
TGGCCGTAGCGTTTGGCCACTTCGCCCGAGAGTATGGCGCCCACGGAACGATGGGTGTTGCGCACCGGCATATCGATTTGCACCGGCTTTTGTTCCTCGAGAGCCGGCCGGGCGGCGGCGATGAGCTTGTGATCCAGCGATTGGTCGATCTCGTGGGGCGGGGAAGTGCGGTTGTAGACCGCCACGCCCGGTCCGGCTTCGGGTTTGGCCAGGACTTTGGCGAAGTTCAATCCCTTGGCTTTCCAATGATCGATCGCTTCGCTCATATCCAGCCGATCGGACTGGCCGATCATTTCATTGAAGCTGCGGTAGCCCAACTGGGCCATGATCCGGCGGATTTCCTCGGCGACGAAGAAGAAGAAATTGACCACGTATTCGGGTTTGCCGGCGAACTTTTTCCGCAGCACCGGATCCTGGGTCGCGACCCCCACCGGACAGGTATTGAGATGGCACTTGCGCATCATGATGCAGCCCTCCACGATGAGGGGAGCGGTGGCGAATCCGAATTCGTCCGCGCCCAGCAGGGCTCCGATCACCACGTCCCGGCCGGTCCTCAAACCGCCGTCCACCTGCACGCAAATACGGTCGCGCAGCTTGTTGAGCACCAGGGTTTGATGGGTTTCGGCCAGGCCGATTTCCCAGGGGAGGCCGGCGTGTTTGATGGAGGTCAAGGGCGAAGCGCCGGTTCCGCCATCGTAGCCGGCGATGGTGACGTGGTCGGCGTGGGCCTTGGAGACCCCCGCGGCGACCGTGCCCACGCCTACTTCGGAAACCAGCTTGACACTGATCCGGGCCTTGGGATTGACGCACTTGAGATCGTAGATCAGCTGCTTCAGATCCTCGATGGAATAAATATCGTGGTGCGGCGGGGGCGAGATCAGGCCGACCCCCGGGGTGGAGTGACGCACCTTGGCGATGATCTGATCCACTTTGTGGCCGGGCAGCTGACCGCCTTCGCCGGGCTTGGCTCCCTGGGCGACCTTGATCTGGATGTCGTCGGCATTGGTCAGATACTCGGTGGTGACGCCGAACCGGCCCGAGGCGACCTGCTTGATGGCCGAGCGCATGGAATCGCCGCTGGGCAGCGGTTTGAAGCGCTCCGGCAACTCGCCACCCTCGCCGGTATTGGATTTGCCGCCGATCCGGTTCATTGCCACGGCGAGGGTGGTATGGGCCTCCCAGGAGATGGAACCGAACGACATGGCGCCGGTGGCGAAGCGCTTGACGATTTCGCCGGCGTGCTCCACTTCCTCCAAGGGCACCGGATCCCGATCGAAGTTGAAGCGCATCAGACCCCGCAGGGTGTAAAGACGCTCATTCTGTTCGTTGATCAGCCGGCTGTATTCGTCGTAGGTCGCCTGATTGTTGCTGCGGGTGGCGTGTTGCAACTTGGCGATGGTATCGGGCGTCCAGGCATGGGTTTCACCGCGCAGGCGGTAGGCGAATTCTCCACCCACATCCAGCGATTCGCGCAGTTCCAACGAATCTCCGAAAGCGCGTTGATGGCGTTGCAGGGCCTCCTGGGCGATTTCCTCCATGCCGGCGCCTTCGACGGTGCTGGTGGTGCCGGCGAAGTAGCGATCGAGGAAATCCTGATTGAGCCCCAGGGAGTTGAAGATTTGCGCGCCGCAATAGGATTGATAGGTGGAAATGCCCATTTTCGACATCACCTTGAGAATCCCCTTGGCGACCGCCTTGCAGTAGCGCTTCTGAGCTTCTTCCTCGCTGATGGGCTCGGGAAGGGAGAAGCGCAAGTGGGAAATGGCGTCGAATGCCAGATAGGGATTGATGGCTTCGGCGCCGTAGCCGGCCAGGACACAGAAGTGGTGCACTTCGCGTGCTTCGCCGGTTTCCACCACGAGGCCGGTTTCGGTGCGCAGCCCCTTGTCGATCAGGTGGTGATGGACCGCGGACGTGGCCAGCAGTGCCGGAATGGGCAGATGCGCGGCGTCCACCGCGCGGTCGGAGAGAATCAGAATGTTGTTGCCCTCGAGCACCGCCTGTTCCGCTTGCCGGCAAAGTTCCTCCAATGCTTGGGGCATCCCGTCCGCGCCTTCGGCGAGCGGGTAGCAGAAACTCAAAGTGTGGGTACGGAACGCGCCGTGGGTGCGGGGTTCAATGTAGCGTATCTTTTCCAGATCGGCATTGGTAAGGATCGGTTGATATGCCTCCAGCCGCATGTGTTCCCCGCCCTCGTTCAGACCCAATAGATTGGGACGCGGGCCGATCAAGGTTACCAGCGACATGACCAATTCTTCGCGAATGGGGTCGATGGCGGGGTTGGTAACCTGGGCGAAAGCCTGCTTGAAATACTCGTAGAGGAGGCGCGGACGCTGGGACAGGACCGCCAAAGAGGCGTCGTTGCCCATGGATCCGACCGGATCCTGGCCGCTGGTAGTCATGGGTTGCAGGAAGACTTTCAAGTCCTCCAGGGTATAGCCGAAAGCCTGCATCCGTTCGCGCAAGGTGTCTTGGTCCGGGCCCATGGGGGGCACTTCCGGCGAGAGATTTTCCAGCTGAATCTGGGTTCGGTCGAGCCATTGCTGGTATGGCGCTTGGTCGGCCAGTTCCGTCTTCAGCTCGGCGTCGTCGATGATGCGGCCTTCTTCCAAGTCGAGCAGAAGCATTTTGCCCGGTTGCAGGCGCCATTTTTTGATGATTTTTTCTTCCGGAACCTGGAGAACGCCCATTTCCGAGGCCATCATCATCATCCCGTCGTCGGTGATGAGATAACGCGCCGGACGCAGGCCATTGCGGTCCAGGGTGGCGCCGATTTGGCGACCGTCGGTGAAAGCGATGGCCGCCGGCCCATCCCACGGTTCCATCAGGGCGGCGTGATATTCGTAGAAGGCGCGCCGCTTGTCGTCCATGAGCGGATTGCCCGCCCAAGCCTCGGGAATCAGCAGCATCATCGCATGGGCGAGGGGATATCCCCCGGCCACCAGCAATTCCAGCGCATTGTCGAAGCATGCCGAATCCGACTGGCCTTCGGCGATCAGGGGCCAAAGCTTGTCCAGATCTTCTCCCAAGAAGTCCGATTGCATCGCGTGGCGACGGGCGGCCATCCAATTCATGTTGCCGCGGAGGGTGTTGATTTCGCCGTTATGGGCGATCATCCGGAACGGTTGGGCCAGTTCCCAAGAAGGGAAGGTGTTGGTGGAAAAGCGTTGGTGAACCAAGGCCAGGGCCGAGACCATGCGCTCGTCGCGCAATTCGGGATAGTAGTCGCCCACCTGCGCGGCGAGCAGCATCCCCTTGTAGGCGATGATGCGCGACGATAGGGAAGGAACGTAAAAGATGGCCGGATCTTCCACGCCTTGGGTGCGGACGTGGTTTTCCACTTGCTTGCGGATGACAAACAATTTGCGCTCGAAGGCGGCCTGGTCCGGACAATTGTCTCCGCGGCCCACGAACACTTGGCATACGACCGGTTCGACTTTTTTGACCGAGTCGCCGATGCCGCTGTTATCGGTGGGTACGTCCCGCCATCCGAGAACAGTCTGGCCTTCGGCGGCGATGAATTGTTCCAGGATTTGGACGCACTGGCGACGGTTCGCTTCCCCTTGCGGCAGAAACACCATGCCGACGCCGTAATACCCTTCTTTGGGCAGGGAAATGCCGAGCCCGGCGCATTCCTCACGCAGGAATCGATCCGGCATTTGAATTAAGATGCCGGCGCCGTCACCCGCCAGAGGGTCGGCTCCCACGGCACCACGGTGAGTTAAATTGGTGACGATCTCCAGGCCGTGCTCGACAATGGTGTGGCTTTTGCGGCCCTGGATGTCGGCGACGAAACCGACACCGCAGGCGTCGTGTTCATTGCGGGGATCGTACAAACCCTGCTTGCGTGGCAATCCGCTATGATTCATATTCGACCTCGTTTGGATAAGCTATAAAGGGCCATGTTACAAGGGGACCGGCACTCGGGTTGCAGTGTTGATTCGGCCGATACACCTGGCCCCGTCTATCCACAGAAAAGCGTTAAAGAATAGGAGACTTGGGTAAGATTTGCAAGATTGGTAGGGTTGAGTCGCGCGGTTTCGGATTTTTCCGCCGAGTCCGCCGCTATTTCCTCGGAAGCCGATGGGCAGTCGGTTCCGGTCTATTAACGCTGGTTTTTTTGGTGGCTTGCAGCGGCCCCCCAAAACGGCCGGACCGCCCCCCCATTCATACTCGATTTTACCGTGTTCATAAGGGAGATACATTATATTCCATCGCCCGTCGCAGCGGACGGGATTTCAAAGTCGTAGCCCGCTGGAACGACATTTCCCCGCCTTACACCATCTATCCGGGACAGATGTTGCGCCTCATACCCCCGGCGCCTAGAAAGGTTTCCCGGCCTGCTCCCGTCAAGAAAAAACCCGTTTCTTCGCCGTCTCCGAAAAAAACTGAAAAAAAATTAAAGGTCCGTTGGCGCTGGCCGTTAAAAGGAACGATTGCCAGGAATTTTGCCCAGACCGGCAGCAAGGGAATCGACATCGCCGCTTCGAAGGATCGATCGGTTCAGGCTGCCGCTTCAGGCAAAGTGGTCTATAGCGGCAGCGGTTTGGTCGGTTACGGCAACCTGGTGATCATTAAGCACGGGGAAACATATTTATCGGCTTACGGCAATAATCGCCGGCTTTTGGTTCAGGAAGGGCAGAAGGTACGAGGCGGGCAGGTGATCGCGGAAGTCGGTAACGCCGCAGGGAATCGGTCCGTGCTGCATTTCGAAATCCGCAGGCGGGGAGATCCGGTCAATCCGCTGTGGTATTTGCCGAAACGCTGACTGATCTTGACTGAGGGGGTATGGGGATATGACCTTGAAGATGGTTGAAATGGCAGAGTTGCTGGACAACGACAAATCGGAGAAATCAGCAGGACACCCCATTTGGGCGGTGGAAGGCATGCAAGCCGGGGATGCGGAGGCGCATCCTACTAATGGCCAGCTTCCCGAGTGGGAAGAGGGCGATTTTTCCGAAGAGCAGATTTCAGTCGAGCCTTCGATCCAGTTCGACGCAACCCAATTTTATCTGAATGAATTGAGTCGATCCGAATTGTTGTCTGCCCAAGAGGAAAAATATTATGGCGCATTAGCCCGCAGAGGCAATGAAGCGGCGCGAAAGCGCATGATCGAGAGCAATTTGCGCCTCGTGGTCAAAATTGCGCGCCGTTATTTGAATCGGGGTTTGCCGCTTTTGGATTTGATCGAGGAGGGCAATTTGGGTTTGATTCGGGCGGTGGAGAAATTCGATCCCGAGCGAGGATTCCGCTTTTCCACCTACGCCACCTGGTGGATTCGTCAAACCATCGAGCGGGCGTTGATGAGTCAAACCCGGACTATCCGCTTGCCCATTCATAATGAACGTCTGCCTTAAGGCGATGCGCCAATTGGCGCAGAAATTGAATCGCGATCCCAGTCCCGAGGATATCGCCGAATATCTGGATAAACCGGTCAAGGACGTGGAACGCATGCTCAAGCTGAACGAACGGACCAGTTCGGTGGACGTGGCCTACGGCAAAGAGTCGGATAAGCCGCTCGTGGACGCGATGACCGACGAGGCGGTGGACGGACCGGAAGAGCAAATTCAAAACGATGCGATCAGAGCGCATGTGGGGCGTTGGCTGGGGCACCTACCGGACAAGCATCGCGAGGTGTTATTGCGGCGCTACGGCCTCTGGGGTTATGAAGTGTCCACCTTGGAGCAAGTGGCGCGCGAGATGGAGGTCACCCGCGAGCGGGTTCGCCAAATCCAAATGGAAGCGGTCAAAAAGCTGCGCGAGATGCTGAAAGATGAAGGTTTTTCCGTAGAGGCGATTTTCCATTGAGGAAGTCAAAGGGCGGTTTCTTTCGCCGTTAGGAAATTGAAATGCCAGGTATGCCGACCGGTGGCCTTGGGCTCCAATCGATGAGTTCACGGCATGGGAGGAGCCCGCCTAAATTCAGGCGGGCTTTTTTATGTCAAAAATGGTATTATTTATCGTTCCTTCCGAGCCTGTCCCACCATAGACCTGCCGGTTTGATCATTTTGCAGTGGTTTCCGATGCCTTGGCGCCTTTAAAGACACAAGCGGCGTAGTTGCATCGAGCTGCTTGTCCGTCTATAGACCTAAGGTAATTTTTCCATGTCTGATACAAACACGCTAAGTTTTCGCGATCTCAATTTGTCCAAACCGGTGCTGAGCGCACTGGAAGCTGTGGGTTATGAATCTCCCACGCCGATCCAAGCGGCTACCATACCCCATGTGGCGGCCGGCCGGGACGTGATTGCTCAGGCCCAAACCGGAACCGGCAAAACCGCGGCGTTCGCCTTGCCGCTCCTGACTCGTCTCGACCTCCATCAAAGCCATCCCCAGGTGTTGGTGCTCACACCGACCCGGGAGTTGGCGCTGCAAGTTGCCGAAGCCTTTCAAACCTATGCCGCCGGCATGGATGGCCTCCACATCCTGCCGATTTACGGCGGGCAGGAATACGGGCGCCAAATCCGAGCCTTGAAACGCGGCGTGCATGTGGTGGTCGGAACGCCGGGGCGGGTCATGGACCATATGCGTCGCGGTACCTTGAACCTGGAGGGTTTGAAAACCCTGGTTTTGGATGAAGCCGACGAAATGCTGCGCATGGGGTTCGTCGACGACGTGGACTGGATTCTCGAGCAGACGCCGGTCGAGCGTCAGGTGGCCTTATTCTCCGCCACCATGCCGAGCCCTATCCGCAAGATCGCCCAACGTCATCTGCGCGATCCGGAGGAGATCAAGATCCGGGTGAAGACCACCACCGCCGAAACCATCCGTCAGCGCTACTGTCTTCTTAATCCGCATGTCAAGTTGGAAGCATTGACCCGCGTTCTGGAGGTGGAAGATTTCGACGCCACCATCTTGTTCGTGCGTACCAAGACCCAGACGGTGGAATTGGCGGAAAAACTGGCCGCCCGCGGCTTCACCTCCGCCCCGTTGAACGGCGACATCCCCCAGAATCAGCGTCAGCGGACCGTGGAGCAGCTGAAAAACGGCCGGCTCGATATTCTGGTGGCTACCGATGTGGCGGCGCGCGGCTTGGATGTGCAACGCATCACTCACGTGATCAACTACGACGTGCCGCTCGATACCGAATCCTACGTGCATCGCATCGGCCGCACCGGTCGCGCCGGTCGCATGGGCGAGGCGATTCTGTTCGTGACGCCGCGGGAAAAGCGCCAGTTGGTGGCGATCGAGCGGGCCACGCGACAAAAGATCCAAGCGATGGACCTTCCCACCACGGAAACCATCAATCAACAGCGGGTGGTCCGGTTCCAGCAGCGCATCACCGACATTTTGGCGAATCAAGACGTGCGCTTTTACCGGGATCTGTTGGTGCAGTATCAGAAGGAGCGCGAGGTACCGGCAATCGATATTGCCGCCGCGCTGGCGACTTTGCTCCAGGAAGGAGAATCCCTGCTGGTGAAGGAGGAATTGCCGGCTGTGGAGAAAGTTTCCAACAAGCGGGTGACCTTGAAGCGCAAGTCCCGCCGGTCGGATATCGGGATGACCAGCTACCGGATCGAAGTGGGCCGCCGGCATGGGGTCAAGCCCGGCAACATCATGGGGGCGATCGCCAATGAAGCCGGCCTGGAGAGCCGTTTTATCGGCAAAATCAGTATTCAGGAGGATTTCAGCACGGTGGATTTGCCCGAGGGCATGCCGCGGGAAGTTTTCCAAATGCTGAAAAAGACCTGGGTGGCGGGCAAACAGCTCAATATTTCCCGGGCCGGTGGGCAGCGCAACTAGAAAGCACGCCGCTGAACGGTAACCAAAGCCTTCCTTCGGGAAGGCTTTTTGTTCTGCGGAATAGAACTTGGCAAGCGGCGTCTAGCACGCCATCATAGGCGGCATGAGCCGGAATCAAATCGACACCGACCGCCCCCCACATCTTGCCGCCGGCGTAGCTGTGGTGAGATTTAAGGATCACACCCCTCAATATCTGCTTTTGCGGGCGTATCGTTATTGGGATTTTCCCAAGGGATTGGTCGAACCCGGTGAGACGCCGCTACAGGCCGCGATCCGGGAAGTGAAGGAAGAAACCGGCCTGGCGGATCTGGCGTTCGATTGGGGGGAGGCATACTATCAGACGCCTTCCTACGGGCGCGGGAAAGTTGCCCGTTATTATGTGGCGGCATCCCCGCATGACAAGGTATATCTTCCGGTCAACCCCGAGTTGGGCCGTCCCGAGCACCATGAATTCCGTTGGTTGACTTACGCCCAGGCCCGCGCTCTCCTGGTCCCGAGAGTCCGGGCCGTTCTCGATTGGGCCCATGAGATGATCGTCGCCACCGCGATGGAGGGCTCTCGTGGACGCGGCTCTTAAGGTCAAGCTGGCCTTTTTATCCCGCCCCGAGAGCTATCCGGATCATCCTGGCCGGGTGGAAGTGATCCAAACCCACATGGCATGGGTGTTTTTGACCGACCGCTATGTCTATAAGCTGAAAAAGCCGGTCCGTTATCCCTATCTGGATTTCAGTACCCTTGAGGCGCGCGAATTCTATTGCCGTCAGGAGTTGCATCTCAATCGCCGCCTAGCCCCGGACGTCTATCTGGACATTCTCCCTCTGACCAAGGGCGTCAACGGCAGGCCGATCTTGGGCGGACACGGGGAAATCCTGGATTTTCTGGTCTGGATGCGGCGTTTGCCTCGAGAACGGATGCTGGACACCCTGCTCAAGAACGGCTGTTTGGAGCGGCGTCATCTGCAGGCCTTGGCGGAATGCTTGACCGATTTTTATCGCGTCCGTCCGGCGCAACTCGACGGTGAGGCCTATCGGCGTCGCTACTGCGAGGCGATTCTGCTCAATTGCCGCGAGTTGGAAACGCTGCGCCATGCTTTGCCGGGCATGAATGAAAACGCCATGTGCGAGGCCCAACTGGTCTTTCTGGAACGCTGGGCGAATTGGTTCGACGATCGCGTGGCCGGAGGTCGAATTGTGGAAGGGCACGGGGATCTCAAACCGGCTCACGTGTGCTTCGAATCGGCGTGGCCGAAGATCATCGACTGCCTCGAATTCAGCCGGGAGTTGCGGCTTTTGGATTGCGCCGATGAGACCGCCTATCTGGCAATGGAATGCGATTATATGGGGTATGGGCAGGTGGGAGATTGGTTCCTGGAGGATTTTGGACGGTATTGCAAAGACGATGTGCCGCCTGCGGTGAGGGGTTTTTACATGGCTTACCGGGCGACCTTGAGGGCACGGTTACTGCTTGCCCGGACCCGGGAGGCCCCGCCGTCCAAATGGTCCCGCTGGCAACGACGGGCGGGGCGCTATCTGCAACTGGCGGCGGGGTATTGTCCGAGGCGATGAGTATCGTCAGGCGGCCATTTTTTTGACTTTTTCCAATACCGCCGCGGCGTGCCCTTCGGGGTTGACGCCGTATTCGGCGTCCACGATCGTGCCGTTCTTGTCGATGAGGAAGGTGGAGCGGACGATCCCCATCTTCTTGACGCCGGCTTTTTCTTTTTCTTGCCAAACGCCGTAACGCTCGCACAAGCTGCCGTCGGTATCGGCCAATAAATCCACCTTCAGTCCATATTTGGTGATAAAGGCTCGATGCATATCGCACGGGTCCTTGCTGACGCCTACCACCGCGGTGTCGTAGCGGGCAAACTCATCGGCCAATTGGGTGAACTCGTTGGCTTCAATGGTACAGCCGGGAGTGTCGTCTTTGGGGTAGAAATACAACACCACATTTTTTTGACCGCGAAAATCGTCGAGACTGACGGTTTCTTCGTTTTGATTGGAAACGCTGAAGTCGGGGGCGGGTTGATTCGCTGATAACATGGTTTTCTCCTCTCTGGTTAATTGAATCAGGGCCGGCGTTCTTCGATCCGGCCGTCGGCGGCGATGAATACGGTGCTTGCCAATTCGCGGAAGATGCCATGCTCGAGCACACCGGGAAGATCGTTCAACAGGCGGTCGACGGCGGTGGGGGGCAGTTTTTCATCGAAACGGGTGTCGAGTACCACGCCGCCGGCGGAGGTCACCGCCGCCCCGGCGTCCTTAAGGCGCAGTTCGGGATGGGCGCCGGCCGCTTCGAGTCCGGTTCGGACCAGTTGCCAGGCAAACGGCATCACTTCCACCGGGATGGGGAAACGTTCACCGATTCGGTCCACCTGTTTGGACGGGTCCACCAGGACCCAGAATAGATCGGCGGCGCGGGCCAGGATTTTTTCCCGGACCAGATCCTGGCCGCGGCCTTTGAGTAAAGTCAGGTCCGGGGCGACTTCGTCGGCTCCGTCCACGTATACGTCCAGTCGCGTCAGTTGTTCCAGTCCGACCAGAGGAAGTCCCGCATTCCGCGCTTTGACGGTGCTGATCAGGGAACTTGCCACGGTGGTGACGCGAAGGTTTTCCTCGCGGTGGCGTCGGGCCAAGGCTTCGATGAAGCAGTCGGCGGTGGAGCCGGTACCCAGGCCGACGATCATGCCGTCCCGGATTTGCGTGGCGGCGTGGTGGGCGACCCGTTGTTTATCGTTCATATGAGCGTCCTTCTGGGTCTTTATAGTTGAGTATCATACTAAGGAAATGGTGGGCGTCAATGCAATTTACGTATCGCTTTCGACAATTCCTTCCATCAACTGGGTCAGCGATCCGTGGGTATGCATGGCTTCAATCGCTTGAGCGGTTAAATCGGTGGCGGAAAGGACGGTAAGTTTATTTTTGACTTGATCGCCCTGGATGCGCCATGGTGGTACCGTGTCGGTTACCACGATTCGATCCAAGGCTGGATCGGCTAGAATCTGGTCGGCCGAGGGGTGGAACACGCCGTGGGTGGCCAGCGCCAACACCCGGCTCGCGCCTTGCGCCTTGCAGGCGCGGGCCGCGTGGACGAGGGTACGGCCGGTGACGATCAGATCGTCGATGATGATCACCGTGCCTTCGGTGACCGAGCCCACCAGCCGGCCGTGGGTCAATTCGCCGGCGCTGCGCTTTTTTTCCACGAAGGCCAGTTCCACCTCGCTCGCTTCCCTGTCCAAGGCCCGGGCCAGTTGCTCGCGAAAGTCCTGGGCGCGCTTGTAACCGCCGGCGTCGGGGGATACCACGGCGACCGGCTCGGAGCGAAGTTCGGGAATCAGGTGGCGCAAAAACACCGAGGTCGCCTTCAAGTGTTCGGCGACCCGGCGGAAAGCGTTCTCGTAGGCCGCGGGGTTGTGGACTTCGAGGCACACCACTCGGTTGGCTCCCACCGCCTCGATCATTTCGGCCAGATAGCGGAGACTGAGGGGATCGCGGGATTTGGTGCGGCGATCCTTGCGGGCATAGGCCAGATAGGGAAGGATCAGGCTGATTTCCCGGGCGGAGGCGTCGCGCAGGGCGCCGGTGAACATTAACAGACGCAGCAGCTTATCGTTGACGCTCAGATCGGGGTCCGAATACAGGGATGCCAAGACGAACACATGGCGTCCGCGCACGCTTTGCAGGGGACGGATTTTGAACTCGCCGTCCTCGAAGGCGCGTTCTTCGTGCGCTCCCAAATCGATGCCCAAATGGGCCGCGACCCGGGCGCCGTATTCGCGGGAGGCTTGGAGGGCGAACAGGAGCGGTTGGGTCATGGCGGCGACTCCTGGGGGTGAGAAAATTCCATTGTCGTCGATTCGCCGTGCCGGAGCAATCCCGCTCTCTGCTATGCTTGAAGATAGGTCGTTCGAGTGAGGGGTGAGCATAACATGATCGCGGAGTGCGCCGGATTTTCCCAGCTTCATATCGATGTGGCCCGGTTTGCCACCGATGATTTCAACCTGTTCCACGACCTGGGCAAATGGCGGCGCCTGCGCGGCAACCCCTTCGGTGGGCCGGTGGTCATGGGTTTTCAGACCGAGACTTGGCTGGCCGAAGCGGTCGCCGCCTATCGGCGCGCGCAGGAAGACTCGAAGTTGCTGCGTGCCTTGCGTTTCAGCAACTACCAGATCCATTTCGCCGCCGCCCTTAAACCCGGTCAATCGTTCGAGCTCGTGATCAAACCCTCCCAATGGGACGATGGGCGGGGAGTGCTCAGCAACCGGGTGTTGATTCGAAGCGCCCAGGGGGTGGTGTTGATGGGGTACCAAAAATTGTCCCGGCAGCCCTTGATACTTCCCGATCTCGAACTGGGCGAGTTGCCGCCCTTGACAGCCGAGCCCGATCGCGGCGAACTCCCCGGCACGCCGTATTTTCTCAAGCGCAAGTACATGACGACCGCCAACGCCAAGAATTTTCTCCTGGGATCTTTGGTGGATCCGGCTCGGTATTTCGATGAACTGGAAGGGCGAGTTCAATTTCCGGAAATGTTTCCGGTCAGTTTTATTTCCTGCGCCTTGCTGGAGCGGGCCCGCCTCAGGGGCCACGATTTCGAGATCGAGCCGATGGTCTATACCCGCCATGAGATCAGCGTGGATCGAAAAGCGGTGACCGCGATCCGGAGCAACGACGTGCTGCATGTGTTGGTGGCGCCGGACTGCGAGGAGGCGGGCGAGTTCCAGTCCTTCCGCTGTGTCGGTCTGATCGGCGATCGTCCGGTTTTTCGAGCGCTCACCCGCTTGGCACCCCTGAAAGCAGTGGTCAAGGCGCTCGAGCGACGCTGAAGGTCGTCCGGTTCTGTTAAAATAGACGGATTTTAACCCGAGGATGGAATCTGCATGAGCGTACGCACCCGTTTCGCCCCCAGCCCCACCGGCTACCTTCATATCGGCGGTGCCCGAACCGCCTTGTTCAACTGGTTGTATGCGCGCAAACACGGCGGCCGCTTCATTCTCCGGATCGAGGACACCGACCGCGAACGTTCCACCCGCGAATCGGTCAACGCCATCCTGGAAGGGATGACCTGGATGGGACTCGACTACGATGAAGGGCCCCACTTTCAGACCGAGCGCTTTCCCCGCTACCGCGAAGTGATTCAGCGGCTTTTGGACGAGGGCAAGGCTTATCGTTGCTACTGCACCAAGGAAGAGCTGGAAGCCATGCGTCAGGCGCAGATGGCGCGCAAGGAAAAGCCCCGTTACGACGGCCGTTGTCGTCACCGCAGCGAACCGCGGCCCGGCGTCGAGCCGGTGATACGATTCCGCAACCCGGATGAAGGAGCGGTTATCATCGACGACTTGGTCCGCGGGCGGGTGGTGTTCGACAATAAAGAATTGGACGATCTGGTGATTGCCCGTTCCGACGGCACGCCCACTTATAATCTCACTGTGGTGGTGGACGATCTGGATATGGGGCTGACCCATGTCCTCCGCGGCGATGACCATCTCAACAACACCCCGCGCCAGATCAACATCATGCGCGCTTTGGGAGCGGAGCCCCCGCAGTATGCCCACGTCCCCATGATTCTGGGCGAGGATGGTTCTCGTTTGTCCAAGCGGCACGGAGCGGTGAGTGTGCTGGAATACCGCGAGCAGGGGTATTTGCCCGAGGCGCTGCTCAACTATCTGGTCCGCCTGGGTTGGGCCCACGGCGATCAGGAGATCTTCACGGTCGATGAAATGACCGAACTGTTCGACATCAAGGATATCAACAAATCCGCTTCCACCTTCAATCCCGACAAGCTGCTCTGGCTCAACCACCAATACCTGATGCGCGCGGAGCCGCAGCACGTGGCCAACCACCTGCGTTGGCACCTGGGTAAGCTGGGAATCGATCCGGCAGAAGCCGGCCCCGATCCGGTGGCGGTCGTGGTGGCTCAGCGGGAACGTTGCAAGACCCTCAGGGAAATGGCGGCAAACAGCGCTTTTTTCTATCAAGATTTCGAGCAGTACGAAGAAAAGGCGGCGAAGAAAAATTTCAAACCGAGTGCCGTGGCGCCTTTACAGAAACTCCATGAAGGTTTTCAAAGTTTGGCCGATTGGGAGCAGGAAGGGCTGCATCGGGTGGTGGTGGAAACCTCGGAAACCTTGGGTCTGAAGCTGGGCAAAGTCGCCCAACCCTTGCGGGTCGCCTTGGCCGGGACAGCGATATCGCCGCCTATTGACGTCACCCTGTATCTATTGGGACGGGAAAAAACCCTCAACCGAATCGCCGCGGCGATTGAATATATCGAAAAAAATATCGCTAACCCCTAGACAAGAGCTGAATCAGTTTATATAATTCCTTTCTCTCGTGAGGGGCCATAGCTCAGCTGGGAGAGCGCTACAATGGCATTGTAGAGGTCGCCGGTTCGATCCCGGCTGGCTCCACCAAGAGAAAAAAATTTGTCCCCATCGTCTAGCCGGCCTAGGACACAGCCCTTTCAAGGCTGCGACACGGGTTCGAATCCCGTTGGGGACGCCAATTTGGAAAAAGCCCGTCCGTTTTAAACGGCGGGCTTTTTTGTTTCTATCCGCCCCGTTACGCCTATTCAAAAGTTTCAACCGCCTAAGTGCCGTTTAAGAGAGGTAATAAAAAAGGAGGATTCCTCCCCCGGGGATCCGAGGGAAAACGGTCAATATTCCCGCCAAGCTCAGGAAAGGATTTGCCTTGTCTCAATCGTCCGACATTTCCGGCAGCATCGGCGGGATATATTCGGCTTCCTTGATCTCTGCCTCGGGGTGATGGCTTCGGATCAATTGGACGATTTCGTCGGTGCGCGATCTGGGAATGTCCACCAACATCAACAATTCACCCGCTTCGATGGCTTTTTCGTATTTGCGCATTTCCTCGCTGGGAACGGATATTCCGATCATGCTGGAGAACCAGGCCCCCATGGCCGCACCGCCCAGCGTGGTAGCCAGGATCACCGCGCCGCCGGCGGCCACGATTCCGGTGGGCAGCAACACCGCCGCCAGTCCGGCCAGCAGTCCGGTGGCCGAACCGGAGGCCAGGCCGCGTTTGATGGAGGGAATCAGATCGGTTTTCTCCGCTAGGCCCGCTTCCGGCAAATTGTCCAAGGGAACGCCTTCTTTGGCGATGATGTGGATTTCATCCTCTTTGACCCGGGCCACCAATAATTCATCGACGATTTTTCCGGCCAGGTTCACGTCTGGAATCAGTAGTACTAACCTTTGCATGTCGCCCTCCCGTGAAGGATTGTCTGCCTTGCTGAATATGCGTTTTTGGGAAGGTTATTGCAAGGTTTTCCCACAGGAAATAATTGGGTGAATTGATGATCGGTTTCATGTAGCCAAGGGCGCGGTGAGTCGACCAAAATAGAATTTTCCAGCATTGGTATGGTCTCTAAGTAATTTATGTTATTTTTAGCCCCTTTTCATAATGGGCAACACGGCGATGAAAGCACGGATCAAATGGGTGGAAGATGTTTTGTTTTTGGGGGAATCCGGCAGTGGCCACGGTGTGGTGATCGACGGGCCGCCGGAGCACGGCGGCCGCAATTTGGGCGTTCGGCCGATGGAGCTTCTGCTTTTGGGCGTGGGCAGTTGTTCCGCTTTCGACGTGATCCATATTCTCCGCAAAGGGCGTCATCCGGTAAGCGATTGCCGGGTGGAGGTGAGCGCAGAAAGGGCCGAGAATCCGCCCAAAGTATTTACCCGGATTCATTTGCATTTCATTGTGGAGGGGAAAGGACTGAGCGAGGCAGCCGTGAGTCGGGCGGTGCAGTTGTCGGCGGAAAAGTACTGTTCGGCTTCGATCATGCTGGGCAAAGCGGCTGAAGTCAGCCATGACTTCGAGGTCGTCGATCCCGCTCGTTGATGGTCCGCCATCCTTGGCTTCGCACCCAACGGGGCGCAAATTATGCGTCCAACCCGGCTTGGTTGCGGGGGCATCCTGAAGATCCAATTACTTGATGGAGTTTGATACATCGATGGAAAAATTGAAACTGCACGGTTTCAACAATCTGACCAAGAGCCTGAGCTTTAATATTTACGATATTTGCTATACCAGCCCCGCCAATCAGCAAAAATACATCGAATACATCGACGAAGCCTACAATGCCGAGCGCTTGACTCAGATCCTCACCGACGTGGCCGATATCATTGGCGCCCATATCCTCAATATCGCACGCCAGGATTACGATCCCCAGGGAGCGAGCGTCACCATGCTGATTTCCGAGGATCCGGTCGGTTACAAGGTAGCCAACACCCAGGCGCCCGGTCCTTTGCCGGAGACGGTACTGGCTCATTTGGACAAGAGCCACATTACCGTTCACACGTACCCGGAAAGCCATCCCCATTTCGGTATCAGTACCTTCCGAGCCGATATCGATGTTTCCACGTGCGGCCGGATTTCGCCGCTGAAGGCGCTCAATTATCTGATTCACAGCTTCGAATCCGATATCGTCACCATGGACTATCGGGTGCGCGGTTTCACCCGCGACGTCAGCGGCTCCAAGCTGTTCATCGATCACGAGATCACCTCGATCCAAAGCTTTCTCGCCGAGGATACCAAGGCGCGTTATCAAATGATCGATGTCAACGTCTATCAAGAAAAAATCTTTCACACCAAGATGATGTTGAAGGAGTTCAACCTGGACGATTATCTGTTTGCTCCGGATGACGTCTTGCTGACGGAAGACGAGCGCGAGGAAGTGCAGGAAAAGGTGCGCCAGGAGATGGCGGAAATTTTTTACGGGCGCAATTACGCACTCTGAATCGCCATTTCTCCAGCGTTTGAGGTTTGCTTCCGGGTTGGGCTAAACTGATTGATCCCCGGCGTGATCGGGGGCGGGTTTAGGTTGGCGGCTCCCTTTCGACGAAAATGATAAAAGCAAAGCCGTTTTGGTGAGTCCCTTCGATCCGGCGGGCGTGCATCCGGTGACGCACCTTCGGGAATGGGGGACTAAACGGCTCCGATTGCTGTCCTCCGATGTCTCTCGGGAAAGGAATTGAACCCCGTCTTTTTTATAGCTATCGAAGGACGCCCGATACGGGGAGCCGCCCAAGTTTGGACGAGCTGTGGAGGAGTGTAATCGTGTTTCCTCGTTTAGCTAGCGATGGGCCGGGTAGATGAAGCGCCTGCGTCGGGAAAGGAATGCAGTACAACAAATGGAGGAAAGCGTGACAAGTGAACAGGGATCGGGGCAAGGCATTGTCCTAAAGGACCAGGTGCGGATCGCCGTGGAACAGTATTTCACCCAACTCGACGGCCAAATGGTGGCGGGTTTGCATGCCATGGTCATCGCCGAAGTGGAAAAGCCCTTGCTCGAAACCGTCTTGAATCACACTGGCGGCAATCAAAGTAAGGCCGCCCAGGTGCTGGGAATGAGCCGCAGCACCCTGCGCAAGAAAATGCAATCATATGGGATCGAATGAAATGCACAAGGTAAAGCGCGCGCTGGTGAGCGTGACCGATAAAACCGGTATTGTCGAATTTTGTGAAGGCTTGAGGGGGCTGGGAATCGAGATCCTCTCCACCGGAGGGACCGCCAGGCTGCTCCAGGAGCACGGGGTTTCCGTGATCGAGGTGGCCGATTATACGGGGTTTCCGGAAATCATGGCCGGAAGGGTCAAGACGCTGCATCCCAAAATCCACGGGGGCATTCTCGGTCGGCGCGGGGTGGACGATGCGGTCATGGCCGAACACGGCATCCAACCCATCGATCTGGTGGTGATCAATTTATATCCCTTCACCGACGTGATCCGACGACCGGATTGCGATTTCAACACCGCGATCGAAAATATCGACATCGGTGGGCCCGCCATGATTCGGGCGGCGGCCAAAAATCATGCCGAAGTGGGCGTGGTGGTGGATCCCGCCGACTATGATCGGGTATTGGAGGCACTTCGCCTCAATCTGAGCGTCCTTCCCGATGCGCTGCGCCCGGAGCTGGCCGCCACCGCCTTCCAGCACACCGCTCGCTACGACAGCGCCATCGCCGCCTATTTGGAAAAAGCCATTCATGCCGATTCGGGCATGCCGGCCACGTTGAATCTGAGTGCGCGCAAAGCGCGCGATCTTCGCTACGGCGAGAATCCTCATCAACAAGCGGCGCTTTATCGGATCGACGAACCTCCTGCCGGCACCCTCGGCCATGCCCGCCTGATTCAAGGCAAGCCCTTGTCCTACAATAATCTGGCCGATGCGGATGGTGCCCTCGAATGCGTGAAATCCTTCAACGTTGGCCGGCCGGCGTGTGTGATCGTCAAACATGCCAACCCCTGTGGCGTGGCCCAGGCGGATAGCCTGCTCAAGGCATATGAGTTGGCGTACGCCACCGATTCCATGTCGGCTTTCGGCGGAATCATCGCTTTCAACCGGACGTTGGACGAAGCCACCGCCCACGCGATTCTCGAGCGCCAGTTCGTGGAGGTGATCCTGGCCCCCAGCGTGACCGAAGCGGCCCAAGCGGCGCTCACCGCCAAGCCCAATGTGCGCGTTTTGGCTTGCGGGATGTGGCAGAAGCTGCAGAAGGGGCTTGAGTTCAAGTGTATCTCCGGAGGGTTGTTGGTCCAGGACAAGGATATCGCCGTGGTCGACCGGGAAACGCTCCAGCCGGTCACCCGGCGTCAGCCCGGTCCTCAGGAGTTGGAAGACTTATTGTTCGCCTGGCGGGTGGCCAAATACGTCAAGTCCAATGCCATCGTCTACGCCCGGGAAGGCCGGACCATCGGCATCGGCGCCGGACAAATGAGCCGGGTATGGTCGGCCCGGATCGGCATTCAAAAAGCCGAGGAAACGGGCTTGACGGTCGCCGGCTCGGTCATGGCTTCGGAGGCTTTCTTCCCCTTCCGAGACAGCGTGGATTCGGCCGCCTCAGCCGGGGTGACCGCGATCATTCAGCCGGGTGGTTCGATCCGCGACAAGGAGGTGATCGCCGCCGCCGACGAAGCCGGTATCGCCATGGTATTCACCGGCGTTCGTCATTTCCGGCACTGAATGTTTATTTTCGCATCACCATCGGCCCCAGGGATCGCCCGCCGAGCAGATGCAAATGGAGGTGAAAAACTTCCTGGCCGCCGTGTTGGTTGCAGTTGATGATCAAGCGGTAACCGTCATCGTCGATGCCTTCCTGTTGGGCCAATTGCTTCGCCACATAGAGCATATGGCCCAAGAGCGGTTCATCCTCGGGTTGAACGTCGTTGAGGGTCGGGATCGATCGGTTGGGGACGATCAAGACATGGGTAGGGGCCGCCGGCCGGATGTCCCGGAAGGCGGTGACTTGCTCGTCGCGGTAGACGATGTCGGCGGAAAGATCGCCGTTGACGATTTTCTCGAAAATAGTGGCCATCGATTACTCCTCGTGGTTGCCTGATTGGGCCTGCGATTGAAACAGGCGCAGGTACTGGCCGTAGCCTTCTTTTTCCAGTTCCTCCTTGGGAATGAAGCGCAGCGCCGCCGAGTTGATGCAGTAGCGCAGTCCGGTGGGCGGCGGACCGTCGTTGAATACGTGACCCAAATGGGAATCGGCATGCCGGCTGCGTACTTCGGTGCGGCGCGAGAACCAGCTTCGGTCCTCGCGTTCGACGATGTTGTCCGGCTCCAGGGGCTGGGTGAAGCTGGGCCAGCCGGTACCCGAATCGAATTTGTCCAGGGAGCTGAACAAGGGCTCGCCGGAAACGATATCCACGTAGATGCCCTCGCGCTTGTTATCCCAGTATTTATTCTTAAAAGGCGGTTCGGTGCCGTTTGCCTGGGTCACTTCATACTGCAGCGGGGTCAGCTGTCGTTTCAACTCCCCGGAAGCAGGTTTTTGAAAATCGCTGTTATCCATTTCCTCGTTCCAAGTCTTGTGGAGATATTGGTCGCGCCCCGAGTTTAGCCGGTAGAACCGGTAGCGAATGGGGTGGGTGCGGTAATAATCCTGATGATAGTTCTCGGCCGGGTAGAACTTCGTCAGCGGCAGGATCTCGGTGACCACGGGGCGGTCGAAGAGGCCCGTGGCTTCCAGGGCGCGTTTGGAGTCCTCGGCGATGCGTTTTTGCGCCTCGTCGTGGTAGAAAATCGCGGTACGGTATTGGGGGCCGCGGTCGACGAATTGACCGCCGGGATCGGTGGGATTGACGTGGCGCCAGAATACCTCCACCAGTTCCGCGTAGCCGATTTTGTCCGGATCGAAGCGGACTTGGACCGCTTCCAGGTGACCGGTGGTGCCATTGGATACCTGTTCATAGGTGGGGTTTTCCACGTCTCCTCCGGTATAACCGGAAACCACTTCCACCACCCCTTCGGTTTTTTCCATATCGGCTTCCAGGCACCAAAAGCAGCCGCCGGCGAAGGTGGCCTTTTGGAGCTTTTCCGGGGAGTGTTTCGGCTTGGAGGAAGAGGTCATATTGGCGCTCCCGTTGAAAGATAGAAATATCAGAATCAATCCGATGAATAAGGTAGGAAATAGATTTCGCATGGTCAATCCTCCCGGTAGCGGGTATGGAGGCAGTTTAGGGAAGTTCCCGGTGGCGCACCAGTACCGAATAGGGCGAGGAGGAAAAAATATTCCCCAACTTTTCCGCCAGATAGACAGAGCGGTGTTGGCCGCCGGTACAGCCGA
Source organism: Methylohalobius crimeensis 10Ki (assembly GCF_000421465.1). Lineage (NCBI taxonomy): Bacteria > Pseudomonadati > Pseudomonadota > Gammaproteobacteria > Methylococcales > Methylothermaceae > Methylohalobius > Methylohalobius crimeensis. The sequence goes on from NZ_ATXB01000001.1 coordinate 805,322, forward strand.
TGGCAACGGTGAGATAGCTGCGGTTCTGATCCCGGAAGTGCGGCAACCAATGATCGAGAAAAGCTTGAATCTGGGTGAGAAATGCGCCCGTCAGGGGAAGACTTTGCAGATATTCGGCCACCGGCCGGTCGCGACCGGTGAGGGGACGAAGCTTGGGCTCCCAATGGGGGTTAGGCAGGCAGCGGGCGTCGAAGATGAAGTCGGCGTCCAAGGGAATGCCTTGCTTGAAGCCGAATGAGGTGAAGCACAAGGACAACTGCTGGCTGTCTTTTTCACCCAAGCGGGCACGAACCAGTTCGCGCAATTGATGAATATTGGTGTGGCTGGTATCGATCATCAGATCGGCCTGGGCGGCGATGGGTTCCAACAAAGCGTTTTCCCGTTGAATGGCGTCGGCGGGCGGCAGGTCGGCGGTATGGCTCAAAGGGTGCTTGCGCCGGGTTTCGCTGTAGCGGTTAAGCAGGATCTGGGGGGCGGCCTTGAGGAACAGGATGCGATAGGGGATGGTGAATTGCTTGAAGATCTCCAGTACCTGACAGAACAGATTGACGTCGCCGCTGAGATTGCGACAGTCGATGCTGATGGCGGTCTTTCCGGGCTGGCTTCCGAATTCCCGCACGAAGGGTTCGATCAGCCGCACCGGCAGGTTGTCGATGCAATAGTAGCCGCAGTCCTCAAGGGTGCTGAGGGCGATACTCTTGCCGGAACCGGACAGACCGCTGACGATGATCAGTTCCATTACAGAAGGCGCTTGCGTTGACTGGACGAGGGGATATGCATGGACTCGCGGTACTTGGCCACCGTGCGGCGGGCCACGTTGATGCCCTTTTCCTGGAGGAGCGCGGCGATTTTCAAGTCGCTCAAGGGTTTGGCGGGGTTTTCGTGTTCCACCAACTCCTTGATGAACGCCTTGATGGCCGTGGCCGAACACTCCCCGCCGGATTGGGTGGACACATGGCTGGAGAAGAAAAACTTGAACTCGTAGATGCCGTTGGGGGTATGCATGTATTTGTTGGTGGTCACTCGCGAGATGGTGGATTCGTGCATGTTCAGTTCCTCCGCCACATCCCGCAGGATCATCGGCTTCATGGCGATTTCGCCGTGTTCGAGAAACTCTTTCTGTCTATCGACGATGCAGCGGGCCACTCGGAGCAAGGTTTCGCTCCGGCTTTGCAGGCTGCGCAGGAACCAGCGCGCCTCTTGCAAGTGGGTCTTCATGCTGACGTTATCCTCGCTGCGATCGGCCCGTTTGATCATGTTGGAATAAAACGGATTGATGCGCAGTTTGGGGGCGATTTCCGGATTGAGCGACACTTCCCAGCGGCCGTTTTGCTTGAATACGAAGACATCCGGAATGACGTACTGGGCTTCTTCGCTATCGAAGGCGGTCCCCGGGCGAGGATTGAGGGAGCGAATCAATTCCAGGATGCCTTCCAGTTGGCGATCGTCCAGTTCCAGGTTTTTTTTGAGAGCGGACGCGTTTTGCTTGCCTAGCGCTTCTAAATGCTGGTCGACGATGTGCAAGGCTTGTTCCCGCCAGGGCGTATCCTCGGGCAATTGCCGCAACTGGATCGCCAGGCATTCGCTCAGGTTCGAGGCCGCCACCCCGGCTGGGTCGAAATTTTGAATTTGGTGCAAAACCGCTTGGACCTCGTCGAGTTCCAGGTCCGTCAATTGCTGGGCCAAATTCCGGTGAATTTCTTCCACCGAGCTTTCCAAATAACCATCCGGTTTGATGAGGTCGATGATCGCAGTGGCGATAATGGCATCCCGCTCGCTGAAGTGGGCCATTTCCATCTGCCACTCCAGATGTTCGTGCAAGCTCTCCGGGGTGCTCCGCTGGAAAAGGAAATCGCTGTCCGATTCATCCGGCCCCAGAGTGGAGTATACGTTGTCGTAGACATCTTCCCACCCTACATCCAAGGGTAATTCCTCGGGAATCGATTCGGAAGGTTTGGTACGCGGCTCCTCCGGGGCGGAAGAGGTGTTCCCGTCCTGGCCGGAAGTGCGGTCTTCGTCCGCCAGCTCCAGCATGATGTTGGACTCCAGCACCTCCTGAATTTCCTGCTTGAGTTCTATGGAAGACAACTGCAACAAACGGATTGCCTGCTGCAGCTGAGGAGTCATGGTAAGCTGCTGGCCCAGGCGTAACTGCAGGCTTTGCTTCATAAGTCGTCCGTCGTTCTTAAACGATGTGCACTAAAATTATTCAGGCTATTGTAGCTGATCCACCGAGGCAGGGGACAAGTTGTCCTCGGTCTCCGAATAAATTATGACGAAGGGCGACCGGGATGGTTCTATTTCGACGTTTGCTATGGTTGATCGTCATGTTGGCGGTGATCGGGATCGGTGTGGCGTTCGGTTTGTTGCGCGCCGGCTTGGCCACCCTGGACGGTGAGCTTAGCGTGGCGACCGGCCTGGAGAAGACGGTAAGCATTAAGCGCGACGCCCACGGGGTGCCGACCGTACGAGGCGCGAGCCGGGCCGATTTGGCCTTCGCGACCGGATTTTTGCACGCCCAGGACCGATTCTTTCAGATGGATCTGCTGCGGCGCCGGGCGGGGGGCGAATTGTCGGAATTGTTCGGGTCGGCGGCGCTGGAAGCGGATCGCGCCGCCCGAGTGCATCGCTTCCGCGCCCGGGCGCGCCAAGCGCTGCAACTGCTCCCTCGATCTCAACGAAAGATTCTGCGCGCCTATGCCGAAGGAGTGAACGCCGGTTTAAAAGAACTCACCGCGGCGCCTCCGGAATATCTTCTCTTGATGTCCCGCCCGCGACCTTGGGCGGTGGAAGACGGCTTGCTGACGGGCTATGCCATGTATCTGGTACTCCAAGGGGAGGCGCTGGAGAGGGAGACCGCCCTCGGCGTTCTGTACGACGTTTGGGGACCTGAATTGTACGCATTCCTCGCCCCTCTCGGGACTTCCTGGGATGCGCCCCTGGACGGCGGTCGGATGCTTGTTCCGCTCATGCCGGGATCGGACATTGTCGATCTCGGTGTACAACAAGCGTCGTCTTTCCTGTCCGCCTCGCAACGGCGCCCCGGGCCCGGCAGCAATGCCTGGGCGGTGAGCGGGGTATTGGCCGAGAGCGGCGCCGCCATGGTCGCCAACGACATGCATCTCCCCTTGGGGTTGCCCAATACCTGGTATCGCTTGTCGCTGGTACTCGAAGAAGACGGCGCCGAACGGCGCGTGACCGGCGTTTCCCTGCCGGGGACGCCGCTGGTGGTGGCCGGCAGCAACGGCAAGGTGGCGTGGGGCTTTACCAACAGCTACATCGATCTCATGGACCTGGTGGCGATCGATTCGATTCCGGATTACCCGGATGCCTATCTGACTCCGGACGGTCCCGAACCCTTTGTGCGCCACGAGGAGACCATCCGGATCCGCGGGGTTCCCGATGAGCAAATCATTATCCGCGAGACCCGCTGGGGGCCGGTCATCGGCCGCGACCATCGGGGTCGGGAACTCGCCCTGCATTGGGTGGCGCACGAACATGTCCCCATGGACCTCGGCCTGCTCGGCTTGGAACGGGTCGACGATGTGAGGGAAGGCGTGGCCGTCGCCCAGCGCACTCGAATCCCGACTCAGAATATCCTCCTGGCCGATGCCGACGGCGCCATCGCCTGGACTTTGGCCGGACCCATTCCGCGCCGCTCGCCGGGCGATACCCGCCGTCCCCGCAGTTGGCGCGCGGGACTGGGTTGGGATGGATGGCTCGCCCCGTCGGAGATTCCCCAAATCGTGGAGCCCGACGGCGGACGGCTTTGGTCGGCCAACGCCCGCGCCGTGTCCGGAGACGCCTATGCCCGCCTGGGCAACGGCGGTTATTATCTGGGCGCCCGTGCCGCTCAGATCCGCGACGATCTGCGCGCTGGCGAGCATTTCGCCGAGGCGGATATGCTGTCCATCCAGCTCGACGATCGGGCACTGTTTCTTCAACGCTGGCGGCGGTTGTTCTTGGAAACCATGTCCCGCCTTTCCGAAGCGCCGCCGGCGGTGATGGAGGCGGTGCAAATCGACAGCGGCCGCGCCGCGGCGGATTCGGTGGGTTACCGCCTGGTGCGCGCCTTCCGCAACGCAGTCTATGAACGCGCCTTCGCCCCCTTCGCCGCCGCTTGCGTGAAAGCCGATCCCACATTCGATTGGAGCGCGATTCCCCAAACCGAAGGACCCCTTTGGCGGATGGTGAGCATGCGGCCGCCTCACTTGCTCAATCCGCGCTTCGCCTCATGGCGGGAGCTGCTTTCAGATGCCGCCCAAGCCGTCATCGCCGCCGCCGAAGCGGCGCCGCAGAAATACACCTGGGGTGCCTACAACACCGTGCAGATTCGTCATCCCCTCGGTCGTCAATCCGCTTTGCTCGGCGCCTGGCTGAATCTTCCTCCCTTGCCGCTGCCGGGCGACCGCCATATGCCGCGGGTGCAGACGCCCAGCTTCGGCGCTTCCATGCGGATGGCGGTGGCGCCGGGACACGAATCGGAGGGCTTGTTCCACATGCCCGGCGGGCAGAGCGGCCATCCTCTGTCGCCGTATTACACCGACGGCTATGCCGACTGGGCCGAGGGTAGGGAAGCGCCGTTCCTGCCCGGGCCGGCGCGGCACGTCCTGCGACTGCGGCCTAGGCATCCTCCAGGCGCCGCGCCAAGCGGGTGATTCGCCGCCCGGCCTTGCGATTGCGCACCGCCATGCCCAGGGCCTTGGGCTCGGCGATCACCACCACCAGCTTTTTGCCCCGAGTGACCGCGGTATAAAGGAGATTCCGTTCCAGCAGGAGGTAATGCTGCATTCCTAAAGGAATCACCACCGCCGGATATTCGGAACCTTGCGCTTTGTGGATGCTGGCCGCATAAGCGAGCGTGACTTCGTCCAGTTCGGACAGGTCGTATTCCACCCGGCGGCCGTCGAAATTCACCGCCACCAGGCTTTGTTCCAGGTCGATCTGGTCGATGCGACCGATGTCGCCGTTGAATACTTCCTTGTCGTAATTGTTGACCCGCTGGATCACCTTGTCTCCCGGGGCGAAGTCGATGCCGAATTTGGTCACTTTGGGCCCGCTTTCCCCGTTCAGCCGCGCCTGGAGTTCGGCGTTGAGGGCGCGCACGCCGAGGCCGCCGCGGTTCATGGGCGCCAGGACCTGGATGTCGTCGATGGGATGAAAACCGAAGCGCCGCGGGATGCGTTCGGTCACCACCTGGATCAGCTTGGCGAACAGATCCTCGGCCGAATCGGCGTGGATCAAATGAAAATCGCTGCTGGAATCGCGCTTGGCGATCGGCGATTCGCCCCGGTTGATCCGGTGGGCGTTGACGATGATTCTCGAGCGGGAAGCCTGGCGGAAAATTTCGGTGAGCCGCACCGTGGCGATCGCGCCCGAATCGATCAGATCGGCCAGCACCGCGCCGGGGCCGACCGAAGGCAATTGATCCACGTCGCCGACAACGAGGACGCCGGCGCGATCCGGCACGGCCTTGAGGAGCTGATTCATCAGCACCACATCCATCATGGAGGCCTCGTCGATCACCAACAGATCCCCCTCCAGGGGATGGGTGTCGTCGTGCTTGAAGCGATAGGCCTTGGGGTCGAATTCCAGCAGACGGTGGATCGTCTTCGCCTCGATCCCGGTGGTTTCGCTCAGCCGCTTGGCCGCCCGTCCGGTGGGGGCGCACAACAGCACCCACATATGCTTGGCCCGGAGGATCTTGAGCAGACTGTTGACCAAGGTGGTCTTGCCGACGCCGGGACCGCCGGTGACGATGCTCACCTTGTGGTCGAGCATGGTGGCCACCGCCTGGCGCTGGGAGGCGGACAGGGTCAGCCCGGTTTTTTCCTCCACCCAGGGGATGGCTTTTGCCGCTTCGATTTTCCCCCAGGGCGGCATGCCGCACATCAGTCTCCTGAGATGCTCCGCGCAACCGACTTCCGCACGATAGAGGGGCGTCAGGTAAATCAGTTCCCCGGATCGGGCGGCCTCATCGGGGCTTGTCGCATCCGCCGTCAGATTGTCGTCGGCCAGTTCCGCGTCGATGGCTTCGGCGATGGTCGCTTCCTGAATTTCCAGCAGTTGGCACGCTTCGGAAACCAGTTTTTCCCGAGGTGCCGCGCAGTGACCCTGTTCGGACCATAGCTGCAGGGCATGGCGAACCCCGGCGCGCGCCCGGAGCATGGAGTCTTCGGGAATGCCGAGCTTCCGGGCCAGGCGATCGGCGGTCTTGAAGCCGATCCCCCAGATGTCCAGCGCCAGGTGGTAGGGATTCTCGGTGACTTTGGCGATGGCTCGGTCGCCGTAGGTCTTGTAAATGCGCACCGCCCGCGAAGTGCCCACGCCGTGGGACTGGAGGAATACCGTGATGTCCCGGATCACCTTCTGCTCGGCCCACGCTTCCATCACCCGTTCCCGCCGCTTGGGGCCGATGCCTTCCAGTTCCTCCAGGCGCTCGGGGGTTTGCTCGATCACGTCGAACACCGCCTCCCCGAAGGCGCGGACCAATTTTTTGGCGAAATGGGGACCGATGCCCTTGACTAGCCCTGAGGCCAAGTATTTTTCGATGCCTTCTAGGGTGGATGGGGGAACGATTTTCAGATGATCCGCCTTGAATTGCAGGCCGTGGTTGCGGTCGTTGATCCAATGGCCGAAGGCGTCCAGGTATTCCCCGGGCGTGACGCTCGCAGCAAGACCGACGACGGTCACCAGATCCCGCTGCCCCCGGACTTTGACCCGCAAGACACAGAATCCCGTTTCCTCGCTGTGGAAAGTGACCCGCTCGATCGCGCCGGACAGATGCTCGCGCGGTTCGCTGGGTTCGGAAGGTGAGGAGGACGGCATATGGGGTTGTCGGCCTGGAGAAAGTGGCGGTTAAAAATCCAATTGTTCGAAGGAAAGTTCGAGTGCATCCGCTACTCGGCGCAGGGTGGATTTGCGCGGGCGTTTGGAGGTTTCAAGTTGGGCGAACGCCGCTTGAGTGACCCCCATACGCCTGGCGACTTCCGCTTGCGTCTGCCCCAGATACTCGCGCCAGGCCCGTATCGGGGTCAGGTTATCCTCAACCATCATCCCGACCACCTCGTTGGGGATCAACGGGTGCTCGAGGTCATACCGCTTCCGGAACTCTTCATAGGGGATCACCACAAAGGCCGGCTTGCCGTCCGAGCCAAGAATGGTCTGGAACTTAATAGGTTCGTTCATTGCGCTTTCTCACCTCTTCAGTCGAAACAACTCTGATTTCCCCGTCGAACTCGAAGAACACTCGCCAATTGCCCACTCGAAGTCGGTAGGTATAATCATGATTAGTCAGGCGTCTAACGCCTGTGCAGTTCGGGAAATCGCGCAGCGTCTGTGTTTCGCGATAAATGCGCTTCTGTATGGTGACATCCTTGATTTTGCGAAGCTGCCGAGTTGCTCTGACCGTCCATTTGAGCGTATTCATAGCATGAATTATAAGTCTTCAATAAGCTTTATAACACCCGTAATAAGGGTTGGGGTGCCCGAATTTAGGAAGCGCCCCTTTTTTCAGTGAGGCTTTCGTAATGAGCGGTTGCTGTGACGACAATTGTGCGCTAGACGCCCTTCGGCAAAGGCAGCGGGGCACCCTGCGAGTGGTGCTCGCCATCAATGTCCTCATGTTCCTGGTCATCGTGGCGGCGGCGCTTTATGGCCGGTCGACGGCTTTACTGGCGGACAGCTTGGACAACCTCGGGGACGCCCTGACCTACGGCCTCAGTTTGTATGCCGTCTCCAGGGGCGCCGCGACAAAAGCCAGGGTCGCGCTATTCAAGGGCGGGTTGATTTTCCTGGCGGCGTGTGCCGTCGCCGCCCAGATCGTCTACAAACTCTATGTCCCCAGCATCCCCATATTTGAAGTCATGGGCGCATTCAGCCTGCTCGCCCTGGTCGCCAATTCCCTCTGCCTTTACCTGCTCTGGCGACATCGCCACGAAGACGTGAATATGCGTTCGGTGTGGGAGTGCTCGCGCAACGACATCGCCACCAATCTTTCCGTGTTCGTGGCCGCCAGCGCGGTCTGGCTCACCGGATCGGGCTGGCCCGATATCGGGGTCGCGCTGGGCCTTCTGTGGCTCCTGATGCGTTCGTCGATACGGGTGATTTCCTCGGGACTGGCGGAGCTTCGACGGAGCTCCTAACAATACCAGCAACAGACATAACCGCAAGCGGCGTTCCTCGTTGCGCTGCTCATTGCAGCAGGGTATGGTCAACATTGGCTGAAGACGGGACTCGACACACTCGACATGCTGCAAGCCGGCATCTCATAAGGAGGAAAGAGGCAATTTGACTTATTATTTGGTCAAAATCGCGGTCACGACGCTCCTGATCGTGGCGATATCCGAGGTGGCCAAATGGAGCTCGCTGGTTGGCGCCATCCTGGCCTCGATTCCACTAGTTTCGGTGCTCGGAATGATCTGGCTTTATATCGACACTCGGGACGTCGCCAAGGTCGGCGAACTGGCCTCGAGCGTGTTCTGGCTGGTTCTCCCTTCATTGGCCCTATTCGTGACATTGCCGCTATTATTGAAGCATGGCGTTAACTTCTATCTCAGCATGGGTATTTCCATCGTAATCACCGTCGGATGCTATTTTCTCATGGTCTCGCTCCTGAATTACTGCGGCGTGAAGCTATGAATGATTGTTCAAAAGAAGCGTACTCTTTTTCCGATGGAAACTAGCCTGACCTTGACCAACATGGCCACCCTGGCTGGCATCATGGTTCTCGGGGCACTGGCTCCGAGCGTTAGCGTCTTGGCCGTTTCGGCCAGATCCGCGACGCTGGGTTTTTCCCACGGCGTTCTGACCTCCGCCGGCATTGTGGTCGGCGACATCGTTTTTATACTCGTTGCCATCTACGGCCTGTCGCTTCTGACGGATTGGATGGGCAGTCATTTTGCTTTGATCGAGTATCTGGGCGGGGCGTATCTGATTTGGCTGGGGGTCATGCTTTGCCTATCGAAACCCAATGCCGGGGGAGTGGAAGGAAGAGTTAGGACCGCCATGCCTTCGAGCTTTCTGACAGGTCTGCTGATTACACTGGCCGACCAGAAAGTGATCTTGTTTTACCTCGGTTTTTTTTCGGCATTTGTGGATGTGTCCACCCTTTCTTTTTTGGATACCGGCATTATTTTGGCAATCGCTACCGTCGCAGTCGGTGGGCCGAAGATTTTCTATGCATTTATGGCGGATAGGGCCGGGTTTGGTTTTAGAAACTCAAAATCGATTCGAGCCATCAATGTTACCGCTGGGAGTATGATTGTCGGGATTGGGAGCTTCTTATGGCTAAGATAGCTAAACCTATCGATGAATAGAGGATTGGTTCAAGATGGGTTTCGGCTATCGCTTCTACCCATTTTTACAAACTATTGGATCGATCTATTCCCTTACCGGGGGTGGAATTGGGTGGCGTGTTTTTCCATAGGTTGCAATTATCTTGCGCACGTAATTCTGGGTTTCTTTATAAGGGGGGATTCCTTGGTATTTTTGAATGGTATTTTCGCCGGCATTATAAGCAGCCAATGCGAGCCTCACGTTACCTTTGAAATGCCGTAGTAGCCAGTTTAAATATGCTGAACCGCCTTTGATATTTTCGACAGGATTCCAAACGTTCCTGACACCGAACCGTTTTGCGGTGGCGGGAATCAACTGCATCAGTCCCCGAGCATTTTTCGCGGACAACGCGTTGGGGTCAAAAGCAGATTCAGCATTGATCACGGCGAGCACGAGTTCCGGGTCAACCTTGAATTGGGGCGCGATGGACCGCACCCAATTTGTTATCTGGATCTTGGTGATATTGGTTTTCCTGAAAGAGCAACGCGAATCATATTTGGGTTGGATGGAACCATACTTTTTAAGTATTCTTGCCGCTTGTGCATCACCCAATGCGGCAGCCTGTTCGAACCAACCTAAGGCAACCGCCAGATCGCGCTTCAACCCCTTGCCAGCCATGAACAGCCATCCGATACTAAAGAACGCACTGGGATTACCCAATTTGGCCGCATAGCAGTAATATCTATAAGCTCGTTTGTAATCGCTCCTCACGCCTTGCCCGAGTTCGTAACGCACCCCTTTTTTCCATAATTCGCGCGAATACAAAGAGGGTGAGTCGGCTATTGTGATGGTGGGGTGCGTAACAATCAGCAGGAGAAAGACCAGACGCCGCACTACTCCCAGCAAGGAGCATGCGAAGAAGGAGGAGGCACTCGAGCGGTTCATGTTGAAATATCGCCCAAAGTTGCGGAAAGCGAAAAAAGATCTTGTTCAACATCGTTCGACTCGATGCCGATGTTGTTTCCAACTATCGGAAATTCATTGTGATTGATGTCGCTATTCAATTCAAGTTTGACTAGGACTGTGCAGCCAGTGAAAGAAGCCCGCGTAGGATGGGTAGAGCGCAGCGAAACCAGAGGATTGGACAAGATTGGATTTTGGCTATCGCCTCTACCCATCATGCGACAGTTATGCTGTGGAGAAATTAGAGAATTACAAGTTTCCAGGTCAGCGCCTTCAAATGCCTGTGAATATATTCCAATTGCTTTCCGTATGCCTGCCTATTCGATTTCCAATGCCAAAAAAAGACGTTTCTCCAGGTCACCTCCTCTTGTTTTTCTCGAGATGATAGGCACGAATTCGCTCCAAAATCGGCTTCCGCTCGTACTGCCAAAATCCCAAGATGCCCCTATACAACCGAAATTCCCAGCGGCTGCCGATTGTCTGATTCGTCCAGAATTCCCGATCCAGCGGCGCCCGGATTTGGGGAAGCCGGGGATCATCGGCTTTCAGAATCGAGCCCTCCTGAAGTTGAAATCCTCGGTTGCGGGGGCCGATTTCGTCTGTGGCAGCGTTGACGCGCAGCGCTCCCGGATAGGCCGCCAGGGCACCGCCGACTCCGACCAGCGCGGCAAATACCACCACTTCGAGTTTGGACAGCCCGGTGTCTCTGAGGAGGAGACCTGTCGACCCGGCTACGATCGCGCCGCTTCCCAGGAGCAATTCCCAAGGCAGCGGATCGACAGATATATAGGGGGCGAGAATATATCCGTCCACAATGCCGTAGAGAGAAAGCAGTGCCAATACGCCGATGGCCAGCATCGCTTCCGGGACTTTGGTCAAGTCGCTGCCGCGCACTTTGGTCGGCGGTCGCGCGGCGATTTCTACCGGAATCCCCGCCGCTCGTACCTGGCGCAACAAGAGGTGCTTAATCAGGGCCGCTTGCAAATCGTCCCGCGTCAGCCTGCGCAGCCGTAGCGGGATATATTTTTCCCGGTCACTCGAGGCGCGCCACATTTCGGGACGAATCCGTCGCCGTTTGCCGTCTCGTCCGGTCAGTATCAACTCCATCGCATTTCTTTGCACGCCTGGGTGAAGAACCGCGCCTTTCACCTCGTTCCAACTCAGCGGCCAGTCACGTTCGAGTTGGCGACCCAGCCATGCAGGAAGCCCCGAACTGAAACGGATTCCTTGTCCATCCACAAACAAGCGAGCCGAATTTTGATACCGCCGTTGAAATGGAAATATCGCCACAGCCGCCACGCCGGAACCGCCCAACAGCACCAACTGTAATGGGTCTTTCGTCAATTCTTCGATGAGGCGGGGACCGATTTCCTCAAAGTCGATACCGAGCAATGGAAAGCCAAGGGTGAGAAGAAGAATGGGCAATAAATTCAGCATAACGGTAAAGGCAAGCGGACTTTTGCGTCTCAGGAAGGTTATTTCATTCATGAAAGCGAAGCCTTGGATGAGGGGTGCCCAATCGTTAGTGACCAGTGGTGGTCATAATATAATGGAAAGTATAGTCCATTATTGCAGTTGCATACCGTCCGTATGGAGCGGGCAGGGAATATTTCAGCATGACTGCAAATCGCGAACGATGCGTTTCCTTTGTCGGCGCATCCTAACGAAGATAACGGTGGCTACAGCACCCGAGAGGATCGGGTTAGTTTGATATGGGAGGAGATAGGGAGAATGTATGATGGGCCGTGTTGGATTCGAACCAACGACCATCGCATTAAAAGTGGGATACCGCCCATTCCCCGTATACGCCACCACGTAACAATTCTTGGATAAACAGTAACTTATCTTATTGCTTGTGTGGTGTCGTATTGCCGAATATCGCCCTATTTTGTGTACAAGTGTCCCGTCAGTGTCCCATGGGACAATGGGGTAAACCCTTACCAGGCAAGGCTTCCAGGGCTTGGGTGGTTTGGCGGCGGGGTGTTCAGTGTCCGCAATTTGCGTTTCCGTGCAAGGCTTTCGAACGCCTTTCGGAAGGTGGGGGCTACTGTCTAGCGGGGGTGGCAATACGGATAGCGGAAAGCCGTAAGTGATTGATATTGAAGGCATTATTTCCTGAATGAAAATGATTATCAGAGGGTCCCTGGTTCTCATCGAGAGCCGCGCGGCGAGCTACCAGCGCGGTTTTCGAAAGTTTTTCAGTCCCCCATGGGCCAGCAGCATATTAGCTTTCCCTAATAGTCTGGAATTGGCTATCCACCAGGGCGGTAATGCCATTGCTTATTCGGTCAAAGTGACGGCATCGGTGGTGGGTTTATCTGTCACCGTTGATAGTGAAGGGTTGGGGTGATGGCGGTTTCTTGGGGTAGCCCACCCCCCCTGGGTGCCTTCGTTTCGACGCTTATATCGGCTTACACGGCGTCGGTTTTTGGCAATGGATGGGAAATTCCCCGAATGTTTGCGTAAAAGCCCTGCTACACTTGCTACAGTCCCACAAAAACCCCTGTAGCCCGCATTCCCCTAGGGCTGAAGGCGTAGCAAGCTAATTTGCTACAGTCTGCTACGCCTGCTACACGGCTGCAAAAGCTACGACAGCTTAGGGTGGACGCGGTACACCACCCCCGGCTTATCCCTTTCCGGCGGGGCCAACTTCAGCCACCCCAATTCGCAGAGCATCGCCATCGTTTCCCTTGCTTCTTCGGCCCTGGGACGTGGGCTTGGGCCGAATTGCTGAAGCTGCCGGGCGGTGACGGTTTCCTTTCCGCTTTGCCGAAGCCAGTCCACCACAGCACGGGCGCGGCGGGCGTCGTCGGTGCCTTGGGCCATTCCCAACATGCGCTTTGCCTCGGTCAGGTGCCAGTGGCCTAACACTTCCGCGCGGTCCCACGTGCCCAATGAAACGTAGCTGTATTCCGCTTTCAGCGCGTCCGGGTTCTCCAGGACGCTGAAAAGTCCGGCCAGCTTGACGACCTGGCTTGTGAACTTGCTTGCCACGTCCCTGTAGTCCGCAAACGCGCCACCGTCCCGCATTTCAATTTCAATCGCGTTGTGCAGTTCCCGCCGTGCTTCCTGGGCTTCGTCGTCCAGCCGTATCACGTGCGGCTTGGTGCCAACTTCTATTTCCAAGGCGGCGCGTACCACGTCGAAGAATGGTTCCAGCTTTGTTTCATCGATGCCGTCGTCGTCGGGTTCCTCTAGGCGGTAGCCCGCCAGGGAAGGCAAGCCGACGGGCCATATCCGCGCCAGCAGCCCGCTTCCGCGCATGGTGGTGTGTCCGGCAAGCTGCGCCCATTTGTCGGGCTGGATATAGACGCAAACATTCAGCGCTGGGTGGAGAATCACCCTTTCGTCTGGCATGTCGCCGGGGCCGCCCACCCTATCGCGGCTTATGGTATCGCCCGAAATGCCTTCCAGGTAAATGCCTTCGGCGGTTCCGCCGTTTTCATAGCGCCCAAGAAGATTGTTAACGATTTTTCGACCTTCGCCCGATAGCACAGAAAAAGCCCCATCGCGGTCGTGCATCAACTGAAATAGGCGTTCCGGCGTCGTGTCGCTTGTCCATAACCTTGGAGCCGGGGGTGGTTTCTTCCGCTGCGCTTCAATGTCCGCCAAGTCGCGCGCCAGAACGTCCAGCCCCAGCTTTTCCTTTTTGGCGTCCCGTCGGGTTTGGGTGGCCAAGTCGTCCAGGGCGGTATTGTGGGCGGCTACCCGCGCCAATTCGGCTTCCCATTCCGGTCCCTTCGCTTCCTGCCATTTCAAGGCGGGTTGTTCCAACGCCTTAAAAACCGGCGATTTCCGTTCCCCGCTTCCGGCGACCAGCGCCATAAAGAACGTTGGAAAATGTCGCAGCGCGCGTTTCTCTTGGACGATGACGGACTTGCGCAGGGCGGCGGCGAGCATACCCAAGCCAACGGTGCCCGGTGCTGATGCGGGGACGTAGGCGCTTCGTTCCAGTTCCTGGGCGGCCACCCGTAAGCGTTCTGGAAGCATTTCGATGGGGTATCGTTCCGGTTCGCTGCCATCGTTCGGCAAGGGCTGGGGTTCGGGCCATTCCGACAGGGCAGTTTCAAACCATTCCTTCGGCGGCGCTTCCATGGCTTTCTTGACGGCAGCGAAAACCACTTCCCGCAGCGTTTCCACGTCCGCCTCATCGATGGGTGAAAAGCCGTCCCAGCCGTCATACCGGGCTTGGATGAAGTCCACCACGTCCCCGCCTTCAGGCAGGCCGGGCAACCGGGCAAGCTGTATCTTTGGTGGCTTGTCTAAGCCGCTCAGCGCCTTGCAAACGTCCCTTGCATAGCCTTCCCCCGGTTCGTTCGCGTCAGGTAGAATGATGACACGTCCGGCATTCCGAAGCGGCTTCCAGTCGGCCTTGGCGGCGGCCTGGCTTCCACCTTGCGAAGTCACGCATGGCAGCCCCAAGGAATGCAACGCGGCGGCGGCTTTTTCGCCTTCGGAAACGAAAGTCGTCTTGCCAGGGCGTATCGTGTCCATCCCGAAAAGTGGCCGGGGGGTAGGCAGCCCCCCCGGTTTCCAGCCTTGGCCGTTGGGCTTGAAGAATGGAACCACCACTTTTTTTTCGCCGGGCTTGTCATAGCGCGCCACCAATCCCAACGTCCTGCCGTCCTGGGTGTAGCGCCAGGCATAGCGAAACCGCTTTCCTTCGTATGTTTGGGGTATCCCGTCCATAGTCACCCCCTTCCCGCTAGAATTTTGGCCGCGTCCAGGGGCTGGATGCGGTGGAATTGGGCGACAAAGCTTATCGTGTCACCACCCGAAGCCCCGCAACTGAAGCACTTATACCCACCCGTACGTAGGTTCACCCGAAAGCTTCCCCGTCGGTTGTCGTCGTGGAACGGGCATAGTCCGCCGTCCGTCCATCCTTGGGCGTTCTGCTTGCGCTTCATCTCGGGCAAATACCGCGCAAATACATGTTCGGGAGGTACTTGGCGGCGCGCCAGGTCAAATACATGTTTCATGCGCGCCACCCCCAGAGCCCCAAGCTGCGTGCTGAAAATTCCTGCCCGCGCGTCCCGGCCATGGTGATAGCCCATCCAGGCAATCTGTATCGGGCAACTGGGCGGTGACGTTCAGACGGCGCGTTTGCGGTAGGAAATGCCACGTCGTCAATCGTTTCTATCGGCCAAGCCATGCCGCGCAATCGGTGCATTACGGCACCTAAGCGCCATGAACCCGTTGTCCGAATGAATGCGGGGCTATCCAGCAGTCGTCCGGACAGCAGCATCCCCAGCGCGAAGCCGTCCAAGGTGGCGGCACTGGGGTATTGAAGCACCACGGGCGGCAAGTCGCCGTTTCCGTAAAGGGTGGTTTGGTTCATTCCGCCCCCCCAGCCCGGCGGGCACATTCGAAAAATCGGGCTTCGTCGACAAGTAGTTTTCGGCCGACCTTGACGAAAGCTGGGGCAAAGCCGTTTTTATCGCGGTAGAACGCCAAATGACGCAAACCGCCGGTGCTCGGCCATGGATGGAAGTTTTCCCATTTTGTTAGGGGGATGAGTCTTGTTTCAGGCATTGTTGTTTACCCACGTTTTCGTTAATGACGCGGGCAATGCTATTAGCCTTTTTCTGAAAATAAATTGGGGATAATTGGGGGAATATATTTTCCCCTAATTTTATGGCGCGGTGTATGCGGGCTTTGGCGGGATAAAAAATAATTGGGGAAAGTGGGTTTCCCATAATTATGGTTTTTTGCTCGGACGCCCTGCGTTCTTTTTGAATCGGGGGTGGCGCTTAATTAATTCCCTCCAAAATTCACGGAATTTTTCGAAGGTGTCGTTATCGAAGGTGTCGTTATCGAAGGTGTCGTTATCGAATTGAAGCTTTTCGAATATTTCTTCGCGCGTCATTTTCTGTATGTCGGGGTTTTTTCTTTTGGCCCACAAAAGAAAAGCTGCTTCCCTAATCTTATATCCAGGCGTTTCCGTCCCAGCTATCAGCCATTTGAAAAGCTGGGTATCCGGCGGCGGCAATGTGTCGTGTTTCTTCAAGAATGCCCGCAGCGTTTCCCGCCCCACGTAGAACGCGCCACCAAGCTTGACGTGTTCCCACCCATGGCGTGCCATTGGGCGGGGTTCGATGACGCGGGAAGGCTTCAACGCGCCACGCTTGCAGGCGTTTTCAAGCAACCGCTGGAAGTCGAAGCGGGCTTTGTCGTTATCGCCGTGCCATAGGCGGGCAGCTTCGTAGGGCGTCAGTTCGCCCCGTTCAAGCAGGGGAATGAAATCGCTTTCGAAGTCTGAAAGTGCCATAAAAACCTTACTGATTATGTGGTGTAGCAGGTGTAGCAACGGCGTAGCAAACCGGGGAAATCGCTGCAGGCCGCATGGCTACTGGGGTTGCGGGGGATGTGTAGCAATGTAGCAAGTGTAGCAGGACGTATCAGAATACTTTTTGCGCCATGTCTTCTAGAACCCCCCGGATGTGGGTTTCCGATAGGTGGGAATACCGCTTCACCATGGCCAGGGTTTTGTGTCCTAACACTTCGGCTATCTCGCCTGGGGTCGCCCCGTTCATGGCCAAGTAGGAAGCGCATGAATGCCGCAAGTCATGAAATTTGAAGTCGGTTATTTCGGCTTCTTTTAGGGCATTCAACCAAGGCTTGCGCAGCAGGGCGGGCTTTCCGGTATTGCCGGGGAATACCAGGGGGCTATCCAGTCGTCTAACCTTGGAATGTTCCCGCAACACTTCCAGCGCGGGGCCTACCAACGCCACCCGGCGTCGCTCCCCGTTTTTGGTGTGGTGCAAGACAATGGAACCCTTCGCCAAGTCCACGTCATGCCATTCAAGGTTCATTATTTCCCCTTGCCGCATGCCGGTTGATAGGGCCAGTACCACCACGGGGTAAAGATAGGGGTTGCTTGATTGCTTGCAGGCTTTCAGCAGGCGGGCGCGTTCGTTATCGTCCAAGAAGCGGACACGGCCATTATTGAAGGTGGGCTTCTTCACCTTGCGGGCGGGGTTGTCTTGAAGCCACCCCCATTCATTCACGGCAACCGTACAAGCATGGGATAGGACTGCTAGGGCCTTGGCTACGGTGGCCGGTGCACGCCTTCCACCCTTTGCATGGGGTTCGGATAGCAGGGCGTCCCGGCCTTCGGAAATGGTGGCGGGGGTTACGTCGGCCAGCAGCAGATAGCCGTATCGTTCCTTCCACCAGCGTAAATGCCGGGCATATTCAACTTGCTGTTTGGGCTTCTTGGTGGGGATAACGTCCCGTTCATATCGGGCTATCAGGTCGGAAAGGGTGTGTTTCTTGGCTTCCGCCGTCTTGAAGTGTCTACCTTCCCGAATAGCGGCTTCCGTGCTTTGCGCCCATTTACGGGCGTCTGTCAGGCGTTTGAAGGTGGCGGTTTGGGTGGGATACCCTTTCAGTCGAACCTTGACGCGGTAGACAGTTTCCCCGGCTTCTGTGGTACGCTTTTCGATACTTGCCATGGCCGATACCCCTATATCGGTTGGTGGTAGGTTTACCCGGTTGGTGCTGCAACACCTTCCGGGTTTTTCATTTCTGGTAGCTTATCACAAACCGCTGAACGTCACGATACAACACGGCTTAAGGGGTATCTTTTTTTCCAAGTGTCCCGTCAGTGTCCCACGGACATAAAAAAAGCCCCACGCTTTCACGTAAGGCTTTGATTTTATTGGTGGGCCGTGTTGGATTCGAACCAACGACCATCGCATTAAAAGTGCGGTGCTCTACCGACTGAGCTAACGGCCCCAAAACGAAAGTCGGTTATGGTAATGGGGAAATAGAAAAAATGCAAGTTTTGGCGCATCGCCGGTAAATTTCATGGCAAAGCGCTTGAACCCGGCTATGATATTGAGTGAGATGATATCGATTGAGTATCGCGGGTGATTGCGATTTAACCGGAACCAGGATCTGTCTGAATGGATACGGAACTCGAACTGGATCGGCTCGGTGCCGCGATCGCATCTTTGGTGCGGCGCCCCAGGCCGATCCCTCTCTTCTGCGGAGTGCAGCAATACGCTTGGGGGGATTTCGATTTCATTCCTCGATTGCTGGGCAAGACCAATCCCGACCGTGATCCGTTTGCGGAGCTCTGGATCGGCGCCCATCCGGATTTACCCGCTCAGGCGGTGATCGGCCGCACCCGGGTTTCTTTGTCGGATCTGCTGCCGGAGGCGGTGGAGTGCTTGCTGGGAGCGGATGCGAAAATTAGATATCAAGGGCAGTTGCCGTTTTTGATGAAAATCCTGGCCGCCGGCCGGCCTCTGTCGATTCAGGTTCACCCGGATAAACATCAGGCCGAAGCGGGCTTCGCTCGGGAGCATCGCTTGAAGATCCCTCTGGATTCTCCGCGGCGCAACTACCGCGATTGCAACCATAAGCCGGAATTATTGTGTGCCTTGACCGATTTCTATGCCCTGAAGGGCTTCCGTCCGGAGTCGGAGATCGCCGATCAGTTGGCGAGCATTCCGGAGTGGCGGGGATTGGCCGAGCGCTTTAGGGATGAGGGGCTGAAAAAATTCTACTATCATTTGATGACCTTACCGCAATCGGTCGTGGACGAAATGCTGGCCCCTGTGGTGGCGCGATTGCGGTGGGAGGGACCTTTTCCCAAGGACCGCCGCGAATATTGGCTGCTGCGGGCGGATGAACTTTACTCCCAGGGGGCGCACCACGATCGGGGGCTGTTTTCCCTCTATCTTCTGAATTTTCTTTGCCTGCGGCCCGGCGAGGCGATTTTTCAGCATGCCGGCGAACTCCATTCCTATCTGGAAGGAGTGGGGGTGGAAGTCATGGCCAATTCCAATAATGTATTGCGCGGCGGCTTGACCCCCAAGCATGTGGATGTCCCCGCTTTGTTGGAGATTGTGAAATTCGAGGGCAAAAAAGCGGAGATCCTCTCTTCCCGCCATCAAGAAGGAGGGGCGGCGTATCCGGCCCCGGTGGACGAATTCGTCTTAAGTTGTTTGGATTTGTCTTGCGGTCGGACTTACTCCTCGGAAGGTCCGCTGCGCTTGGGCATCGTTTTGGAAGGAAGCGTCCGGGTGAACTGGGAAACCGGTCAAATGCGCTTGTTCCGAGGGCAGTCTTTTTTGATTCCCCACGGTTGTCGTTGTCGGTTGCAGTCCGAGGACGACGTCGTGATTTATCAGGCGGCCTGTTCGATATAATAGTTTGAGCGCCTCAGAAGGGCGGCGTAATCGTTGTGATCTTTCGCTAGTATGGGTAAAATTACCTGTTTGATTTTAGCGAATGATGTCATTCGCTCCTTGCTTTACTGCCATGGGTGGAAAGCTGTTTTTAAACCGTAAGGAGCTATTTATGCGACACTACGAAATCGTATTTCTGGTCCATCCGGACCAAAGCCCCCAGGTCCCGGCTATGCTGGAGCGCTACGGGGCGATGATCGAGAACAACGGCGGCAAAATCCACCGGTTGGAGGATTGGGGCCGGCGACCGCTCACCTATTCGATCCAGAAGCTGCACAAGGCGCACTATATTTTGATGAACATTGAGTGCGACCAGAAGACCATCGAAGAGGTCCAGAATCATTTCCGCTTCAATGACGCCATTCTGCGAGATCTGATCATCCGGCGCGAGGAGGCCGTCACGGAACCCTCGTTGCTGGCCAAGGAAGGCGATTCGGAGCGCAAATCCGAACGGTCCGGCGACAAGGACGAGGAGCGTACGAAAACGGACGCCGACAAGGAAAACAAAGATTCCGAATGATCCCGATTAAAGACTAACGCAAGCGAGGCAAACTATGGCACGTTATATTAGAAGGCGGAAATATTGCCGTTTCACCGCGGAAGGCGTGAAGGAGATCGATTACAAGGATCTCGACACTCTGAAGGATTTCATCACCGAAACCGGTAAAATCGTACCCAGCCGCATCACCGGCACCAGCGCGAGATATCAAAGGCAACTGGCCACGGCGATCAAACGGGCCCGGTATTTGGCGCTTCTGCCTTACTGCGACTCCCACAAGTAACCGCGCAACTTTCCAGTCCCATGCGCTTTCTGGCCACTTTCATTATGCACGGCCGCATGCAGGCCATTGCCGTGGCGGCGACGTGCCTGATGCTGTCCTTGCTGTTGCCGCCCTTGAGTTTGCTCGCGGCGGCGGTGGTGGCCTTGGTCAGCTTGCGCATGGGATGGCGCGAGGGGCTCAATACCTTGGTGGCGGGCGCCCTGGCGGCGGGACTTCTGGGCGCCATTGTGCTGGGCAACTTTATCTTGCCGGTCGGTTACGGCTTGATGCTTTGGCTGCCCGTATGGGGGGCGGCCCTGGTGCTGCGCCAGAGCCGCGATCTGGGGTGGACCCTGGAAGCGGTCACCCTGCTGGGTTTGCTCGGCGTGGTGTTCATTTATCTGGTCAGCCCCGCCCCGGCCGCCTTTTGGCAGGAAAGGATTCAACAAGTCTTCGGCTCCCTGGGGGTCCAGGCCGGATTGGACCCGGACCAGTGGAAGACCCGCGTGGATACGATCGCCCGCTATATGACGGGAGTCATGGCCGCCGGTATGGTATCCAGCTTGGCGTTGAGCTTATTGCTGGGGCGTTGGTGGCAATCGTTGCTGTTCAACCCGGGCGGTTTTCGGAGCGAGTTCTTGACCATGCGTCTGCATAAACCCTCGGTTTACCTGGCCTTAGGCCTGGCCGGTGCGGCTGTGGTGTTGACGGGTCAAGGCTACGAGGCGGTGGTCAATCTGCTCGTGGTCCTGGGCGTGCTTTATGTGGTGGCGGGAACCGCCGTGCTCCACGCGATTCTTGCCGGACGCGGTCAGAAGGTATTGCTGGCTGTGTTGTATGTATTGATGTTATTCGTTCCCCACGTGTTCGCGCCGATCGCGCTGGTCGGTTTCACCGACGCCTGGTTCGATTGGCGCGCCCGGTTCATGCCGGCGGGGAATTAAATTGAGATTGAGGTAAAACGACGATGGAAGTGATTCTGCTGGAAAAAGTCGCCAATTTGGGTGATTTGGGCACCCGGGTGGAGGTAAAACCCGGTTATGCCAGAAACTTTTTGATTCCTCAGGGCAAGGCTGTGCGGGCGACTTCGGAACGCATCGCCGAATTCGAGCAGCGCCGCGCCGAATTGGAAAAGAAAGCCGCCGAATCCCTGGCCGCGGCTCAGGCGCGTGCGGCCAAATTGGCCGAGCTGGAAGTGGTGATTACCCAGAAGGCCGGTCCCGAGGGCAAGCTGTACGGATCGGTGGGCACCCAGAACATCGCCGAGGCGGTCACCGCCGCCGGGGTGGAAGTGACCCGGCAAGAAGTGAATCTTCCGGAAGGTCCGCTGCGTCAGACCGGCGAGCATCCAATCGATCTGCAGCTGCATCCGGATGTGGTGGCCACCGTCAAGGTTCTGGTTCAGCCGGAATAAAACGCAATTGCCGCGCGCCCGACGACCCGGTAGTTGAGCCGGGTGGGGCGCGCTTTATGGACTCTCCGCCGTCAATTCGGCGAAGGATCGACCGATGGCGGCACTCGGAGGGTAAAGGTAACTGGACCGTCGTTGGTCAGGCTCACCTGCATGTTGGCGCCGAAGCGGCCGGTGGATACTTTTGAGTATCGGGTTCCGATCGCCGCTACCAATTGTTCGAACAGCTGTCGACCGGTATCGGGATCGGCGGCCGGCGTGAAACTGGGGCGGTTGCCCTTGCGGGTATCCGCGGCCAGCGTAAACTGCGGCACCAGCAGCAACTCCCCGCCGCTATCGACGACGTTCAAGTTCATTCGATCTTCCCGGTCGGGAAAGACTCGATAGCCCAGAAGGCGCTGGGCCATCCGCTTGATCTCCGCCGGGGTGTCGCCTTTTTCCACTGCGGCCAAAATCAGCAATCCGCGGCCGATTTCTCCCACCGTTTCCCCGACCACCGTGACTCGAGCATGAGTGACGCGCTGCAATACCGCGATCATTCTTTACCGTTTTCCTTCTTCAACAGATTGAGTATTTCCATCGGCAGCGGAAAGACGATGGTGCTGGATTTGTCGCCCGCGATTTCGATCAGGGTTTGGAAATAGCGGAGCAGGATCGCCTGGCGTTCCTTGGATAAGGTGCGGGCGGCGGCCAGCAGCTTTTCCGACGCCTGCATTTCACCTTCGGCGTGAATGACTTTCGCCCGCCGTTCCCGTTCGGCTTCGGCTTGGCGGGCGATGGCGCGGATCATGCTTTCGTCCAGATCCACCCGTTTGATTTCCACGTTGGCCACCTTGATGCCCCAGGCGTCGGTCTGTTCGTCGAGGATGGTTTGGATGTCGGCGTTGAGCTTGTCCCTCTCGGCCAGCATTTCGTCCAGTTCGTGCTGGCCCAGGACCGAGCGCAAGGTGGTTTGGGCGAGTTGGCTGGTGGCATCGTAGTAATTTTCCACCTGAATCGTCGCCCGGGCCGAGTCGATCACGCGGAAGTAGAGTACCGCGTCCACCCGCACTGAGACGTTGTCGTGGGAGATAACGTCCTGGCGCGGCACGTCCATCACGATGGTGCGCATGTCTACCCGCTTCATCCGCTGAATGAAGGGAATCACCAAAATCAGGCCGGGTCCCTTCACCTTGTAGAAGCGGCCGAGGAGAAAGATTACCCCGCGCTCGTATTCCCACAGAATCCGGATGGCGCTGAGGATGAACAGCAGAAGCAGAACAAGGACGACGATGAGAGCATTCATGGGACATCTTCCTCCCGCAGTGGTGTGACAAATAGGGTCAGGCCGTCGAGACGCGATACCTTGAGCTGTTCTCCCCGGCGCACCGGTTTTTCGCTGATGGCGTGCCAACGTTCGCTGTGGAGACGCACCCAGCCTTCCCGGTCGAAATCTTCCAAGGCCACCGCGATTTTATGCAGTACTTCCTCGGAGCCGGTCGCCGCCGGCCTTCGCCGCGCTTTGAGAACCATGCCCAGGCCGAGCACGAACAACAGGGCGGAGGTGATGGCGAAACCCAAAATCAGTTCCAAGTGGATGCTGAAACCGGGCACGCCGGTATCGATGAGCATGATGGAGCCGAGGGTGAAAGCGGCGACGCCTCCGATTCCCAAAATACCGAAGCTGGGGACGAAGGCTTCGGCCGTCATTAGGGCGACCCCGAGGACGATCAATGCCAAGCCGGCGTAGTTGATGGGCAGAACCTGAAAGGCGAACAGGGCCAGCAGCAAGCAAATGGATCCCAGAACGCCGGGAACGATGGCGCCCGGATTGGAGAATTCGAAGATCAGCCCGTAAATGCCCAGCAGCATCAAAATGTAGGCGATGTTGGGATCGGTCAATAGGGTCAGGATGCGGGTGCGCCAGTCCGGTTCGTATTTTTTCAGGGGCAGCCCGGAAGTCTGCAAGGTGATTTCCCGCCCCAATACCACGACTTTGCGGTCCTCCAATTGCCTGAGCAGATCGCCCACATCGCCGGCGACCAGATCGATGACATTCTGTTGCAGGGCTTCTTCCGCGGTGAGGGTGGCGGCTTCGCGCACGGCTTTCTCCGCCCACTCGGCGTTGCGGCCACGCAATTTGGCCAGTCCTTTGATGTAGGCCACCGCGTCGTTGACCATCTTGTGTTGCATGGCGTTGCCCGTGGAAGGGGCCGTTTCTCCCTGATCGTCGGACGGTTTCTTGTCCTTCGAGGGCAAGGGGCTGCTGCCGGGACCGGCCAATTGGACCGGGGTGGCGGCGCCGATGCTGGTGGCCGGCGCCATGGCGGCGACGTGGGCGGCATAGGTGATGTAGGTTCCGGCGCTGGCGGCGCGGGCGCCGCTGGGAGCTACATAGGCGACGATGGGAATCGGAGAGGCGATCATCCGTTTGATGATTTGGCGCATCGAGGCATCCAGGCCGCCCGGCGTGTCGATGCTTAGGATAATCAGCGAAGCCGAGGCGTCGATGGCTCGGTCAAGGCCGCGTTCGATATAATCGGCGGTGGCCGGACTGACGGGCCCTTCCAAATCCAATTGCACGATTCGATTCGCATACGCGGCGTTCGCCGTGAGGATGATGGCGGCGACCGTAAACCAAATGAACTTCATGCCTTGCTCTCGTCTTGAGCGGTGTGGTATGCATAAGCCTACGCGCTCGGGGTGTCTCGGGCAAGAGGGCCGGGAAATCCGGCCCCCGAATCAGATTATTCCAAGGGAATTTCGCCGTCGATTTCGTGAACCAGTCCCAGTTCGGGAAGCTCCAGCCGGGCTTTGACGGACAAAGTTTCCGTGCCCTTGAGTCGGCCTTTCTCGAGTGCTTCGAAAAGCGCGTATTCGATTTGCTGTTGAGAGCTCACTCCGAATTTCTTCAAAAATTTGCGCATTGCCATGTTCATGGTTTCATCGTTCATTATCGTCCTCCTTTCACTTGCGGGTATAGGATTGGATGTCTCCGGGCTTGCGCAGCATTTTGTCCACCTCGCCCTGATGCAACTCTTCCTGGGCGATCATGCGGCGCGCGTATTCCTCCAGTAGCACCGATTCGCCATCCACCAGGGTCAGTAGTTCCTGATAAACCTTGAGGGTTTCACGTTCGTGTTGGAGGGACTCGCGCAGAATATCCCCCATGTCGTGCTTGTGGGTTTCCAATAAGGGGCCGATGCCTAGGGAAGGATGGCTACCGAAATGGGTGATCAACTCCCCCGCTTCACGGGCGTGGGCGAGGGACTCGTCGGCTTGCGCCTGCATCCAGGAGACGATGGGGATGCGGCTGTAGCCGAACACCATGAAGGAATAATGGGTATAGCGGACCACCCCCGCCAGCTCCATCTCCAGAATCCGGTTGAGCAGTTCGATGACTTTGTCTTGGTTCAGCGTGCTCATGGCAACCTCCGTTTCGGTGTTTGCTCAGCGCTCATGATAATCCCCTTGCAGCTTGTGAATGCAACTTTCGACCAGCAATCGGCGCACGCAGCGATGCGTCTCGCAGTCCAGGCAACGGAAATCGGCGGCGCAAAGCTGGGAGTTTTCCAATAATCGCAAGAGGGTTTGAGCCGACAATTCCAAGCGCAGGCGCGGCGCCGAGGCTTGATCGGTGCCTGGCTGGCGGCGACGGCTTGGATTGGTTTTCCGGTAGTGGCCGGGCGGTTCTCCAGGGTTTTCTTCACGCCGAACTTTCGGAAAGCCTGGGCGCGGTTCAACCAAAGTGTAGGGTGCGCGTGTGATCATTGATGTTTTCCTCTCAATCCGGTTTTTGTTCATTTTAAATGTAAACAATTATTATTAACAATATGGCCGGATCGAAGGGGAATGAGCTAATCTAATAAGGTTGGAAGCATTGGGGTAGGTGTTATGCAGTCATTGCAGTGGATACAGGCTTGCCATTTCCGCCGATTGGCCGGAATGGCTTTTTTGATCGGGATGCTCGCCGCCTGCCAGCAATCCGAGAGATTGTCGTCGGTGCCCGAGACGGGGATTATTTTGGCTTTCGGCGATAGTTTGACCTATGGCACCGGCGTGGGGCCTGAGGCCAGTTATCCCGCGGTGCTGGAAGCGCTCACCGGCCGCACCGTGATCAACGCCGGCGTTCCGGGAGAAGTCACCGCCGAGGGTTTGAAGCGATTGCCGGGCTTGTTGGAAGCGTATCGGCCCGATTTGCTTATTTTGATCGAAGGGGGCAACGATATGCTGCGTCGTCGCTCGGAAATGCGCACCCGGGATAATCTAAGCCGCATGGTTTCGCTGGCCAAGGAACAAGGGGTTCCGGTGATTCTGGTGGGCGTGCCGAAGCCGGGCCTTTTGTTGGCGAGCGCCGACTTTTATCCGCAATTGGCGGATGAGCTGGGCGTTCCTTATGTGGACGGCGTGTTGGCGGACATTCTTTCCGATCAGGGACTCAAGTCCGACTTGATCCATCCCAACGAACCCGGTTACCGCCGATTGGCGGAGGTTTTGGCGGATTTCCTGCGCGAGCGGGGAGCGCTGTAGGGGCGGACCTCTGTGTCCGCTCAGGGGGTCTGCCGCTCCTCGAGCTCGATGTTGATCAGCTTCAGGGTGGCCAGCATCGAGGCGAATACTTGGTTGACGTGGACCCCGCGGGTGACGCGCGTGCGATGCTCGCAGTCCCAGCTGATGATACATTCGGTCAAGGCGTTGGTGTGGCCCCCCTTGGGAATCCGCACTTCGTAATCCAGCAACGGAGGCAAGGTATAGTCGTAATGGGCCATCACCTGATTGAGGGCGTCGATGAAAGCGTCGAAGCCGCCGTTGCCCTTGCCGGCCGCGGTGTGCGCTTCGCCTCGTACCGCCACCCGGATGCTGGCGGTGGACTCCAGATCCAAACCGCTGGTGATGGCGTAATTGAGCAGTCGGATGTGCTGGTAACTTTCGCTTTCCAGCACGTCGGCGATGATGAAGGGCAGGTCGTCGGTGGTGATGGTCTGCTTGGAATCTCCCAGCGAGACGATCCGTTTCAGGACGTGACGTTCCTGCTCTGCGGTCAATTCGATGCCCAGCCGTTCCAGATTCTTGCGCAGCGAGGCTTTGCCGCTCATCTTGCCCAGGGCGTAACTGCGTACCCGGCTGAAGCGTTCGGGCTTCAGCCGGCTTTGATAAAGATTGCCCTTATGGTCGCCGTCGGCGTGGATGCCCGCGGTTTGGGTGAATACGTCGGCGCCCACGATCGGCGCGTTGGCGGAAACTCGTTTACCCGAGAAGCGTTCCACCATATCGCTGATGCGGACCAGCTGGGATTCGTTCACCGTCAGTTCGACCCCCAGTTTGTCCTTCAGCGTCACCACCACTTCCGCGAGGGAAGCGTTGCCGGCCCGTTCCCCCAGGCAATTGACCGTGCAGTGCACCCCGGCGGCGCCGGCCTGGACCGCCGCCATCACGTTGGCGGTCGCCAGGCCGTAATCGTTGTGGGGGTGGAACTCGAAATGCAGTTCGGGATAGCGGACGCACATGTCGTGGATGCTGGCGTACACTTCTTCCGGCGTCATGACCCCCAGGGTGTCGGGAAGCATGAAGCGCTGGATGCCCGCGCCGCGCAGGTTATCCATCAAGGCGAATACGTACTGCGGACTGTCGCGATAGCCGTTTGACCAATCTTCCAGATAGACGTTGACGATGAGTCCCTTGGTGTGGGCGTAGGCGACCGTCTCCAAAATGTCTTGGGTATGGGTTTCCAGGTTCTTGCCCAATTGGGTGCGGCAATGCTTTTCGCTGCCTTTGGTCAGGAGGTTGATGGTTCCGCCGCCGGTTTCCATGATCCAATCGACGCTGCGGGTATGATCGACGAAGCCAAGCACTTCGACCCGATCGGAAAAGCCGGCCTCTCGTGTCCAGGCGTTGATTTGGGTGACCGCTTCCTTTTCCCGGTCCGATACCCGGGCCGAGGCGATTTCGATGCGGTCCACCCGGACCCGCTCCAGCAGAGCCTTGGCGATGCTGATTTTTTCCTCCGGGGAAAAGGACACCCCTTGGGTCTGTTCTCCGTCGCGGAGGGTGGTGTCCATGATTTCGATGCGGCGGGAAGGATTGTTCATTCCGTGAGATTTCGAATCGGTCATGGTCAGACTCTGCGTAATACCCAATCGAGCGCGCGCAAGGGCAGAACCCGCTTGAGGAAGCCGAACAAATAAGTGGGCACGGTGACGTAGTAGCGGATTTTGGGCCGCGGGCTTTCCAGGGCGTAAATGACTTTCTGCAGCACCGCTTCCGGCGGCAGGGTGAACGGCACCACCGGGCCGTCGGCGGTCAGTTTTTCCTCCATTTTTCGATAGACCTCTCGATAGGGGCTGGGTTCCGGGTCGATGTTTTCCTTGAACTTGCGGTAGGCGTTATCGCGGAACTTGGTCAGAATCGGGCCCGGTTCGATCAAGACCGGATAGATCCGGGTTCCGGAAAGCTCCAGCCGCAAGGTATCCACCAAACCTTCCAGGGCAAACTTGCTGGCGTTGTATGCGCCGCGGTAGGGCAGGGCGATCAGACCCAACACCGAGCTGTTGTAGAGGATGCGGCCGTGTCCCTGGCGGCGCATGATCGGGAGGACCGTGTTGGTGAGTTCGTGGGTGCCGAACAGGTTGGTCTCGAACTCGGCCCGCAGAACGTCGCGGCTGAGATCTTCCACCGCGCCCACCTGTCCCCATGCGCCGTTGTTGAATAGCGCGTCCAGAGTGCCCCCGGTCCGTTCCAGAACTTCTGTCACCGCCGCCTGGATACTGGCGCTGTCGTCCAGATCCAATTGGACCGCCTCGAACCCCTCCGCTTTGAGCCGTTCCATATCCTCCGGTTTGCGGGCCGAAGCGAACACCTGGTAACCGCGCTCTTTCAATCCCAGGGCGGTGACGTAGCCGATTCCGCTGGAACAGCCGGTGATGAGGATGGTATTGACGGGAGGGTTGCTCACGTGGGGACTCTCCTTATTTTGCTTAGGCCTTGGGCAAGGTGACGCCGGTCTGGCCCTGATACTTGCCGCCGCGATCGAGATAAGAGGTTTCGCATACTTCGTCGGCTTCCAAGAACAGGACCTGACCTACGCCTTCGTTGGCATAAATTTTGGCCGGCAGGGGCGTGGTATTGGAAAACTCCAAGGTCACGTGCCCCTCCCATTCCGGTTCCAAGGGGGTGACGTTCACGATGATTCCGCACCGGGCGTAGGTGGATTTCCCCATGCAAATGGTCAGCACGTTGCGGGGAATGCGGAAGTATTCCACCGTCCGCGCCAGGGCGAAGGAATTGGGGGGAATCAGGCACACGTCGGATTTGATGTCCACGAAGCTGGCCGGATCGAAATTTTTCGGATCGACGATGGCGGAATTGATATTGGTGAACACCTTGAACTCGTCCGCGCAGCGGATATCGTAGCCGTAACTGGAGGTGCCGTAGGAAATGATCCGCTCACCGCCGGCTTCGCTGATTTGCTTGGGTTCGAACGGCTCGACCATGCCGTGGGTTTCCGCCATGCGGCGAATCCAGCGGTCGGATTTAATCGACATCAACCGTTCTCCATCACGATTTTGGGGAACTTGCCGGCCAGATCCTTGGGGCGCCGGGCCAAGCGAGCCGCCATGTTGCGGGCGATGCCGCGGTAGCTTTGCGCGATTCGTCCGTCGGGTTCGGCCACTACGCTGGGGTGCCCGCCGTCGGCGTTCTCGCGAATGCTGATATCCAAGGGAAGCGAGCCGAGCAGCGGCACCCCGTATTTCTGCGCCAATCTCTCGCCGCCGCCGTGACCGAAGATGGATTCCTCATGGCCGCATTGACTGCAAATGTGAAAACTCATGTTCTCGACAATTCCCAACACCGGCACTTTGACTTTTTCGAACATTTTCAATCCCTTGCTGGCGTCGAGCAAAGCGATGTCCTGGGGCGTGGTGACGATGACCGCGCCGGCGAGGGGGATTTGCTGGGTCAAGGTGAGGTGAATATCGCCGGTGCCCGGCGGCATATCCACGATCAGATAATCCAGGTCTTTCCAGTGGGTCTGCCCGAGCAGTTGTTGCAACGCGCTGGTGGCCATGGGCCCCCGCCAAATGGTGGGGGTGTCCGTGTCCACCAGAAAACCGATGGACATGATTTGGAGGCCGTAGCCTTCCATCGGTTCCAGGGTTTTGCCGTCGCGCGTCTCCGGCTGGCCCCCCACGCCCAGCATGCGCGGGATGCTGGGGCCGTAGATATCGGCATCGAGAATGCCTACCCGAGCGCCTTCCCGGGCCAGGGCCAGGGCCAAATTGGCGGCGACGGTGGATTTGCCCACGCCGCCTTTCCCGGAGGCAACCGCGATCACGTTCTTGACCCCTGGAAGGGACTGGCGGCCGTGGGGGACGGCGTGAGCGAGGATTTTCCAATCCACCTGGATATCCACTTTTTCGATGCCGGGGACGGGGCGCAATTTTTCGGTGAGGGCGGCGACTATCTGGGGGACGTAGCTTTTAGCGGGGAAACCCAGGTCGATCTTGAGGATAACCCTGCCGTTTTCGACGAGGATGTCCTCGATCGCGCCAGCCGAGACCAGATCGCTCTCCAAGTGGGGGTCGATGTGGGTTTTGAGCGCTTCTTCGATTGCGCTGCGGGAAGGATCGGCCATGAATGCTCCTGCCTGAGAAAATAAATAACCCCTATTTTACACGACCCCCTGCAAATGTCAGAGCGCCTGAGGTTTCGGGGATCGAGGCATTTGAATTTATCGATCGCTGTGACCGAGGGGCCTTTCCGGGGCGATCCGATCCCGCAATCGCTGTTTAATTTCCTTGGCTTCGGGGAAGCGCCCTTCCCGTTGGCGCGACCACAACACGGTGCCTTCCAGACGCACCTCGAAGATGCCGCCGGCGCCCGGTTGCAGCGCCACCTCGCCGATTTCTTCGGTGAAGGTGGTGAGCAGTTCCTGGGCCAGCCAAGCGGCGCGCAGCAGAAAATGACAACGGGTGCAGTATTCGATTTCCACGCGTGGCGTTCGCATTACAAAAACTCGAATTGGAAGCCGCCCACCGCTCGGTGGGGAGCGGCCGGCGTGAGATGAACGAAAATCAATTGGTGGGTGGGCATCATGGGGGCGGGGACAGCGGACAGATATTCCTCCGGTTTGAAAATGCGTTGGGCGATGGCGGTTCCGTCCAAGGCCGTCAGGGTCAATTTGAGCAGGGGATAAGGTTGGGGGTAGGGCCCGTGGTTGACGATCACCAGATGGAATTCGTAGCCGTTGGCGGCGTTCTTGGACGGATACAAGGCCCGATCGACGACCTCGATTGCGTCCAGATTTCGAAACGGCGGCAACTCGCAGCCCAGCCAGTGGCAGAAACCGGCGAGCAATGGGCGCAAATGCGGTTCCTGGGCTATGCGCTCGCGTTCAAATACAAAGATCTGGATGATCAGAAGGAGTCCCAACGCGACAGCGCCCACCTGCCAATAGCGGTCGGTGGATAGACTGGGGGGCGTTTCCGCCAGCGAGGCGTCGAGGTGCGTTTCCGGGAGGGTGATTTGCGGCTCGGTGGCCGCCTCGGCTTGAGCTCGTTCCGGGGGCGCCTCCGGTTGCGATGGCTCGGGAGCCACGGCAACGGCGCGGTCGGCTTTCAAGAGGGGGAGTTCCAGGAGACAGGTGGTATGATCGGCGAACGCTTCTTCCAGATCCTCGCCCAGATACTCCAGCACTCCGAAAATAATATTACAGCGGGCGCAAATGGCTTCGCCACGCCCGGAACGCAATTGTGCTACGTTGATTTGATAGACCGTCCGACAATGCGGGCAGCGGGTGTACATGGATCAAGTACGCTTGATACCGAGCAGGCGGGTCCATCCGGCTTCCACAAACGGCGACTGGAAATCGAAGTCCGCCTGATAGGCTTGCTGCACCGCCTCTGCTTGGTCCGCCAGGATACCCGACAATACCAAGCTGCCGCCGGTGCGAGTGAGGGCGGTGAGGGTTTCGGCCAATTCGATCAAAGGGCCGGCGAGAATGTTGGCCATGACAATATCGGCGGTTAGCTTGGGCATGGTTTGAGGATAGCAGCAGGTCAGCCGTTCGGCTACTCCGTTCTTGCGCGCGTTTTCCAGGGTGGCGGTCAGGGCATGAGGGTCGATGTCGCAAGCGTAAACTCGATCGGCACCCAAAAGCAGGGCGGCCACCCCCAGAATGCCCGAACCGCAACCGTAGTCGATGACGGTTTTGCCGTCCGGCTCGTTTTCCGCCAGCCACTTAAGGCACATGGCGGTGGTCGGATGGGTGCCGGTGCCGAACGCCAGGCCCGGATCCAGGATCAGGCGAACCGCTTCGGGGTCGGGAAGAGGTTGGTCGCCGGGACAAACCCATAATCTGCCGAAGTCGAGGGGGCGGAAGTGTTCCAACCAGGCCCGTTCCCAGGGCTGGTCCGGCAGGATCTCATGCCGGAAGCTTTGGAGACGGTCGCCGAAGCGTTCAATCAAGGCGGCCTCCAGCTTGCGGGTGTCGGCTTCCATATCGAACAGGGCGGTCAGGCGGGTATGTTTCCATAACGGCGTTTCGCCGGGAGGGGGTTCGAACAGTTCCTCGGCCCCTTCCTCGGCGAAAGTGACCGCCTGCGCTTCCCGCTGTTCCAGAAAATCGGCGACCGCATCGGCCGCTTCGCGGGGAAGGGTAAAGGAGAGTTGACGCCAGGACACGGTTTATTCGCGCATGCCGAGCATGTCTTCCAAGTAATGAATGGTCTGAGCGCCGCTTCTGAATGCGCTATCGTGGACGATTCGGGACAGCAGCGGAATGTTGCATTTGATCCCGGTAATGACCGTTTCGGTCAAGGCGGTGCGCATCCGCGCCAGTGCACTGGCGCGGCTGTCCCCGTAGGCGATCAATTTGCCGATCATGGAATCGTAGTAAGGGGGAACCTGATAGCCGGCGTAAATGTGGGTGTCGGTCCGGATGCCGGGACCGCCGGGAAGGTGAAGTTGCTCGATCATTCCCGGCGAAGGCATGAAGTTATCGGGGTCTTCGGCGTTGACCCGGCATTCCACGGCGTGTCCTCGGAGGACGATGTCCTCTTGGGTGTAAGCCAAGGGTTCGCCGGCGGCGATGCGGATCTGCTCCTTGACCAGATCCACGCCGGTGACCATCTCGGTGACCGGATGCTCCACTTGGAGCCGGGTATTCATTTCGATGAAGTAGAACTTGCCGTTCTCGTAGAGAAACTCAAAGGTGCCGGCGCCCAAATAGCCGATTTCGCGGCAGGCCTCGGCGCAGCGCTCGCCGATTTCGCGCCGCTGGGCCTCGGTGATGCCGGGGGCGGGGGCTTCCTCGATGACCTTCTGATGACGGCGCTGCATGGAGCAGTCGCGCTCGCCCAGATGGATGGCGTTGCCGTGGCTGTCGGCCAAGACCTGGAATTCGACATGGCGCGGCTTTTCCAGGAATTTCTCCATGTAGACTTCGTCGTTGCCGAAGGCGTTGCGTGCCTCCGCCTTGGTCATGGTGATGGCGTTCATCAGGGCGGCTTCCGAGTGCACCACGCGCATGCCGCGTCCGCCCCCGCCGCCGGAAGCCTTGATGATGACGGGAAAGCCGATGTCCTTGGCCAGCCGCAGGTTCTCCAGATAATCCTCATCCAGGGGACCGTCGGAGCCCGGGACGCAGGGAATTTCGGCGTGGCGCATGGCTTCTTTGGCGGAAATCTTGTCCCCCATCAGGCGGATGGTTTCGGGGCGGGGGCCGATGAAGATGAAGCCGCTTTGAATGACCCGTTCGGCGAAGTCGGGGTTTTCCGACAAGAAACCGTAGCCGGGGTGAATGGCGACGGCGTCGGTGACTTCGGCGGCGCTGATGATGGCCGGAATATTCAGATAGCTGTCCGCGGAGGGCGGCGGGCCGATGCAGACCGTTTCGTCGGCCATCAGCACGTGTTTGAGGTTGCGGTCGGCTTCGGAATGAACGGCGACGGTGCGGATGCCCAGTTCCCGGCAGGTACGCAGGATACGCAGGGCGATCTCGCCCCGGTTGGCGATCACAATCTTATCGAGCAT
Organism: Methylohalobius crimeensis 10Ki; assembly: GCF_000421465.1. NCBI lineage: Bacteria > Pseudomonadati > Pseudomonadota > Gammaproteobacteria > Methylococcales > Methylothermaceae > Methylohalobius > Methylohalobius crimeensis. The sequence continues at coordinate 838,939 of NZ_ATXB01000001.1, forward strand.
GGTAAATCCTTGTCAGAGGCGGTTATTCGATCACGAACAGGGGTTGGTTGTATTCCACCGGTTGGCCGTTTTCCGCCAGAATTTTTTGGATGACCCCGGATTTGTCTGCCTCGATTTGATTCAAAATCTTCATCGCTTCGATGATACAGAGGGTGTCGCCCACATTGACGCGTTGTCCCACTTCGACGAAGGGCTTGGCGCCCGGTGCGGGGGCGCGGTAGAAGGTTCCCACCATGGGCGAGCGCACCGCATGACCGGTAAATTTTTCCTCCTCGGGAGCGGCGCTTTCCTCGGGCTGGGCGGAAGGCGCCGGCGATGGGGCGGGTGCCGAAGGCGGTGCCTGGACGACGGTTTGAGTGGAGGCGCTGACCCGCGTGATGCGGACGGATTCTTCTCCCTCGTGAATTTCGATTTCGGCGATGCTGGATTCCTCGAGCAGCTCTAGCAGCTTCTTTATTTTTCTAATATCCATAACCATTAGTTCTCGCTTAATTGTCGGATGGCGGCGTGAAGCGCGAATTCGTACCCTTGAGGACCCAGGCCGCAAATAACGCCGCGGGCGATGTCGGACAGGTACGAATGGCGGCGGAAGGGTTCGCGTGCATGCACGTTGGACAGATGAACCTCGATGAACGGGATCCGGGTGGCCAGGAAGGCGTCGCGAAGCGCGACGCTGGTATGGGTGAAAGCGGCGGGGTTGATGAGGATGAAATCCACCTGATTGGACCAAGCCGCGTGGATCTGATCCACCAGAACGTGTTCGGCGTTGCTTTGGCGGCAATCGAGCGAATGGCCGCAAGAGGCGGCGATCCGCTGCAGGCGGCTGTCGATATCGGCCAAGGTGTCGGTGCCGTAGATCTCGGGCTCCCGGGTGCCGAGCAAGTTGAGGTTGGGTCCGTTGAGGACAGTAATTTGCGCCATCGTGCTGCGAACGGGTTGAAAACCGGGGGTTATTCTGCAGAAATAGGCCGGATTTGTCTAGAACGCGTTGATTTCAGGGCGAGCCGTGGCGGGGCGAACCCAAGATCCTCCCCGGTGCCTGCTGCAAATGTCAACAGAAACTAGCAGTATCGTTCCAGGTTGGCGAGATGACTTAGAAAACGTTTCGGGGGGATGTAGCCGATCAGGCGGGCGGATTTGCATTCGCGGCCTTCGGGGTCGAAGAACAGCAGCGCCGGCGGGCCGATCAAGTCGAAGCGGTGCAGTAGATTTTGTTCGGTTTGTCCGTTGGCGGTGACGTCGGCGCGGACCGAGACCATTTTCGTCAAGGCTTGAAGAACTTTGGCGTCGGCGAAGGTGACCGTTTCCAATTCTTTGCACGAAACGCACCAGTCGGCGTAAAAGTCGACCAGGGTCCAGCGCCCCCCCGCCGTGCGGAGGATTGTGTCCAGTTCCTCGGGGGAAGTGATCCGGCGGAAGCTATCGGTCTCCGCCGAGGCGGTGGGAGCGATCCGGGCGGTGAGCGGTTCGAGCGGCCGGAAGACGTTGCGGCTTCCGGTGGCGACGCCGATCAGCAGTAAAATCCCGTAGGTCAGCATCACCACCCCCAGCGCTTTTCCCAGCTTGCGGTTGTGGGGCGCGTTTTCGGGCAGGGGGCTGGCGGCGCCCAGATAAATGGCTGGAAAGATCAGCCAGAGTGCCCATAAAAACAACATGACGGACGGCGGTAAAATCCTATCCAAAAGCCAAATGGCCACGCCCAACAGCAGTACGCCGAACACCGCCTTGACCGTGGTCATCCACAGCCCGGCCCGGGGAAGCAGCTTGCCCGCCGAGGTCCCGACGGCGATCAAGGGCAGGCCCATCCCGAGCCCCATGGCGAACAGGGCGGCGCCTCCCAAGACCGCATCCCCGGTTTGGCCGATGTAGATCAAGGCACCGGCCAAGGGCGCGGCCACGCAAGGGCCGACGATCAGAGCCGACAGGACTCCCATCACCGCGGCATTGACGAAGCTGCCGCCATGGGTGCCGCGCCACGACGCAAGCCTGGATTGCCAGGCGGAAGGCATTTGGAGTTCGTACAGGCCGAACATGGATAAGGCCAGCCCTGCGAACAAGGCGCTGAAGGCGGCGATCACCCAAGGGTTTTGAAACGCCGCCTGCAGGTTGGCGCCGAACAAGCCGGCCAGAATTCCGAACACTGTGTAGGTGAGGGCCGAGGCGAAGACGTAGCTGGTCGAAAGGCCGAAAGCGCGGGCGGTGGTGATTCGATGGCCGTGACCGACGATGATTCCGGAAAGAATCGGCAGCATGGGAAAGCAGCAGGGCGTGAACGCCAACAGCACGCCGAAGCCCAAAAAGCTGATCAGCGTGAACCAAAAACTTTGATCTTTCAGGGTTTGGGCGATGCGGTCTTGCTCGGCCAGAGGCGGTTGGGAAAGAGCGGCGGTCGATGATGCGGAGGTGGGCTCCGCCGGCAAGGAAAAAGTCAGGGTTTTGGTGATCGGAGGATAACAGACGCCGCGTTCGGCGCAGCCTTGATAACGCACCTGGATTTTCAATTCGGTTGCGGCCGATTCCAAACGCTGCAGCGGCAAGGAACCGGTCACCTGCCGATGATACACTTCGGTGATCCCGAATTCCGGATCATCCTTGGATTCGCCGGGAGGCAGTTTTAAATCCCCTAGCCGAACCCCGCCGACGAGCTTTTCCACCTTGAATTGTTTGCGGTAGAGGTAGTACCCCTCGGCGATCTGCCAGTCCAGACGCAGGGTTCGGGGATCTTCCACTTCCCCCGCAACCCGGAAGGCCTGGTCGGCGGGCAGGAGTTCATCCTGAAACAGGTTCAATCCCAGGGATTTAGCCGAGTCGGATAAAGCATCCAGCGGCCCGCTCTGGCCGATCGCCGGCCAAACCAGCCCCAGTGCCAAACACCCGCTTAATAAAAACAAGCGTAAGCCCTGTTGATATTTAGAGCGCCAAGTGGAATTGCGCGCACCGGGAATATCAATGGCATCCGGTGCTTTCTGGAAAACTCCCAATCCTACCGACTCGCGTTGAGACATTCGCTGATCCAATCCAGATAACCTTTGCTTCCTTGATCGATGGAGACCGCAACGACCTCCGGAAGTTCGTAGGGGTGATGGGTTTGGATGAAGGTTTCCACCGCTTGGTAGCGGTCGGCGCGGGTCTTGATCAACAACAATACTTCGCTGTCGGTCTCGACATTTCCTTGCCAGGGATAGACGGAAGTCAGTCCCGGAACGATATTGACGCACGCCGCCAGTTGGTTTTCCACCAGTCCCCGGGCCAATCGACCGGCGTGATCCGTATCGGGGCACGTGCAATAAACGATTCGATACTGCGAGCTCATGGGAAAAAGTGCCATAATGGAAAAAATCGATTCGTTCATCATACTCAAATTTATGCATCCATTCCGACTGTTGTTTCTGATTTTTCTCGTCATCCCCTTGATCGAGATCTACTTTCTATTGGTGATCGGCGGGATCATCGGGCCGTTGCCCACCATCGCCATGGTGGTGTTTACCGCCGTTTTGGGCGCCTGGCTGCTCAGGATCGAGGGGTTCCACACTTGGTTCCGGCTCCAGCAGAGTATGGCGCAAGGCAAAATTCCGGCGCTGGAAATCGTGGAAGGGCCGATTCTTCTGGTGGGGGGCGCTTTGCTTCTGACCCCCGGCTTTTTCACCGACTTTTTGGGTTTTCTGTGCCTGTTTCCGGCAACGCGGCGCAAGATCGCCCGCTATTTGCTCAACAAGTGGCTGGTTCAAAGGGTATCTGGTCGCCCCGGCGGTCCCGGCGAACAGGGACCCCGAACGATCGAGGGGGAGTATCGGCGGAAGGATTGAAGCAGCGCGTCCCTGCGCTGACAACTCAAAGAAGGCGGGATCAGTGCTGATGAGCCTGGGGTTTGTCCCCGCCGCAGCAGGAATGGCCGCCTTCTTGCGCGGCTTTGGCTTTACCGCCGCAGCACGAGCCCGCGGTGGTTCTCCCCAGTCCGGCGTACAGCGGACAGAAGCGGGTATAGCCGGAAGCCAGCAAGGCGATGCCCAGCAGGAGCAGGGGCACGCTGCCTAAAAACAAGGAAACCGCGATGGCCAAGCTGCCGGTGCCGTAACGGATATTTTGATCCCGGTCGCCGACGTTGCGTTCGTATTTGAGCATGCGTTTGAAATCAAATGTCATGAGAACGTCTCCGTTGAAAAACTCGCCTTAGTATACCTAAACCCGTAGACCAGATCCGGTAAAATAGCGTTCCCATGGACATTACCTCGATATTAGACCCTCTTAACGACGCTCAACGGGAAGCGGTCAGCGCACCGCTGCAACCGATGCTGGTCCTGGCCGGGGCCGGCAGCGGCAAGACCCGGGTGCTGGTCCACCGCCTGGCGTGGCTGGCGCGGGTGGAAGCGATTCCTCCCCATGCCCTGATGGCGGTCACCTTCACCAATAAAGCCGCCCGTGAAATGCGCGGAAGGGTGGAGGCCTTGCTCCGGATCGAAACCCGGGGAATGTGGCTGGGCACCTTCCATAGCCTCGCCCATCGCTTGTTGCGCCGGCATGCCAAGGAGGCGGGGTTGCCGGACGGCTTCCAGGTGCTCGACAGCGCCGACCAATATCGTCTGATTCGGCGCCTCATGCGCGAAATGAAACTGGACGAGGGCCGCTGGCCTCCGCGCCAGGTCCAATGGTACATCAACGCCAACAAGGACGAAGGCCGGAGGCCCGAATACATCGTGGCCGGCGATCTGTTCGAACGCCAGATGCTGGCCATCTATCAGACCTACGAGCAACATTGCCGCCGCGCCGGCTTGGTGGATTTCGGCGGCTTGCTGTTGGGGGCGCACGAACTCCTGCGCGACCACGAAAGCCTGCTGGCGCATTACCGGCGCCGTTTCGGCCATATTTTGGTGGACGAATTCCAGGATACCAATACCATCCAATACGCTTGGTTGCGCCTCTTGGCGGGAGACAACGACAATCTGTTCGTGGTCGGCGACGACGATCAATCCATCTACGGCTGGCGCGGCGCCCGGGTGGAAAACATCCGTTCCTTCCGCCAGGACTTCCCGGGTCATCGCCTGGTGCGCCTGGAGCAGAACTACCGTTCCACCGGCCATATTCTCGATGCCGCCAATGCGCTCATCACTCACAATCGAGGCCGGATGGGCAAGAAACTTTGGACCGCCGGCGGCAAGGGCGATCCGATTCGAGTGTACGACGCCTTCAACGATCAGGAGGAAGCGCGCTTCGTGGTCGATCGCATCCAGCAATGGCTGGAAAAGGGGCGGCGCGGGAGCGAGGCGGCGATTCTCTACCGCTCCAATGCCCAGTCGCGCCTGTTCGAAGAGCGCCTGGTGGCGGCTGGCATTCCTTATCGGGTCTACGGGGGCTTGCGCTTCTTCGAGCGCGCCGAGATCAAAAGCGCCTTGGCTTATCTGCGTTTGATCGCCAATCGCGACGACGATTCCTCCTTCGAGCGGGTGGTGAATCTTCCCACCCGCGGCATCGGCCAGCGCACCGTCGATACGATCCGCGACCACGCCCGGTCCCGCGAGACGTCGCTGTGGCGGGCCGCGAGCGACCTGTGCCGGACGCGGGCTCTGGCGGCGCGGGCCAGGGGCAGCCTGGACAAATTTTTGCAGTTGATCGACGCCCTGGACGAAACCACCCGGAACGTGTCGCTTGCCGATCAGGTCAAGCGCGTGGTGGAAGGCAGCGGCTTGATCGAGCATTACGGCAAGGAAAAGGGGGATCAGGGCGAGGCCCGGGTGGAAAACCTGAAAGAACTGGTCAACGCCGCCCGCCAATTTGTTACTTTCGACAGTGAAGACGTGGAGGACGACGACAGTCCGCTGGGCGTGTTTTTGGCCCATGCGGCATTGGAAGCCGGCGAAGCCCAGGCCGACGCGGGCGAGGACAGCGTTCAGTTGATGACGCTCCATGCGGCGAAAGGGCTGGAGTTTCCCTTGGTGTTCATGGTGGGAATGGAGGAAGGTCTGTTTCCCTCCATGCAATCGCTGGAGGATGACTCCCGACTGGAGGAGGAGCGGCGTCTGTGCTACGTGGGCATGACCCGGGCGATGGAAAGCCTGTATCTGTGCTATGCCGAATGCCGAAGGCTTTACGGGCGCGAAACCTATCCCCGCGAATCCCGTTTCCTGCGCGAGATTCCTTCCGAGTATCTGGAAGAAGTCCGGCAAAAATCGGTGAATCATCCGGTGGGGGCGCAGTACGCCCGGAAGAAGGGCGACAGCCGGCCAACCGAAGACGGGGAATCCGCAGGCGGCCTGCGCCTCGGGCAACGGGTCAAGCACACCGCTTTCGGCGAAGGGGTCGTGCTCCAATGCGAAGGGGAGGGAAAAAATACCCGCGTCCAGGTGAATTTCGACGACGCTGGAAAAAAATGGCTGATGCTGGGATATGCCAATCTGGAGGCGGTTGAGTAATCTTGTTGGTGGATAGGAGAAAGTGTGCAGCTTTTGGGTATATATTCAAGGAAAGCACAGCTTCAGTCTGACGTCATCCCTTTATCTGCATGCGCCTTGCCTTGATGCTTCACAAACGTGTCAAGCTAACTGGTAGCAGTATCTGAAAACGATACATCCTTGTGAAAGTGAAAAATCCTGGCTATACCTATACCTAAAAAATAATTGTTTTAAACAATGAGAACCTTTTCCTGTTGTAAGGGAAACGTGTCGGAATGGTCGAGCCGTGTGGCGTTACGACCGGATGTGCCGGATGCTAGCGTCGTGCCCATATCTGAACAGTTTGCTGTCAGGGTGAGCAATGAAACAACTAGCCCTTGATTAGTGAATCCGACACTTCCTTCGAACCGGGAGTGATATGGATGACAACGATTACCAGAAAGATTTCATTCCGTCAGAGACTGACTGAATACGAACGCTATGTAGAATCCATCCGACAACTTCTATGTACCCGAGTTTGGGATGCACAAGACATTGTGAGATTCAACGAGCTTGTTGATCAATCACAGCAATTTTCTGCAGAACTCGCCAACATCAAAGTTGTTTTTGTTAAGCGACTAGGCGATATCACTCAGAAAATAAAAACCGATGAATCAATTAACGAATATTTTAAAGAGCTCAAACGGGGTGCATACCAAAAAAAAGGTGGTCCTACTGTACGCGCTGGTAAAGCCCTATACGACGTATTAAAAAAGAAAGAACAAGGTATCAATGGCCTCATACGCATATGTGACTCATTGAGTGATTCCCTTGCCATATTGCGACCTAAACTACTTCAAAAGTGGGTCTTCATGCTTTTAGAAGCTGGGGACCGCGATGGTGCGGAGAACTTCTACCAGGAACGATGTGGAGAATGGTGGCCCAGAAGCGACTATGAGGCGGCTGTAAAGCATGCCCAAGATGAACAAGCGCGAAAGGCCGCCGAAGAAGAGGCGCGCAAGCTCGCTGCGGCCCGCGAGAGGCTTCGGGAACAAGTCCGTGATTTGCTTGATGCCGCCAAGTATGTTGAGGCCGATCGCCTGTATCAGGAACGCTGCTCCGATTGGTGGAATCGTTCCGACTACGAGGCCAGGAAAATCCGAGCGCGATTCATCCAACGCTTCAAAAAAACCTACCACAGGGGGGCACTGGCGGAGTTGGACATGCTCTATATCAATCGACCCCCCAGCGTCCATTTTTCCATGGAAAAGTTCATCGCCCGGAAATTACCCAAAATCCGCAATCATCTCGCGCCGATCGGCATCCAATTGGACGAAGAGCAGGAACAGGCCCTTGCGCGGCCGGAATCCCGGCTTCTGATCAAGGCACGCGCCGGTTCGGGAAAGACACGCACCTTGTGCGCTCGCGCGGTATTGACGATCCGGGATGAGAAGCTTGATCCGAATCAGGTTTTGATTCTGGCGTTCAACAAGGACGCCGCAGCCGAAGTCAGAAGTCGCGTTCAAAGAATGGCTGAGGTTCCGGATTTTGAGAACGCGCGTACTTTCCACAGCTTGGCGTACCAACTCGTCAAACCCAATAAGAAACTTCTTTTCGACGCCGGCGGTCATCCGTCCAAGCGCGAACAGGGCAGATTTGTCCAGCGCATGATGCAAAGGATTCTGAACCCTGCCTTCAAGGAGGCGATGGTGGAATTCTTTCGCAAAGAATTGGAACAGGTTAAAGACCTTGGAAGAGACCTGCCGCCTAATGAGTATTTCGTTTTCCGTCGTGCGATGGAGATGGTGACTCTGGGAGGCGATCGGGTGAAGTCCAACGGGGAGAAATTCATCGCCGATTTTTTGTTCGAACATGGCATCGAGTATCGCTACGAGCGAGCCTGGCAATGGAAAAGCGATTTCCTCGATGGCGGGGCCTACAGGCCGGATTTCTCGATTGTCGCAAACGGCAGGGACTATATCCTCGAACACTGGGCGATCGACCCGGACGACCGCTCCGCGGAGGTGCCGGAACACTGGGATATTTCGACGGATCAATACCGGCGACAGATTCACGCCAAACGAAGGTTTTGGCAATCCAGGGGCATACCACTGCTCGAAACACATGCCGGCCTGATACGAGAAGGTCGCGAGGCATTCGAGCGTCGATTGGGAAGCATTCTTCAGCGTGCCGGTATTCCGTGCAGGCGACTGCCAAAAGAGGAGATTGTGCGTCGCGTCTTCGAGAATGATTTTGCGATTTCGCGTATGGCAAAGCTCTTCCAGCAGTTTATCCAGCGCGCCAAGAAGCGCGGTTGGACGCCCAACGAAGTAGTGCGGCGCTTCACGGAGGCGCCTGACAGGGAGCCTCGCACCCGGCTTTTCCATCAACTCGCCTTGCGCGCCTACCGTGAATACGAGGCAGTGTTGGAGGAGCGGCAGGCGATGGATTTCGATGACTTGCTCGTGCAGGCCGTCGAAGAAGTGGAAGCGCGCGGAGCGTCGGCCAGCATTCACCTCGGCCAAGGCTGCATGTTTCCAATCAGCTATCTGAAATGGATTCTTCTGGACGAATATCAGGATTTTTCCGAGCTGTACTTCAGGATGCTGAACGCCATCCTGAAGGCCAAACCCGACATTCGCCTGGTGGCGGTCGGAGACGATTGGCAAGCCATCAACGGCTTCGCGGGTGCGGAACCCCGTTTTTTCGAGCGATTCGCGGACTATTTTCCCGGTGCCGAGTCGGTGGGGGTCACGACCAACTACCGGAGCGATCGGGCGGTGGTCGGTGCGGGAAACCGTCTCATGGACGGCCGGGGTAGCCCGGCAAAGGTCAGTCGGTCGGCAGAAGGAAAGATCGAGATCAAATATCTTGGCGATGTCTGGATCGAGTTCCGGCAGGGCGAACCGTTCCAGCAGGAACGTGAGTCGGATGCACTCTACCTTCCACCCCGGCCCGAAGGGAGGAACCCATCGGAACGCGCATTAAAGCAGGCACAAGCTTTGAAACAGTGTGCGGAAATCATTCTCGAGGCGCCCGACCAAACAACCATGTTGCTGGCTCGGACCAACAAGGTCTATGGCATCGAGTTGGATCAATTTAAGGATCGGTTGATTGAAGTCTTGTGCGCCCTGCGAAAGGAAATCGCGGCGGACCTGGAGAAAAGCATCGCCACGGCGACTGCGCATCGATCGAAAGGCCGGGAAGCGCACAGGGTCATTATCCTGGACGCCACGCAGCGGCAATTCCCGAAGCTTCATCCCGACAATTTCCTATTTAAACTGTTCGGCGTCACGCCGCACGCCGTGCTTGAAGAGGAGAGGCGACTATTTTATGTCGCCTTGACGCGCGCCGAACACGATTTGTACATATTGACGGAAAAGGGAGAGGAGTCCCCTTTTATTGAGGAGATCTACGACCAGGAAAGTCATTCTGGAAAATCTCGTTTTCTGCGAGAGATTCCTTCCGAGCATTTGGAAGATGTCTGGTAAAAATTAGGGAGTCGGACGATGGGGTGTCGTCTTACCGAAAGGCGGGCGGATAAAGTGGCTGATGCTGGGGTATGCCAATTTGGAGACGATGGGGGAATAGGTTTCTTCGGTGTATGCTGGCTTGCTACGAATCGGTTCGCCGGGGTTGGATAAGATAGGGGATTTCCAAGTTAGAATTTTTTTGGCTGGCCTTGGCCCCCTTGCAGTCGATGGGAGTAAGGGAGGTGGTTCCTGAAAATCCGGATTGATTCCACCAAGCTCCATTTCCGGCCAGAGTCTCCGGATCGAGCAGAATCTTGAACGATACGCCCACACACATTCCGGGCTCGTTGGCCGCCCCCCACAGGCCGACGGTCACGAAGCTTTCGGAAATAGTGGCGGTGCCGGTCAAGGGCACTCTATTGGAACTGCCGCAGGTACCCTCCGGAAGGAGTTGGTAGCCATGCACCTCGAAAGTTTCGTTCGAAAAACTCCCCACATTCAGCACCCAAATGCTGGGTCCGGTGCTCCAGCACATTCGGGTCAACGGTTCTCCGGCATGGCTTGCCGTCGCCATACCCAGCCAAAGGATTGCGGTCAATAGCGTGACTTGCCCGTTTTTATTGCTTCCCAACATAATCAACCTCCGTCCGGAAAGGTTCCCGTATCGGTTGTTTCTGCTCCGCCATCCCCTTTCTGTTGCCGATCTCCTTATGTTTTCTAGCTTGAAAGATAATTCTCTGAATTGGCGTGTCAGTTTATAATAAATAAGATAACCTTTGCATTCCGAGCGAGACGGCTACGGTTTTTTTTCCGCCATTCCCTTGTCTGCCAGCGCCTCAATCGCCTCGGACGATTTTTTCAGATGGGACAATCCCATGCCGGCAAGGATTTGCGGTGCTTTGGTAAATTGGATCTCCCGATATTCCACGATTTGCACTCGGTTTCCCCAAGGATCGCGAAAATCCAGAAACGGACCGGGAAGCATTTCCACGCCGATTGCATTCAGCCTTTGTTTCACCAACGCCTTGTCGTCGACTACCAGTCCGAAATGGCGATTTTGGTCTACTGACGTGTTTTGCGCTTCGAACAATGCTATGAATTGATCGCCCAAGTCGATGAATGCGTGCCCATCGCCCCGGCCTCGGAGTTCGAAGGTAACAAGTTGACTGTAGAAATCGAGGGCTTCCTGGAGGTCGCCTACCGCCAAAGCGACATGGTTGATGCCGATGGCGCGGGCTTTGGGATTCGATGTCGATTTATTGGGCATGAGATGACCTCGTTGGTTGATAAGCTTACACAACCCGATACAGTAATGGCCGATCCTGCAACAGTCGGCGCACGTTTTCCCAGTCTTCTTGCCGCTCCTCCTGGGCCAGTTCCAGAGTGCCGGCAGCGGTGTGGGGGGTCAGGATGACGTTTTGATGGGGATCGCGGGCCAGGGGCAAAAGCGGATTGTCGGAGGTGAGAGGTTCCCATTCGAAAGTGTCCAACGCCGCACCGGCCAGATGACCGGATTCCAAGGCGCGGGCCAAGGCCGCCTCGTCGATGACCCGTCCGCTGCCGCAGCCCACCAAGACTGCCCCGCGCGGCAGGGTCGTCAGGGTCTGCTCATTGAGGTAATGCTCGGTTTCCGGATGATAGGGCAGAAGGACGATCAGAATTTGACTGGATTTCAGAAGCGCATCCGCCTCGGCGTAGGTGATATTGAAATCCGCTTCCACGCTGGCGGGCAAGCGTTGGCGCTTGTGGTAATACACCCTCTCGGGGGCGAAGCCTTGAAGGCGCCGGGCCAGTTCCGCGCCGATTTCGCCGAAGCCCAGGATTCCCACCCGCTGCCCGAATAAGAAGCGCAAATGTTTCCGCCGGGACCAGTTGAAGGCGAAGGTGTCCTCGTCGGTTTGCCTTACCGGTCGCCAGTCGCCTGCTTCCAGGGCGATGGCGGTGACTTCGGGCAATTGCTTGCATAAGGCGAGGGTGAGGAGCAGCGCGTGTTCGGCCACCGCCATGCAGGAGCGGATGGGTTGGCGGCAGACGGCGATATTCCGCGAACGGGCGGCTTCCAAGTCGATATCGTGGACGAAGGAACCCAGCCGTTGGATCAATCGAAGCCGGGGGGCGGAGGCCATGGCATCCCCGTCCACCGTTCCCTGACGCTCGCTGACGAGGATGTCCGCCGTGGCCAGGTGACGGCGGAGAGTGGGGCGGTCGGGTCGCCGGAGCATGATGACTTCCGCCTTCGATGGGGCGGCCGCCAGTGCCGCCTGCTGATGCAGCTTGCTCCGATCGGTGACGAAGACTACCTTTGGTTTGGATTCGATATCCATTGACTCGAAGTCGTGACTCGCCGGATTTGCGCGTGGATTTTCATCATACCCCAGATCGAGGTAGCCACGAAAAATCCATTCTTTAGAGATTGTTTACAACGTCGACCCGAACTGATCTGGAATAGGGTCCGGCGGCTTGTCCGGAGGAAGTTCACGACCCGGACGGTCGCGATTCGAGCCTCCAGGAACGGGGTTACGGCGTCCCGGAGGGCAAGCCGCCGGACCCCACTTTGAGATAGCTTTGTAAACAGTCTCTGAAGTCTGTTTAGCGATCGTCGGAAACGGTCTGCCAATGCTCGATGCGCGCCGCCTGCCCATAGAATGCGTCGTTTTCGTCGTACACATTCCACACCGTCGACCCTTCGATGCGAAACCGCTTGCCGCTGCGGGCGATGCGCACGCCGCTGTAGTCGTCGATGTAGCCTTTGGCGGAGACTTCTTCCAACAGACGCCGGCGTTCTGCTTGCGCCAAAGGCTCCGCGGAAAGACGCGACGGCAGGCGGGTGAACTGCCCCCAGTTCATTTCGAACAGACCTTGGGCGGTCAAGTTGGCATAGTTGAAGACCGGATCATCCCGGGTGTCGTGGGAGAGAAGAGCGAAGGGGGCGTCACGATACAGCCAGCGGGCGGCGGCGATTGGGTCCAGTTTCGGCTCGACCAGATCCCGCCCGGTCAGGCGATGGTAACTTGAGGTGAGGCGCTGAATATGTTCTGCCAGAAAATCGTTGGCGGGAGAAGGTTCCAGACTCATAATCTTTCCAAGGGTATTTCCGGTTGAATATGGGTTTTTTCCCGATACCAGCGGACCACCAACAGAAACATCAAAGCGGTGACCAGCATGGTGGTGGTGAAGAACCAGAAATACTCGGCGCCTTCCAGTTTGCTGGTGCCGTCGGGATTTTGGATGAAAAAATTGACCGCGCTGGTGAACAGGTTGCCGGCCGCCACCGACATCATGAAAAAGGCCATGACGAAGGATTTCATGGCGTTGGGGGCTTGGGTGTAGGAAAATTCCAAGCAGGTGATGGAGACCATGACCTCCGCCGAGGTCAGGATCAAATAAGCCAAAAGCTGCCAGGCAATGTGCGGAGATTGGCCGGCGTCAATGCGCATTTGCAGCCAAGCGGAGAGGGCGAAGGCGAGGACCGTAACGAACATGCCGGCCGAGATTTTGCGCAAAGGGGTGAGCTTGACGATACGCGCCAGGTACGGATAGATCCCATAGGAAAACAGCGGCACCAAAAGCAAAATCAAAAGCGGATTGGCCGCTTGGATTTGCGATGGCAGAATTTCATAACCCCATAGCTTCCGATCCATCTGCTGGGCCTGCAGCACCCAGGACGAACCGGTTTGGTCGAACAGCGCCCAGAACATGGCCACGAACAGGTAAATCAGGCTCAGCTTACCCAGAAGCTGCAATCCTTCGCCGCTGAAAACTTGGCGGATAAAGCCGAAACCTTGCGGTGGAATATGCGCATACTGGTAACGGCCGCTCCAGAAGGTCAAGGTGGCCAAGGCCATCAGGACACCCGGGACGGCGAAGGCGACGGCCGGTCCCTGATGGTGGAGCAGGTAGGGGGTGGCCAGCATGGAGGTGAATGCGCCCAGATTGATGGCGAAATAGAACCAACTGAAGGCGCGGCTGAGCAGATGCTGGTTGGTGGCGCCGAATTGATCGCCCATATGCGCCGAAACGCAGGGTTTGATACCTCCCGCCCCCAGGGCGATCAAAGTTTGTCCCATCAGTAGGCCGATCCGGGTGGTATCCAGGGCGAGGACGAAATGGCCCAGGCAGTAGACCAGGGAAAGGGTCACGATGGTTCGGTATTTCCCCCCTACACCGTCCGCCAGCAGCGCTCCCAGGACCGGCGTCAGATAGACGGCGGAGACGAACAAATGAAACCAGCCCTTGGCTTCGTCCGGTGTCATCGGATCGGGGCGCCCCATGGAATCGGCCAAATACTGGGTCATGAACACCACCAAAATGGCACGCATGCCGTAGTAACTGAAGCGCTCGGCCGCCTCGTTGACGACGATGTAAGGAATGCCGGGCGGCATTTGGGAAGTGGCCAAAGGGGCGGTTCGGTAGCGGGGCATGATGGTCGAATCTTCCTGATTTAAACGGTAAATATTTTTATTTTGGCAGAGGACAAAAAACGGGGCAAAGACAAGCTCAAATCCCCTCTTGTGACAGTCGCCTCAACGCCCCGGCAAGGCCATGAGTGACTCGAGCCATTCGTTCGTAGTCGAGCTTTTCCGGTGTGTCGCAGGAACGGTGATAGCAGGAATAGCGATAAAAAGCGGTATCAGTTTTCGCATACTGCCAGCTGCCTTGCCTGCGGGTAAAGAAAAACGGCGACTCTTCGTTGACGAAGGCGACGAAACGGAGGGTTCGGGGCAAAGATAAAGATTGCAGCAGCCGGCACAGTTCCAGCAGAACGGCAACGCCGCTGCCGTTGTCGTTGGCTCCGGGGCAGCCGAGGACCGAGTCGTAGTGAGCGCCGACCAGAAGAATCTGATCATGATCTCGGCCCGGTAAGGTGACTTCCAGATTGGTCGAAGGCACCCCTTCCACTTCATAGACCTGGCGTTGAACCGGGAAACCCCATGCCTGCCAAGTGTCTGCGAGATAATTTTCGGCTTCTTTCAACGCCAAGGGATGGAATACGTTACGCTCTCCGATTTCGTCGGCCAGGCGATAAACGTGCCGGCGAAGCGATTCGGTCAGAAAGGGAGCGGACGTCATGAGGTGATTTTTTGTTGACGCAGCCAGGTCAGCGCCCGTTCTACCAACTTGTCTCGATTGTCATGGGTCGCTTCCCACATTTCGCGCCCCGGCCGCTGTTTGATCTTTTCGATGAATCCGCCGCCTTTCTTGGCGACGGTGGAGATTACCGGCTTGCCCGAATTCAAGATCCGTTCGACTCGGCGCACAAAGACCGGGGACAGACATTCCATCTTGCCGATTTCGTCGATGAGATAGAGTTCGCCGTCCAGAATAAAGTTGGATTCTGCCAAGCGGTCGATAGTGGCTACATCGACGCCGTAGCGGCCGACCCGGTCGGGTGAGTCGAAATCCACATGGGCGATCACTCCGGATTCCCTGGAAAAGCCGATCAGTTCGAAGCCCGCTCGGTGTCCTTTTAATCGGATCTCCTGGGTGTAAAAGCCGGCGATGAAATGACCGCCGAGCTGTGCTGCGATATGTTTTATCAGCGTGGTTTTGCCGATCCCGGGCGTGCCGGTCAGAAGCAGGAGGGGAGAAGTGGAATTCGTCATGACTCGATCCGTTCGTCACCTCGGCTCGGTCATTCTCCTGCACGCAGCCGCTTGTGGCCACTTTTTTCGATAGATTGGATATCGATCGAACCAGGAGCACCATCCTTCCGACCCTTCGGGCAACTGTTCATGCTTTCCGAGTATCAGGGTTCCGCCTGGGTGGAGAGCACCCTGTATGCGCCTTAACACTTTACGCTGCAGTTCTTCATCGAAATAGGTGAAAGCGAGGTTGCGGCATAGGATGAGATCGAAGCGGCCCTCGGGAGATTGCTCGCGAACATCTTGCCGCATAAAAGTGATGTAGGGTCGGTAATCCTTCTTGAGAAGGAAATCGCCGTTGCGGCTGAAAGCCTCGTCGCGCCAAGCTGAAGGCAGTTCTTTTAGACTGCTGAAAGCATAACGCGCGCGTCGGGCGCGCTGCAGCAAGACGGGATCGACATCGGTGGCGACAATGGAAAGGCCGGTGTCGGGGAAACAGGGCTGCAGTTTTAAGCGCCACAGGATAGTCAGGGTATAGGCCTCTTCCCCGCTGCCGCAGCCGGCACTCCAGACTCTAAGTTCCGTATCGCCGCGGCGATGGGCTAGTCTTACCAAGGTGGGAAGCACCGTCTGTTCCAGACAAGCGAATATCTTCCGATTCCGGTAAAAGCGAGAGAGGGTAATGCGGCACAGCGTATCGAGTCGGCTCCATTCTTCGGGATGCGCATTCAAAAAAGCCCGGTAAGCGGCGATGTCTTCCAGTTCCAGGTCTTTTATCCGCCGATCGATGCGTTTGCACACTTGTCGGTGCACTCGTCGGAATCCCGGCCAGCGCAGGTGCAACCGAGACAAGGCCCATTGAAGGAAGTGCACGCATTGCTCGTCTTGCATGGGGGGAATTAGCGTGAGTCCAGGCAGCCTTTTCCTTTACAATCCGGTCCATGGCTTTGGCTTAAGAGGTGCCATCATGCGCAATTTTCACGTCATTCGGTTATGCGTATTATGCCTTTTTCTATTCCCCTGGATAAAAATCGCCGCTGCGGCCGAAACGCCTCCCTTCTCCACCGGTGCTTGGCGGGAAGTCGCGCCGGCCCCGACCCCTCGAACCGAAGTGACCGCCGCGGTGCTCGACGAAAAAATCTATGTCATCGGCGGTTTTTCCCCGTTGCGATTGGGCAATCTTCTCAAACTGAGCGTGACCGATGCGGTGGAGGTGTACGATCCGGCCGAGGATCGATGGGAACAGGCCGTCCCTTTGCCCGAACCGCTCCATCACGCGGCCGCCGTATCGACCGCTGGGCGTCTTTTCGTCTTCGGCGGCTTCGCCCCGTCTATGACCTCGGTTTGGAATCCCGTGGATACGGTATTCGAATATTCGCCGGACGACAAGCGTTGGATCCGGCGCCGATCCATGCCGACCGCCCGCGGGGCCTTGGCGGTTGCACGCTTGGACGGAAAGATTTTTGCTATCGGCGGTTATGACGGCGAAGCCAGCCTGCCGGTGGTGGAAATCTACGACCCCGCCTCCGATACCTGGCAATCCGGTCCTTCCTTGTCCAAGCCCCGGGATCATCTGGCGGCCGCGTCCTGGGACGGTCGGGTGTATGCGATCGGCGGCCGCGTCAATCTGGATTACAAGCGCAACCTGGGGGTTGCCGAGGTTTACGATCCGGCTACCCACCGGTGGCGGGAGGTGGCACCGCTGCCTACGCCGCGAAGCGGCATCGCTGCGGCGGTATTGGAGGACATGGTGGTGGTCGTCGGCGGAGAGGGCGCACAGGGGACGTTCCAGGAGAACGAAGCTTATTGGCCCCGGGAAAATAGCTGGGTGCCCCTGCCGCCGTTACCCACGTCTCGCCATGGATTGGCTGCGGTTGCGGTAAAGGGCCGTTTGTACGCCCTTTGCGGTGGCACGCGACCGGGTGGGTCCTACAGTCAGATTAACGAGATGTTCGTTCCAGCTGAATTGAAATAGGGTTATTACCGACGGCAGAAGCGGATCATTCCGTAGGCGTCTGCTCCTCTCCTTCGAAGAGAAGCAGGCAAGCCGTATACTTAGAGCTTGATAATCATTGACGACAAGGCAGGGAGCGGTGTTGAAAAAACTGATTGGGTTCGGGTGGATCGGGTTGTGCTTGTTGAGCCTGCAGTTGCATGCTGAAACCGATTCGACTTGCCTGACGATGGAAGAAGCGGCGGAACAGTCCATTCCGGCGGGGAATGGTTTTTGTACTCGGATTTTTGGGAAAGAACTCCATGTGCCCGACATCGATCGGCGGCATGTTCGGGCTTGGTTTGCGGGAATGAACCTGAATATTCCGGCCCCTTCCTCGCGTTTGGTGGAACCTTTCGGTGCCCTGTATTTTTGGGATCGCCCCGATGCGCATAAATTGTTTTACGGCGATGTGGCTCTGTTTTACAACACCCTCTTCTATGCCGAGAAGTTCCGCGGCAATTTTGAATGGATCACCACCTTCGAGAACTTCACCGTCCCTTTTCAGCAAAATGAAATCGTCGACGGGCGCAGGCAACGCGACGAGGAAGTCATGTGGGGCTATGTTCGGCCGGGATTCGGTCTCGGTTGGCGCAGGCAGGTAGCTCCTTATCACAACGATAATATGGCCGCGGTCAATCTCACCGTGGAGCCGGGCTATTTATATTTCGCCGATTCCGCCGCCGGTAACGGTTTCCGCGATCCTTCCAGCACTTTTGAGACGCGAGTCCATTTGCGTTTGCGCTGGGATGCGTTGACGCGCAACCTTCTCAGCCTGCCCCAGGAAGGGTTTACCCTGGGGGGAGAGGCCTTTTACGGCCATCGTTTTCGCTGGCGGGACTGGGGCTTGCCTCAAGACAGAGAAAAGCAGGGCCATCGAGAAAGCGAGGACGATTACGCTTGGTTCAGCGCTTATTTTCTGGGTGTGAGCGGAGTGCCTTTTGTGTCCAGCTCGAGGCACCGATTGCTCGGCAACGTGCATCTGGGAATCGGACCCCACATGGACCGCTTCAGTCATACCCCAAGCACCCGCCCCATGGGCGGCTTCAATCCTTTGGGGCAGGAATACCACAGCACCGGCTTTCCGATTTTGCCGGGGTCGGCGCTGCTGGAGTTTTATCCCGATCGGTATGCCATCGTCGAGGGAGAATATCGTTATCAGCTGACCTTTTTCAGCGCCTTGAGTGTGTATGGGGGAATAGGCTATTTGAATACCCAGCGCGATTTGAAGGGCAGGATCGACCGCCAGAATACGGAGATGCCTTTCGTCGGCGGACGGTTGGTGACCGGATTTTTCGGAGAGACGGTGTTGACGCTGGATTATGCCCATAATTTCGGGCTACGGCGGAAGGAAACCGGCCACGGAAATCAAGTGGTGTTGTCTATTTCCGGTCAGTTTTGAATCGCGGGCAAAAAAAATCCCCGCCCGGAGGCGGGGAGAAACATGGGGACGATGCCCCATGAGGAGGAGGTAAATAATGAACACTCGTTTCCAGAGACCGTATAAATATTGCTTTGTTCCCGTTATTGTTTCTTTATTAGCATTGTGTCTTGTTGTTTTTGGATGGGGCGCAAGACATGTTAAACTTGACTGAAAAGCTAGGTTTTTAAGAAGCATGAGCGCATCCGTACCCCACGCCGAAGCGGTGACCTATACCCCCGAATTGCAGCAGAAACTGCGGGAGGCGTTGGCCGCCAGGGGGCCGAGTTATCGTCCCCGAACCCGTCATTTCCGTCCCGACGGCTGTCCCGAGTACACCAACCGCCTGATTCTGGAAGATTCTCCCTATCTCCTGCAGCACGCCCATAACCCGGTGGATTGGCATCCCTGGGGAGAAGCGGCGTTCGAGCAGGCCAAGCGCGAGGACAAGCCGGTTTTCCTCTCCATCGGCTATTCCACCTGTCATTGGTGTCACGTGATGGAGGAGCAGAGCTTCGAGAATCCCGAGATCGCTCGCCTGTTCAACCGCGAGTTCGTGCCGATCAAGGTGGATCGGGAACAGCGTCCCGACGTGGATACCACCTATATGCACGCGGTTCAGTTGCTGACCGGCCAGGGCGGTTGGCCGCTGTCGGCCTTTTTGACCGAGGCCGGAAAGCTGTTTTTCGGCGGGACCTATTTTCCCCCGGAAGCGTTTCGGCAATTGCTGCAACGGATCGCTCACGCCTGGCGTAAGCAACGCGCCGAAATCGAAGCCCAAGCCGACTCCGTGACCGAGGCGGTCGAGCGGATGCATCTCACCGGCGGGGGCGGCTCGGTGGATGGGGAATCGGCCGGTCAGGCGGTTCAGGCGATTTTGGAACACTTCGATCCGCGTCATGGGGGATTCGGCGAGGCGCCTAAATTCCCCAACGAACCCTGGCTGTTTCTGCTCGTCGACGAGTCGTGGCGCAGCTATGATTCCGAGGTGCTGACCGGCTTGACGCGGAGCCTCGACGCCATGGCCCGCGGCGGAATATACGACCAAATCGGCGGCGGCTTTCACCGCTACTCGGTCGATGCCGCTTGGCACGTGCCCCATTTCGAAAAAATGCTCTACAACCAGGCGCAGTTGAGCCGAACTTACACCCAAGCCTATTGCTTGACCGGCAATCGCTGGTTCGCCCACGTCGCGCGCCAGACGTACGATTACGTCCTGGGCGAGATGACCACCCCCGAGGGCGGTTTTTATTCGGCCACCGACGCCGACAGCGAAGGCGAGGAAGGTAAGTTCTTCGTTTGGACGCCGGATCAAATCCGGGCGGTATTGCCGGCAGAGGATGCCGAGCTGGCCATCCAACTGTTCGGCGTCACCGAGGCGGGGAATTTCGAGGGACGCAATGTCCTGCACTTGCCGGAACCCTTGGACGAATTCGCCCGCCGCCAAGGGGTGGCGTTGGACGTCCTCTGGGAACGATGGGAGCATATCCGGCGGAAACTTTATCAAGTCCGATCCGAACGCGTGCCGCCTTTGCGCGACGACAAGGTTGTCACCGCCTGGAACGGCATGATGATCTGCGCCCTGGCCGAAGCCGGCCGCTTGCTGAATGAGTCCCGCTACCTCGAAGGGGCCGAGCGCGCGGCCGAATTCTTGTGGAATCGGCATTACAGGGAAGGGCGGCTTGGACGGGCATCCCTGGAGGGGCGAGTGGGCGGGGAAGGCTTGCAGGAAGATTACGCCTGCTTCGCGGAAGGCCTGCTCGCCCTGTACGATGCGACCGATGATTTCGAATGGTTGCAGCGGGCGCGGACGCTGACGGATAGTTTATTGGAGGACTTCTGGGACGAGACCCAAGGCGCCTTTTTCATGAATCGCGGCGCCCAAGAACCGCTGATGGTGCGGCCCAAGGATACCTATGACGGCGCCTTGCCGTCGGGCAATTCGGTGGCGGCCAAAGTGTTGGCGCGCCTGCATCGGCGTGCACCTCAACTTTCCTACCAAACCCGCTTCGATGCCCTGCGCTCGGCATTGGCACCTCAGATCCGCCGGAGTCCGGCCGGGTTCAGCTATCTGCTGGGGGCGGTGCGCGAGTGGGAAGACGGCGAGACCGGCTCCCTGCAATACGCGGCCGGCGGCGCGGTCCGGATAACGGGTCGGTTGGTCGATAATCGGGCCGAGGTCGCTCTTCGGATTGCATCCGGCTGGCATGTGAACGGACCGGATTGCGAAGGGGATCAGGTTCCCACCCGATTACATTTGGCCCAAGCTGGAAGAGACTGGCGACTGGGACAGGTTCGTTATCCCGAATCGATCGATGTGACGTTGCCGTTTGTCGATAAACCCTTATCCCTGTATCAAGAGAGCGTGACCATCGAGGTGCCCGTTACCCAACGGGGCGCCGGGCCGATCCCATTACAGATCCAGCTTCAGGCGTGCGACGTGCGTCATTGCCTGGCCCCGGAGACGGTTAGCCTTCAGATCCCTTGAAGGCCATGATGTGTGATTTAAAGTCTTATGCGGAGGCTGCCACCTTTCTGACCCAAGGCATCATCAGAAGCGCGCAGAAAAAAACCACACCCAGAATATGGAACAGGGTGTTGAGGGTGAGCACTTCGGCTTCCCGCATCACCAGGAGGTGGATCTGCTTGAGCGCAGCCATCTCGCTGTCCGCCATTCCCGCACCTAGCATCCGCGCCTGCAGGATTCCCAAAAGGGTCTGTGCTTGAGCCGAGCCCGCCGTGACCGCCTCGCTCAGTTGGGCATAGTAGCCTTTTTCCAGTTGGATCATCAGGGTGTTGGCAACGGCCAGGCCGATGGCCCCGCCCAGGTTGCGCATGAGATTATAGAGCCCGCTGGCGTTCTTCACTTCCTCCGGCGGCAGGGTGCCGAGGGCCAGCGAATTGATCGGTAAGAAGCACATCATCAGAGCGAATCCACGCATTGCCTGGGGCCAGAAGAACTCCCAGTAGCCCGCCTCGTGGGTGAGGTTGCCGTTCATCCAGCTTCCCACACCGAACAGGAGAAGTCCGAAGGCCAGCATCAGCCGGGAGTCGATGAGCTTGGCCAAGGGGCCGGCGACGAATGCCGAGACGAACTGGAACAGCCCGGTCACCATGAGGTACTGGCCGATCTGTAGACTGTTAAGGCCCTTGACGCTGGCCAGGTAGACCGGCATGAGGTAGAGGAGGGTGAACAGTCCGATGCCGAGGATGAAGCTGAACATGCAGCCTACCGCGAAATTTCGGTTGCGGAAGGCGCGCAGGTCGACGATGGGATGCTCGGTGGTCAACTCGCGCCACAACATGGCGATGCCGGCGATGGCCGCCAGGAGAGTGAAGCAGACGATTTCCCGGCTCTCGAACCATTCCTCCTTGACGCCTTCCTCCAGCACGAACTGCAGGCTGCCGAGAAACAGCACGATGCAGAGGATGCCGGGAAAGTCGATCCGCTCCAGAAGCTTCCAGTCCGGCTCGTCCACCCGCAGAAACAGCCAGATCGCCAGACACACCGCCGTCCCCGGCAACAGATTGATGAGAAACAGCGCCTTCCAGGAGACCGCCTCAGTAAGAAAGCCGCCCAGCACCGGTCCCGCGGTAGGCGCGACGGTTACCACCATGCCGACGACGATGGTCATCGCCGGTTGCAGACGCGGTGGAAACAGGGTGTAGATGACCGCAAACACGGAAGGGATCATGGCGCCGCCGAAAAGCCCCTGAAAGGCACGGAATACCACCATGGCGGGGAGGTTCCAGGCCACTGCGCAACCAAGGCTCATCAGCGTAAAGCCGCCGCAGGAGAGAACGAATAAATAGCGGGTGGAGAAAGCCTGTGCGAGCCAGCCGGAGAGGGGAATGATCACCACCTCCGCCACCAAGTAGGCGGTCTGTACCCGGGTAATCTCGTCCCGGGTCGCCGAGAGACCGGCCTGGATTTGCTCCAGGGAGCTGGCGACGATCTGGATGTCCAGGATCGCCATGAAGATCCCGAACACCATGGCGAAGAACCCGATCCACTGCTGCGGGGTGAGCTCCCGTTCCGCAAGCGCTTCTTCGAGCGGGGGCTCGGTCCTATCCTGTGGCTCGGAAGCCGCCGATTTCGCCGCCCCCATGGTCCTAGCGCACCTTCACCTTGACCACAGTGGAAAGCCCCGGCCAGAGGCGGCCCAGGTCGGTTTCGGGCCGGAACCGGATTTTCACCGGGATGCGGCGCACGATCTTGGTGAAATTGCCCGTGGCGTTTTCCGGCGGCAACAGGCTGAATTCAGCCCCCGAGGCCGGCGCGAAGCTCTCTACCGTCCCTTCGAAAGGCTGGTCGGGGAAGGCGTCTACGTGAATCTCTACCGGTTGCCCTCGCCGCATCCGGGCGATCTGGGTTTCCTTGAAATTCGCTTCGACGAAGACGCCGTCGGCCGGAATCAGATAGGCGAGGATGCTGCCCGGCTTGACCAGTTGCCCGACCTGCACGCTGCGGTTGCCGATGGTGCCGGCGATGGGAGCTACGATGCGGGTGTTCTCCAGATCGATGCGTGCAAGCTCCAGGGCGGCTTCGGCCGCCTTCAGCCGGGCCCGGGTTTCGGCGATCCGGGCATCGAAAGCGGTCAACTGGCTTTCCGCCTCTTGCCGCGCCGAAAGGACCTTGTCCCGCCGCGCCAGTGCCTGCTTGTGGGCGGCCTCGGCACTGTCGCGAGTCTGGGTCGAAACCGCCCCTTCCGCGGCCAGGTTGCGGATTCGCTTCAAGTCTTTTGCGGCCCGCTCCAGATCCGCCTCCGCCACGGCTATCTCCGCCAGGGTCTGGCGGATCTTGGCGCTCTGGGTGTGCTTGTCGTTTTCCAGAGTTTCGATGCGCGCCGTTTCCACCAGTACCTGCGCCTCCGCTTGCTCGACACGGGCGCGGAAATCGTGGTCGTCGATGACCACAAGGAGATCGCCCGGCTTCACTTTCTGATTGTCCTCGAATAGAACCTCCTTGACGTAGCCGGTTTCCTTGGGGCTGATCAAACTCATATGCGCCTTGAGATAGGCGTTGTCGGTGGTCTCGAACGGATGGATCGCCTCAAGCCAATAAAATACGACCGCCGTCGCCGCGGCTGTCACGAGAGTTAGAATAAGCAGAGTTTTTCTTGAAACGAGGGCGCGCATGATCGGTGTTTGATATACTAAACGGTGTAGTTTAGTTTAATTACTGTTTTCGTTCCGATGCAACTCGATTTTCCGGAAAGGCCGTGAGCACCGTCTCCAATTCAAAACGACAAGCTATTCTCCGGGCGGCCAAAGCCGCCTTCATCGCCCATGGCTACAGCGGCGCGAGCATGGAAGCCATTGCTGAAGCCGCGCCGGTGTCCAAGCCGACCCTCTACAGCCATTTCAACGGCAAGCAGGATCTGTTCGCCGCGGTGATCGCCGCACAGTGCCATACGCTGCTGGGCACCCTTTCCAACGCTCACACTGAATTTTACGAGCCGGCGGCCGGGCTCAAATCCATCGCACGCGCCTTCGTAGAACTCGTCTACCGTAGCGAGTCTCTGAGTCTTTACCGATTGATCATTGCGGAGCAGCAGCACTTTCCGCAGCTGGGCGAGTTGGTCTATGGCTCCAGTGCCGAGCCGGTACTGAGTCAGTTCGCCGCCTACCTGCGTGAGCTCGACCGGCGCGGCGCCTTGCGCGTTCCGGACGTGGATACGTCGAGTCGGCTGCTGTTCGGTATGCTGAAGGGCGACGAGCACTTTCGCTGTCTGCTCGGACTGCAGCCGGGCTTGAGCGAGGCGGAAAAGGAGCGCCTGGTGGATGCTTCGGTTTCTTTGTTCCTCAAAGGACACGGCTATGAAGCCTAAGGCCGGGTGGCTGCTGTCACTGTGCGGTCTGGCAGGCTGCACCGTGGGGCCGGACTATCAGGAACCGGCGCCTGCCGTTCCGGACCGGTGGCAGGCTGAACGGAGGGCGGACGACTTGAAGCCGGTCGACCGAGAAACCCTGAAGAATTGGTGGAAAAGCTTCGGCGATGCCGGCCTCGACCGCCTGATGGAGCAGGCCGTGGATGAAAACCTGGACCTCCAGATCGCGCTGTCGCGCATCGAGCAGGCCCGCGCCGAGCGTCGCGGCACCGGGGCCCAATTGTTTCCGAAGGTCGATGTGGCGGTCGGCGCCCAGCGTAACGACAACCCTTTTCCCGGCTTCGCTCCGGGGATCCGTTTCAATTTGTTCGAACTCGGTTTCGACGCCATCTGGGAAATCGATCTCTTCGGCCGCCAGCACCGCCGCCTGGAAGCGGCGTCCGCCGATTTGGACGCGGCCAAGGACGAGTACGCCCAAGCCTTGGTGACTTTGACTTCCGACCTGGCACGCGGCTATATCGAATACCGAAGCCTGCAATACCAGCTGCGTATTACCCGTTCCAACCTGGAGGCGCAGCAAAAAACCCTGAAGCTCACGGAATTACTGTTCAACGAAGGTGCCGGAACGCGCCACGACGTGGTGCGGGCGAGGGCCCAGACCGAGACCACGGCGGCGCAGCTTCCCGCCCTGGAAGCCGAATTGGTTGCCGTGCAGCGGCAGCTGGAAGTGCTGGTGGGCCGTCAGCCCGGGGCTTTGGCGGCCGAACTGGAGCAGCCGGGAGATGTCCCCGTGGCGCCGGGGCATGCGATTCTGGCGACGCCGGCGCAGACGATCCGCCATCGTCCCGATCTGCGTATCGCCGAGCGCCGGCTTGCCGCCGCCACCGCCCTCCAAGGCGCGGCCATTGCCGAACTGTTTCCCAAAGTGTCGCTTTCAGCTTTCCTGGGGCTGCATAACACCGATATCGAATCCCTGTTCAAATCGGCCGCCTTCTCCTACGGCGTCGCCGCCAACCTCCTGCAGCCGCTGCTCCACTTCGGCCGCATCCGTGCCGGAATCGACCTGGCCGAGGCGCGCCAGCGGGAAGCTTATCTGGCTTTCGAAAAGGCGGTGCTGGAGGCGCTCCGGGAGACCGAGACCGCCCTGACCCGCTATCTCAAGGAGGAGATCCGGCGCCAGACTCTGGGTCGCTCGGTGGCTGATCTTCGCGAATCGGTCCGGCTTTCGCAACTGCGTTATCATGAAGGCGTGATATCGTTTCTGGACGTGCTCGACGCCCAGCGGGCACTCTATGTCGCAGAAATCGAGTTGGCACGTTCGGAAGCGGCGGCGTCCACCAATCTCATCGCCATGTACAAAGCCCTCGGCGGGGGCGCGGAAGCAAGGCAGCCGGAAGTCAAGGCACATCGTTTCCAACCAACGATCACACAAGCACGGACCCCCCATCCTTGGATCCCGGCGAAACGAATACAAAATCTTGCCAAACAAATCGGCTTGGAGTAACGTCGTGACGACGATCTGTGGGAAAGTGCCATTGAATTTCCTATGCAGTCGACCGAACGGGACGCCGGTGCCTGACGAGAGGGGTGGGTCGAAATGCATCATGGTGGGATGAAAACGTCGTCATCCTTACCGGCCCCGACGTGCAGCCTAAGCAGCGAAAGTTTCGCCTTTCTATCGCAGGGCAAGATCGGATGGGCTGAGTGAATCAGGAAACAGGAGGCGACATGGCCACCAGAAACTCCACGACCAGCATCGGCGAGTATCTGCTTCAGCGGCTCCATGAGGCGGGTGCCCATCATATCTTCGGCGTGCCGGGCGATTACATCCTGAAGTTCTACGAACAGATCTCCCAAGGGCCGGTGCGGCACATCGGGACTACCCGGGAAGACACGGCCGCCTTTGCGGCCGACGGCTACGCCCGCTGCCAGGGCATCGGCGCCATGGCCATCACCTACGGCGTGGGGGCGCTCAATGTGGTCAACGCCGTTGCCGGCGCCTATGCCGAATCCTCCCCCGTGGTGGTCATCAGCGGCGCGCCCGGGGTGTGGGAACAGCGGGAAGACCCTTTGCTGCATCATCGTTTCGGCCCCTACACCTTCCAACGGGAGATCTTCGATCGCATCACTTGCGCCACCACCGTCCTCGACGATCCGATCACCGCCTTCCGCCAGATCGATCGCACCATCGCCGCAGCGCAGCGCGAACATAAGCCGGTATACATCGAACTGCCCCGGGATCGGGTGACGGTGGCCGGTGTGCCGCTCCCCGCCGTGGCGGAGGCGACCCCCCAAGAGACAAGCGATGCCGCCACGTTGGACGAGGCGGTGGCGGAAACCCTGGCACTCTTGGCCCAAGCCAAATCGCCGGTACTCATCGCCGGCGTCGAAGTCCACCGATGCGGATTGCAGGACGCGCTGGTGGACCTGGTCGTGCGTGCCGGGCTCCCGGTGGCCGCGACGCTGACCGGAAAATCGGTGGTCGGCGAAAGACATCCCGCTTACATCGGCGTCTACGAAGGGGCGGCGAGTTCGGAGCATACGCGCCAGATGGTCGAACGGGCCGATGTGCTCATTATGCTCGGCGTGACCCTCAATGACGTGGACACCGGCGTCTATACGGCCAATCTCGATCCGCACCGGCTGGTGCGCGCGAGCCAGGGGGAAGTCAACATCCGCTACCACCGCTATCCGCGCGTTCAACTTCAGGACTTTATTGGCGCGCTTGCCCGTCAGGTTTCGCCGCGGCGCGAGGCATTGCCCAGCCAGCCCTTCGTCGACAGCGGCCCGGCTTTTCCTGTCCCCGGACAGGCGATGACCACGGCACGCCTTATTGCCCGGCTGAATTGCGCCCTGACCCCGGAAATGATTGTGGTCAGCGATGTGGGCGACTGCCTGTTTGCCGCCATCGAGTTGCGGGTGTGCGAGCGCAGTGAATTCCTCGCCTCCGCCTACTACACCACCATGGGCTTCGCTGTTCCCGCGGCGCTCGGAGCACAGGTGGCGCGGCCCGACCGGCGCGCGCTCATCCTGGTGGGCGACGGCGCCTTCCAGATGACCGGGACGGAGCTTTCCACCCACGCGCGGCTCAACCTGGCTCCGATCATCATCGTCTTCAACAACGCAGGCTACAGCACGGAACGCAATATCCTGGAAGGTCCTTTCAACGACATCGCGGCATGGCGCTTCGATCGCCTCGGAGAGGTGTTCGGGCCGCTGCACGGCTATGATGCCAAGACCGAAGACGCTTTTGAAACGGCACTGGCCCGCGCCCTGGCCGAAACCGGCTGTCCCAGTCTGATCAACGTCCATTTATCGCCGGACGATGCTTCACCGGCCATGCGGCGGCTGACCGAGCGTCTCAGCCATCGCGTCGGCAACCAATAGATGGTTCCGGACAAGCTCCGTGCGTGATCCGGATCTTTCCGCACGCTTTTCGTAGCCGCGTCAATGCGGATTTCTCCCTTATCGGTCCCGACGAAAGAAGTGCGGATTAGCTTCCACAAACGCCTCGATCCATTGTTCCAAAAACGAACGAGTCCCCGCAGTTTTCAGATAGCCGTACCCCATAATCGCGATTACCGCGGCTCCCACCGCATCCACGATCAAATCCCACATGGTGTCGGTCAGGCCCGACGAATCGCCCAGCATCGCCTTTTGCATATTCATCCCGAAAAATTGGTCTATCCCGAACTCGAAGATCTCCCAAAGCGCCCCTATCCCCAGTGCGAACATGAAAGCGAACAGGGCGACGAAGCCGGGATTCATGTGGAGATCGATTTCTTTTTTCTCGTTCAGGACGTAGACGAGCAAAAATCCGATGATTCCGAACAAAAAACCCGAAGCGGTGTGGAGGACGATATCCCACCACCAGAACCGGACATAGTAACCTCGCATCTCGCCCAAAAAGAGGGAGGCAAAGACGAATAGCGTCGCCAGGAGTTCGAACTCCGGCGGAATGAAAACCCGGAAGCGTTTGCCCAGGAGCAAAGGGACAAGGGTGGCTAAAATGATGACTGTCGTCGTGGCTGCGGTCGACCAACGCTGTTCCCAGATGGCCAGTACCACCCCGACGAGCAAAATCGTCTGGAGCCCCAAGGTGACCCATTTATGAATAGGCTTCAATCGCATCCGCGTTATTGCTTGAGCCGAAACAGGGCGGAGATGTCTTCGTCGCCATGACCTTCGGCCATCAGCCGTTCGTAATCGGCAATGGTTCGGGCGGTCAAGGGGAGGTTAACGTCGGCTTGCTCGGCCATTTGCCGGCAGATTTGCAGATCCTTGTGGTGGAGGGCGAGTTTAAAGCCCGGGTGGAAGGTATTGCGGATCATGGTGGGACCGCGCTTTTCCAAAAACCAATTGCCGGCGGCTCCTCGGGAAACCACTTCGATTACCCGGTCCAGATTCAAGCCTTGGCTTTGGCCGAAAGCCAGCGCCTCGGTAACCGCCTGGTTGATGCCGGCGCACAGGATTTGATTGACTGCCTTGGTGGCTTGGCCGCTTCCCACCGGGCCCATGTGCTGAATCAGGCCGCCGATCGCTTCCAGCGCCGGACGCGCTTTGTTCAGGGCGGTTTCGCTGCCGCCCGCCATGATCGCCAGGGTGCCGGCGCGCGCGCCCTCCACGCCGCCCGATACGGGGGCATCCAGAAACTCCCCGCCGCAGCCGGCCACCTGTTCCGCCGCCCGGCGGGCGGTATCGACGCCGACGGTGGAATGGTCCACCACCACGCTTCCCGGCTGCAGGCCGTCCGCCAAGGCGTCCACGACTTCCAACAGGTCCCGGTCGGCGGATACGCAGAGCATGATGACGTCGCATTGCCGGGCCAGTTCCACCGGCGTGGCGGCGGCTGGAACCTCCAGTGCTTGAGCGAGTTCCCGGGCCTTGTCGAAGGTGCGATTCCATATGCCTTGCAGCAATCCGGCTCGGGCCAGATTGCGGGCCATCGGCGCTCCCATGGCGCCCAGGCCGATGATTCCGACTTTGCGCATGATCAATCCTCCAAATAGGTGTAACCGTTGAGCCCCGAAATCAGTTCGTGTTCGAACAATTTGCGCTGGGCCGGGTGAAGTTCGGCTTGTGCCAGTTTCCGGCGAAAGGCTTGCTGCAAGCTTTCCGGGGGAAGATGGACGTACCGCAGCAGATCGGCGGCATGATCGCCTCGGGCCGGATCGGTCAAGCGCCAACCTCCTTGGCTGTCCAGTTCCACGTTGATCGAATGACTGTCGCCGAACAAATTGTGCATGTCCCCCAGGATTTCTTGGTAGGCACCCACCATGAAAAAACCGATCAAATACCGTTCTCCCGGATGAATCTTATGCAGGGGCAGGGTGGTTTCGATGCTTTGTCGATCCACGTAGGACTTGAGACTGCCGTCCGAATCGCAGGTCAGATCCATGATCCGGCCGCGGCGAGTCGGCGCTTCGTCCAATCGCTGCAAGGGCAGGATCGGGAAAATCTGATCGATCGCCCAGGCATCGGGCATCGATTGGAAGACGGAAAAGTTGCAGAAAACCTTGTCGGCGAAGCGATCGTTGAGATCGTCCAAAAGATTTCGATGGGTGCGCAGGCGCATATCCAGCTTGGCGCGGATCTGGTAACAGATGGCGATATTGAGCTGTTCCGCCTCCGCCAATTGGGCCAGGGAGAGTTGCCCTTGGGAGTAAAGGGTCCGGGCTTCGCGCAGGTCGAATTGGGCGTCGTGGAAAGTGCTGAGTGGTCCGTCCTGCGCCAAGCGGTCCAGGGCGCGGCGCAAGTCGGCCACCACCGCCGGCGGTTCCTCATCGGCGGGGGGTTCGGCCTCCGAAGTATGCTCCACTTCGATGACGTCGGTAATGAGCACCGCATGGTGGGCGGTCAGCGCTCGGCCCGATTCGGTGATGATCTCCGGGTGGGGCAGTTCGGTTTCCGCGCACACTTCGGCCAGCGCGCGCACCAGGCTGTGGGCGTATTCTTCCAGGCCGTAGTTGATCGAGCAGAAACTGTTGGAATGGGTGCCTTCGTAATCGACGCCCAAACCGCCGCCGGCGTCGACGACGGCGATGGGCGCTCCCAGGCGCCGCAGTTCGGCGTAATAACGGCCGGCTTCCCGCAGGGCGATTTTGAGGTCGTTGATATTGGCCACCTGGGAACCCACGTGGAAGTGCATCAGCCGGAGCCGGTTTAAGCATTGGCGCTGTTCCAAACGTTGAATCAGACGCAGGACGTCGGCGGCGGTCAGACCGAATTTGGCTTTTTCCCCGCCGCTATTTTGCCATTTTCCGGTGGTGACCGAGGACAGGCGGATGCGGACCCCCAGTCGGGGTTCGATCCCCAGGTTATCGGCCTCCTCCAAAATCAGCTGCAGTTCCGAAAGTTTTTCCACCACGATGAACACCTTGAGACCCAAGCGCTGGCCGATCAACGCCAGACGGACATAGGCGCGGTCCTTGTAACCGTTGCAGATCACCGTGGTACCCAAGGGGGCCAGGGCCAACAGGGCGAGCAATTCCGGTTTGCTCCCCGATTCCAGGCCGATGCGCGGTACCTGGCTGTGGAGAATGGCTTCCACCACGCTGCGCTGTTGATTGACTTTGATGGGGTAGACCGGGGTGTACTGTCCGCGGTAGTCGTACTCGGTCCGGGCGGCGGCGAAAGCTTCGGACAAGCGGGAGACCCGGTCGCGAAGTATATCATTGAAGCGGACCAGGACCGGGAGGGACAGTCCTTCCCGCCCCACCTGTCGGACGATTTCCTCCAGATCGACTTGGCCTTGCTTGGGGTCGCGGCGGGGACAGGCGAGCAGATGGCCGTTTTCGGCGATGTCGAAATAGCCGTCGCTCCAGTGGCGAATGGCATAGGTCTCTTTGGCGTCTTGAATGGTCCAGGTCATAGAAGGAGGGCGACTCCAAGGGCTGTGGGATAAAAAAACTTTATTATAATGGTCCTCAGGTTTTAAACGTGAGGGAATCATGAGCAAAGAAATCACCCTGACCGGGATCACCACCACCGGTACGCCCCATCTGGGCAATTATGTCGGAGCGATCCGGCCGGCCATCGATGCCAGCCATAATCAGAATGTACTGCCGTTTTATTTTCTCGCCGATTATCATGCTTTGATCAAGTGCCAGGAGCCGGAGCGCATCCAGCAATCCACTCTGGAGATCGCCGCCACCTGGTTGGCGCTGGGTTTGGATACCGCCAACGCCGTGTTCTATCGCCAGTCGGATGTGCCTGAAATCACCGAGCTGACTTGGGTGATCAGCTGCGTCACCGCCAAGGGTTTGATGAATCGCGCCCATGCCTATAAAGCCGCGGTGGCCGAAAACCAGGAGGCGGGGGAGAAGGATCCGGACAAGGGCATCACCATGGGGCTGTTCAGCTATCCGGTATTGATGGCCGCCGATATTTTACTTTTCAAGGCGAAAAAAATCCCCGTGGGCAAGGACCAGATCCAACACCTGGAAATGGCCCGCGACATCGCCGCCCGCTTCAATCACATTTACGGAGAGCATTTCGTGTTGCCGGAAGCGGTGGTGCGGGAAGAGACTTCCGTCCTGCAAGGGCTGGACGGGCGCAAAATGAGCAAGAGCTACAACAATACCATTCCCATTTTCGCTCC
Source organism: Methylohalobius crimeensis 10Ki (assembly GCF_000421465.1). Classification (NCBI taxonomy): domain Bacteria; kingdom Pseudomonadati; phylum Pseudomonadota; class Gammaproteobacteria; order Methylococcales; family Methylothermaceae; genus Methylohalobius; species Methylohalobius crimeensis. Next base: position 871,203 of record NZ_ATXB01000001.1, read on the forward strand.
GGAAAAACGATTGCGGAAATTGATCATGAAGATCAAAACCAACTCCCTGGAGCCGGGTGAGCCGAAAGATCCGGACACCTGCACGCTGTTCAGCATCTATCAGGCTTTCGCCACCCCGGAAGAAGTGGAGCAGCTGCGCCAGCGGTATCGGGAAGGGATTGCCTGGGGAGAAATGAAACAATTTTTGTTCGAATATCTGAACGCCCATTTCGGCGAAGCCCGCGAGCGCTACGAGGATTTGCTGCGGCATCCCGGCGAAATCGAGCGTCAACTCCGGGAAGGAGCGGCCAAGGCGCGGGAAGTGGCGGTGCCTTTCATGCGTGAAGTGCGAAAAGCGGTGGGCATCGCGCCTTTGGCTGAAAGAGGCTGATTCGATCCATGCGGTTCTGGCGGACAAAAAAAGACCCGCTCGAAGGCGGGTCAACAGCGTCAAGTGCAAGAAAGGAGGTTTAACGCTAGAGGAGGAGGAAGTAACCAGTCACTTTTTACGATAATGATGAATACAAAATCTGATCGAGAAGATGACAGTCGATACAAAAGCGGAAAGCAGTACGAGTTCCAGTGTGTTGATCATGGCATTGCCCCGGCTTAATGTAACCCTTGTCTAAATTATAGGTTTTGTAATTTCATTTACAATCTTGAGAATTCGTAATTCTTTGTTTCCATAATAGAAACATTTCAAAAGCAAAGCGCTTTTTCTATGCGCATCAAACAACGGATTTGTGGCTTATTATCCCATCGAAACATGAAAGTTTGATGAACGAGTCACACCCGCTGTCGGCTCCGGCGTGGCGTGATGCCGCTGGCAATGATGTGCGCCGTGCGAAGCGGTTCCGGAACGGTGCTGTGAACGGCGGTGCAGCCGATGACCCGAAGGGCGGTTTCGGCGTCGATTCCCGCCCGCTGGACATGGACCCCGGCCATCGGTTGCGGCTCTCCCGCCTTTTGGATCAGGTTCCACTTGCGTTTGCCGCCGGATACCTTTTCCATTAAAGCGCGTCGGACGGCGGCCAGATCGGGACGCTTTCGGCAGACCACCATGACGGGAAGCCCCGTTTCGTCGAACAGGCGGTGGATGTCCACCACGTTGAAACCGCCCAAGGCGATGCCCTGCAGCATGATGAGTTGCAGGTGATCTCGAAAGCGACTTTCCGAAACGAGCGTGGCCAGTCGTTGGGTGGCGTTGGCGCCGTCTCGGCGCACTTTTCCGCATACCACGCCATCCAGCCGGGTCAGGGTGAAGATCGCCCCCACCACGGTCACGTCCCCCCGGTGTGTTTTCGCGAAGGGCGTGTCGTCGAATCCGATGATATGAGACGGATGTGCCATTGGGTCCAAACCATTGCGTGGAAACAGTAAAATACTCTGCCAGGCGCCGCTAGAACAAATCCGAGCGCGGCGATAATTAACATGCGATGGAGGAATTTCGATGCGACCGATTCAATGGTTGGGGGTGTTGGGGATTTTCTTGCCTGGAATTTTGATGGCCGGGCCGCAGCAGGCGGATGGGGCGCCGGCGGAGGAGGGTTCCGCTACGATGCAAAATGAGCCGGCTGAGAACGGACCGGAATCGGAGGCCGCATCTCCTGCAGAATCGGAGGATGAGGGGCAATCCGTCGAAGAAGAATCTTCCCAGCCTCCTTCGCAAGCGCAAGAGGCCGCTTCCTCGACGGAGAAGGCCACTGCGGTGGTGGCGAAACTCAATCAAACTTTGCTGGAGATCATGCGGCGGGCCAAGGCGTTAGGTTATTCGGGGCGTTATCAATTGCTCGAGCCGGTGGTTGAGCAGGTCTACGATTTTTCCGCCATTTCCCGTTACGTTTTGGGTTCCCATTGGAGTCGGCTGACGAAGGAGGAAAAAGAAACCTTTATCGCCAAAATGACCGAATACGGCATTGCCTCTTATGCTGCGCAGTTTGATGATTATGCCAATGAACAATTCAATATTCTGTCGGAGGAGCCGTTTCGGACGCGTTTTCGGGTCGTGAGAGCGATGCTGGAAGTCCCCGAAGGGGAAGACGTGGAATTCGTCTATATCCTACGTCCCACCCGGGAGGGCTGGAAAATTATCGATGTGCGTTACGACGGGGTTAGCGATTTAGCGTTGAAGCGGGGGCAATTCGCCGACATTCTCGCCAAAGAAGGGTTTGATCGTTTATTGGCCAAACTGGATGAGAAGATCGACAATTACGCCAAAGGCGGAAAAGAGGGGTAACCTTTAGAGTCTGTTTCAAAACTCGTGCGAGGGTCAGAGTAAATGCGCATGCCATTATCCCCCTTGTATGTTTTGTGTTGCTGGACAGTGGTTGTTTGAGTAGGTTTATGTCTGGCCCGGTGCGGCAGTTCGAAACTCCCTTGGGACACCAAGCCCGTGGGAGAGCGATGAGCGTCGCACCGGTTTTCATGGATACCCCGGACGGTTGCTTGGGCAGATAAGCCCGTATTTTTGCAAGGTTGGGAATCATGAACGAAATGAATGCAGAACAGTTTGTTGGTATTGACGTGTCGAAAGCGACGCTGGATGGGGCGGTCGAGCCTCAAGGTCAGGTATGGCAGGTGGCCTACGATGCCAAGGGGATCGATCAGCTGGTTTTGCAGTTGCAAGAGATCGGGCCGACCTTGATCGTCATCGAGGCCACCGGCGGTTTGGAAACCCAGATTGCGTCTGCCTTGGCGGGTAAGGAATTGCCGGTGGCGGTGGTCAATCCGCGCCAGGTGCGCGACTTTGCCAAGGCCAGTGGCCGGCTGGCCAAGACCGATCGGGTGGATGCCGGGGTGCTGGCGGCGTTTGCCCGGGCCATCCGTCCCCAGGCGCGTCCGCTCAAGGATGCGGACACCCGCGCTTTGGACGATCTGGTGGATCGGCGGCGGCAGTTGATCGGCATCCGGGTTCAAGAGGTCCTCCGATTGAATGGGGCCACGACGAAACCGCTGCAAACCAGTCTGAAAAAGCATATCACCTGGCTGGACAAGCAGATTGACCAGAACGACCGGGACCTGACCCGGCGGTTGCGCGAGTCGGACGCCTGGCGGGCCAAGGACGATCTGCTCAAGAGCATTCCCGGCGTCGGTTCGGTGACCATTGTCACGTTGCTGGCAAAATGCCCGGAGCTGGGCACCCTCAACCGGCGCGAGATTGCCGCGCTGGTCGGCGTGGCGCCGATGGCCAACGACAGTGGCCAGTATCGCGGCAAGCGCTTCATCTGGGGTGGTCGCTCCGAGGTTCGCGCCGTGCTATACATGGCCACGATCTCGGCGATACGCTGTAATGCGGTCATCCGCGCCTTTGCAGAACGCCTCAAAAACGCCGGCAAACCGCCCAAGGTCGTCATCGTCGCCTGCATGAGGAAGTTGCTCACCATCATGAATGCCATGTTGAAAAATAATACCCCTTGGCAGCCACAAAACACTTGACTTTAAACACGGTTGCTCTCCCGCTGGCGGGAGAGGCAGGGGTGAGGGTGGTTAAATAAAAAAGTCTTTCATTTCAATTAGATCTACCCTCATCCTAACCTTCTCCCGCCAGCGGGAGAAGGGACGCTTCTTGAGTCATTCCCGGACGGAGAGGGAATTAAGGGGGCATCATGCTCTAGGCTTGTACGGTATATCGAGTTTTGAAACAGACTGTTAGATGGCCTTATAAGCCGAGCGAGGCTGTCGAATCAAGCGCCGGCGGAAGTCTTCACGCCGGCGCGCGTCGTTCGGATAGTCATGCCAACGGTCATGGGGAGCCGGAGAGCGCACCTCGCAGCGAATCAATAGATCGGTTCGTCGTAGAACATCAATATCAGTCCGATCAATCCCATCGATCCGATCGCCGCGATACCCGCCCAAGTGGCCGCGGGCGGTTCGAGCTTCAATTCCAGCCATCGCGAGGCCGCCATCAGAGCGGCGAGCAGACCCATAACCGTGTGCGTGGATTGAATCAGATATTCGGTTTTGAGTTCGAAGCCGGCGTGGGAATGGGTGAGAAGAAGAATCCCCCCGAATGCGCAGAGAATAGGGAACATGTAGCGCAGATGGCGGGCATTGGGATTCGTTCGCGCACGGATTTCCAAGCTTCCCAAAACGAAGGCCAATAAAGTGGCGATCCGGTGCTGAAGGATTTCCCCGTCGCTGAAAGTGCTTTCCCAAAAACCCAGGGGGCCGAGCGGCCACGCCTGGGCGTCGGAACGGAAGAACAGGAAAATTCCCAAGCCGATGAACCCCGCCGGCCAATAGCGTGGCCAGGGCGTCTTTCGAAAATAGCCGATCAGGCCGATCAACGCCATCACCGTCAAGAATAGGCCGGATACGTTATGGTTGAAGTTCGACCAAGCCGAGGCGGCGATGGGCGGTTCCTTGCCCACGATGGTGGCGCGCTGAACCTCGCCGATGAGCAGTTCTTCATGGGTGGGAGAGGTCAGCTGAGGCCATTTGGGGCTGAACATGTTCCAAACTTCCGCCGGCGAGACGGTCAGATGAGGAATGTCGACCGCCGGCGGTTGGCTCGAGAGGGTCGCGGCCACGAACAGTAGACTCACCAGAATGAAGGACTCGGCCTCGATAATATGGGGAATGGTCCTATGCAAGGCGGGGCCGGAGTGTCCCTTTTCCCAGCGTTTTCCCGCCCGATAATTGAGCCAGGCGAGTCCCAAAGCCACCGCCAAAAGGACGACTTTGGTGAGTAGCAAACTTCCGTAGCCGGTTCCGATCAGCGCGGTGAGGCTGTTCACGTAGCTCCAGGCGAGGGGAAGGCCGGTAAACAGCAAGGTGGCCACCGCGATCAAGCCGAGACTGGAGAAACGGCGCAGTACTTGAGGCCAAAGCGAGCGCAGCGGGGGAGAATGGCGAGCGACCCGCCAAAATACGATCAGTTGAACCACCCCTCCGAACCAGACCGCGCCGGCGATTTGGTGGATGAGGGTGAACAGCATCAACATTTCCCGGTTCTCGAATCGGCCCACGCCGTGGGTCAACCACGCGCCGCAGAGGGCCACCGCCGCCATGAGTCCCATGACCACGCGCCAGCGGATCGGATCTTGGGGATGCCGATGCAAATTTTGGGTGGCGATGCCCAAGCCGATGCTGAACAGCATTCTCAAGAAGCCGGCCTGAAATTGGGTCGTTCCCATGTAAGCCGCCCAGGGCAAATGGCCCAGGGTTTCCTGCAACACCCAGGCTTTGGCCAACAAGGCGATGGCATGGCTGACGGCCAGCACATAAGCCCCGAGATAGAGCCAGCGAAGACCATGGCCGATCAGTGTGCTCATGGAGGCTTCTTGATCGGATTCTGCCGGAGTCGTCGAACGGTCCAATTGGGGCAGAACAAGACGGACCCAGATCAGCGCCCCCAAAGCAATGGAAAAGCTGATCAATTCGACTCCGCCCATGAAATCGTCGAGAAAATTGGCCAGGCCTTCCAGTCCGCCGGTAGCGAGGGTGGGCATGGTTAGTTGTCCTCCTGAACGAAAAATTTGACCACGTCTTCGGTCAAATGACCGTCGGCGGCGAAAACCTTGTATTGGAGCGCGTATTCTCCGGGAGCCAAGGGAGGGAGCTCAACCACGATTTCGCCGCGCTGCTTGCCGTGGCGCATGGGTACAGCTTGTTTGCGATCTCCTAGAGTGACCAGCTTGACGCTCGATAAGCTGGTTTCGATTTCGGAATTGAATATCAACGATACCGGCGCGGCCTGATTGGGCTGCGGCGGTCGACTGTCCAGGGAGGAACGGATCACCACCGCGTGAGCATGAAGGACCGTTGCCGGAATCAAAGAAATTACCATTGTGATTATAAGGAATTTGGCGCGCATCGTAATACCTTGAGTTGCTGCCTAGGGCTGTGCGCTAGGCGGTTTTTCGGGCTTTCATGGCATGGCCGGCCAAAGTCTTGCCCAGATCCCAGATCGCTCCGGGAACCTGGTGACAGTCGGCCAGGACGTCGTCCATGGCGGAGACGATCCATTCCACGTCCTTCGCACCGATGACCAGCGGGGGGAGGAACTTGACTACGTTCATCCCGTGGCCCGCCACCTGGCTGAGAATCCGGTGGCGTTTGAACAAGGGGATGGTGACCATCTGACTGAACAATCCCTTGTTGGCCGTCTCGAGAAGACTCCAAGCGGTTTTCAGCTTCAGGCTCCGGGGTTTGCCGAACTCCAACGCCAGCATCAGTCCCTTGCCGCGGACTGCCTGGAAGAATTCGTACTTATCCGTCAATGCGTTCAATCCACCGATCAAAGCCTCGCCTTGTCGGGCGGCATTGGCAAGGAGCTTTTCTTCTTCGATGACGCTCAGGGTGGCCAGGCCGGCGGCCATCGCCGGATTGTTCTTGGAGAAGGTGGAACCGTGAACCACCGCGCGGTCCATGCGGTTGAACACCTTGTCCATGACGTGAGCGGTCATGGCGACCGCGCCCACCGGGACGAACCCGCCGGACAGCGCCTTGGCCATCAGGAGCATATCCGGCTCCACCCCCCAGTGCTCGATGGCCCAGAGGCGGCCGGTGCGGCCAAGGCCGGCCTGGATTTCGTCGGCGATGAACAGGGCGCCGTATTTGCGGCACAAGCGGGCGGCCTCGGTCAAATAATCGTCATCCGGAAGGTTGACCCCCTTGCCCTGGATGGGCTCGACGATGAAGGCGGCGGTGGGTTGTTCCTTGAGCGCCCGCTCCAGGGCCTCCAGATCGTTGAAGGGGATGGCATCGCAGTCGGGCAGCAAGGGGCCGAAACCTTGGCGGAAGACTTCTTCCCCGTTGAGGGACAGCGCTCCCAGAGTCAGTCCGTGGAAAGCGTGCTCGCAGTAGAGAATCCGGCTGCGGCCGGTGGTATAGCGCGCGAATTTGATCGCCGCCTCCACCGCCTCGGCCCCCGAGTTGCAGAAAAACAGCTTGGTGAGCGGTTCGGGGGTGACCTGAACCAGTTTTTCCGCGAGCAGGCCCGAGAGGATGGAAACGTCCATCTGAACCAGGTCGGGCAAATCCAGATCCAGGACTTCGCGGAGGGCGGACTGGATGGTCGGATGGTTGCGTCCCAGGGCGAAGACGCCGAAACCGCTCAGAAGATCCAGGTATTCGTTGTCCTCCTGGTCGTAAAGGTACGGTCCCCGGGCGTGGGTGTAGGTTCGGTCGTAGCCGATGGTTTGAAGGACGCGCACCATCTGGGTGTTGAGATATCGCTCATGGAGGGCGAAGTTTTCGCCTCGATGGGTTTTGATCAATTCGGCGATGGATAGTGTCATGGCGTCAAATGTCTCCTTCGGAGCTTTTCGAGTCGGAACGGGGGGAATCGTGGGCAAACGCGGGCAGAATGAAGAAGGTGCACAGCAAAGTGAGGGTCAGTCCCAGCCCCAACAGTTTACCCATGCTGGCGATGCCCACGTGTGAAACCAGCCCCAGGCTGGCGAAGCTGAACAGGGTCGTCAAAGCGCTGAAAAAGATGCCGCGCGCGGTACTGGTGGTCAGGATCGACCGGTCTTCGGGCAGTTGATGCATGCGGTGGACCATGTGGATGCCGCTGTCCACCCCCAGCCCGAACAATAAGGGAAGGGCGATGATATTGGCGTAATTGAAGGGCAGATCGATTATCGCTGTGGCGGCGCCGGTGAAAACCGTGGCCGTCACCAGGGGCAGCAGGACCAAAAAGACATCCCGGCCGTTGCGCAAAATGAGGTAAAGCAGCAGGGTAATCAAGATCACCGCGGTCGCAAAGGCCTGAATGAATGAATTGACGATGACCTGCATGGATTCGATATAGATAAGCGGCAAACCCGTGACCTGGGGATAGACCTCGCGCACTTCGCGAACAAACTCGCGGACATTGTCGAGGACGTTCATATCATGGGTTGGAAACAGGTCGATGCGGTAAATATTCGGCGGGGCAACCCAACGCGCGCGCATGTCCTCGGGCAAATCCTCGATACCGAATGGACTGGCGTTCAGGCCTTCGCTCAACTTGCCCATCACTCGGGGAAAGGTGGCCAAAAGACTGAATTGCAGCCGGTCTACCAAAGTTTGACACTGCGCCTTCGGCAAGCTTCGACAACGTTCGATGAAACGGTCCAGGGATTGGGTCAGCCGGCGGTAGATCTCGGGTTCGATGGCAGTGGTGTCCGACTGTCGGTTCAGTTCTTTGAGGAAATTGCGCAGGTCGGAGAGCGTGGTGGCGCCCGCTTTCAGCTTGAGGGGACGTTGGAGTTGCGGGCCGAGAAAAAGGGCCATGTCGTCGATGATCATCAGTTTTTCTTCCTGATTGGAAGGAATCAGGTCGAAGACCGACACCGCGGCTTCCACTGTCGACAACTGCTTGAGGCGGTTTTCCAGGAGCTTGGTTTCCGCTTCGCCTTCAGCCAGCGTGGTCAAAAACATGGGGGAGGTTTCCTGGGTACGCAGCAGCTCCTTGAATGTTTGCACCGACTCGCTGTTGGGATCGCGCAGGTTGACCGGATTGAAGTCCACTTCGACGCCGCAGACGAGCCCTAGGGCGGCCAAAAGCAGAAAGAACGATAGACGCTTGATGGCCAGACTATGCCGCTGGGGGAAGCTTGCCAATGCGGGGGGCAAAAACAAAGTTCGGTGCGGTTTGGCGTTTTGCGGTCGTTTTAGCGGCAGGAGCGCCAATAAAGCGGGCATGATGGTTAGGGTCACCAGCACCACGATGAACATGCTCGACCCGGCGATGATGCCCAATTCCGAAATACCGCGATAGGCGGTGGGAATGAAAGCGTACATGGCCAGTGCCGTGGTCAGGGCACACATGAACAGGGAGGGGGATACGGTGCGCAGGCTATGGAAAAGCGCTTCCCCGGTCGAGGCGTCTTCCAGCAGGTATTCTCGGTAACGAAGTGCCAGATGGGTGGCGTAATCCACCCCGATGCCGATGTAGAGTACCGCGAAAGCCACCGAAATGAGGTTCAACGAACCCACCGTCAGCGCGGCGAAGCCGACCGAATAGGCCAGCCCTATGGTCAAAGTAATCAGGGTGGCCAGGGTAAGTTTCCAGGAGCGAAAGCCGATTAACAGGGCCAGACAGATCAAGACAAACGAGACCATGCCGGCGATTTCGGTTCCACGGCTGATGCTGATCAGTTCCTCGTATTCCAATACCGGTTCCCCGGTCATGGTCACCTTCACCGGGATGCCGTCGATGACTTTGACCTGGTCGATGGCGTTTCGGATCACTTGCACCGGCTTTTTCGCCGGCAGCATCTGGTCGTGATCCAATACCGGCGAAACGATCACGAATTGCATGGTGTGGCCGATCGCCTGCCGGGGCTCGAACAGCAAGTTCTGCCACGACAAAAGATAAGGTTGCCCGGCGGTCACCGCTTCGATGGCCTGGGTAATTTTAATCGCCACCGGGTTCAAGGAAACGGGCAGCTGTTCCTCGTAACGGAGCGCCTTGGCAAGCAGGGACACGAGGCTTTTCAGGCTGAAATCTTCGTATAGTTGGGCGATGAAAGGCTGGGCCTTGGCCAAGTCGCCCACCAGGCTTTCCAGTTCGGGGGTTTCCAGGTAAAGCAGACCCTGACGGTCGAAGAATGGATGAACGGTGGGCAGATAAACCGATTGGATGGCTTCGGAATGGGGGCTGAGTAGGGCCCTAAGGCGGCGAGCCGCGGTTTCACTGACTTCCGGTATGGGCGAATCCACCACCAATAGAATGGAGTTCTTGTCTTGCGGAAAAAGCGTTTCCACCTCGTCGCGTTGCTGCATGAACGGCAGATCGGGGTCCAGCATTTTGGCGGTGTCGGTATCCACGCTCAGGTGGGTGGCGGCGTAATAAGCGCTGATTCCCGCACCCAGGATCAACCCGATCAACAGCCAGACGGGATGGATTAGCAAGACCCATCGGGCAGCACTGGCCGCAATAGAACGTAAGTATGAGATCATGGCAGGCAGAATCGGTTGGCGCCGACGAGCCGTTTCCCTGTCCGGTTTAATTGCAGCCGGGCTGCATTGAATTGTCGGCCCAAGGTGATCAAATCCTGAATCTGCCCGGGATGGCGGAGTAACTGCCCCAAAAGACGAGGGATGGAAACGTCGCCTTGGTCTCCGGCGGCGGCCAATACGGAGCCGGGAAGGGCGGTGCCGGCGGTATCGGAGATTGCCCGCAAGGCGGCAAAAGGGATCCGTTTTTGAATCGCCCAACGGGCTAGGAAAGCGCTTTCCATATCCACTGCGGCGGCCCCGGTGGTTTCGAACAGAATGTTCTTGTCGGCCGGCGTGTTTACAATGCGGTCGCTGCTTGCCAGAGGGGCGGTCGTCAACGAGGGGGAGTCGGCCAGATTACGGCGAAGGTTCGACCACCAGTGGGGATCAGCCGTAACCTCTTCCCCTGTGGGAAGAAGAAAGCATTGGGGCAAAATAAGAGTGCCCGCCGTCAATCCCGGTTGCAGGCCGGCGGCAACCCCCCAGCTGAGAACGGCGCTGGCGCCGGCGCGATACAAAAGATCGGCCGCCGCCAATGCTCGTTCGGCCCCCATCCCCGCCACTTGAATCATGGCGGTGGGCGCCAATCGGACAAGTTGCCCCACGGATGCGCGCTGCCGGGTCAAAGTGCGGCATTCGGCGGGGAGGGCTACGACGATTCCTAGCACCTGCCCGCGATTTGGTTGTGGTAACGGGACAATGCCCAGAGCGGGAAAAATTTATCATATCCGTAATATTTCAGGTAGAAGACCCGCGGAAAGCCGGGGGCGTTGAAGTAGGCGTCCCGCCACAGACCGTTATTCTCCTGGGTCCGGAGTAGATAGTCGATGCCATCTCGAACCGCGTCGCTTTCGGTTTCCCCGGCCGCCATCAAGGCCAGCAGCGCCCAAGCGGTGTGGCACGCCATGCTGGTATGGAAACGGCCGCGGATGGCGGGGTCCTTACGGTCTTCGTAGCTGTCGTTGCTTTCTCCCCAGCCGCCGTCTTCCCGTTGAATGCTTTTCAGCCATGCCACCGCTTTGCGGATGCGCGGGTCGTCTTGGGGAATGCCGCAGTGTTCGATACCCACCAGCACCGACCAAGTGCCGTAGATGTAATTGGTGCCCCAACGGCCGAACCAGCTGCCGTCTTGTTCCTGTTCTTTCCAGAGGAAATCCAGGCACTTTTGCACGACTTGCCGGAAATAGGGCACTTCCTCGCCCGCAGCGTTCAATACCATGGCGCATCGGGCGCTCACGTCCGCCTCCGGAGGGTCCAGGAGGGCGCCGTGATCGGCGAAGGGGACGTGGTTGAGATAATAATACATATTATCCGGGTCGAACGCACCGTAGCCGCCGTTCTTGGACTGCATCCCGGCGATCCAGCGGATTGCCCGGTAGGCGGCTTCGCGATGCTCCGGGCGGTCGCTTTGCAAGAGGACGTAGGCCACCACCGCGGTGTCGTCCACATCGGGATAATGGGCGTTGTCGAACTGGAAGGCCCAGCCGCCGCCCTCCAAGTGAGGGCGGCGCGCCTGCCAATCGCCGGGTTCGTCCCGCAGTTGCTTGTCGACCAGCCAATCCAGTGCCTGGTCGATGGCGCGGGCGGTGTGAGGATCGTCTTCGGCCCGCTGGGTTTCCTGCAGGGCGAGCAGGCTTAAACCGGTGTCCCAAATGGGAGACAGGCAGGGTTGGCAATACGATTCCCCGCCGGGATGCTTCGAATCGTCCTCCCGATGCACCAAAAGCTTTTGAAGCGCCTTTTTGGCGATCTGGCGACGCGGGTCCTCCGGGGGAAAGCCGAGCGCGTCCATCGCCTCATAGGCATTGACCATGGCGGGGAAGATGCCTCCCAGGCCATCCTCCCCATTGAGCCGCTCCAGGAACCAATGGAGCGCTTTTTCCAGGGCGCGCTGGCGGATCCGGAAGGGGATATACGGCTCCAGCCGCATCCCGATCCGCTCCAGAAACAGGACGAATTTTCCCAGTGGGGTTTTAACGTGGGAGAAATAACCGGTTTCCTGTTCCGGCGGTGTGACGAACAACTCTCGTACCGAGATGTTTTTGGGGTTCCTCGCCTTGACCTTGAGCGAGCACAGAATGGCCAGCGGTACCATGACGGTGCGTGACCAATAGGAGACCTTGTTCAGATGGAAAGGAAACCAATTGGGCAGCAACATGATTTCCACCGGGACGAATGGTACCCCGCGCCAGGGAATCTGCTGGAACATGGCCAGCATGATCCGGGTGAATACATTGGCTTTCGCCGCCCCTCCCTTGTTCAGGATGAATTCGCGGGCTTTCCGCATATGGAGGGCGTCCGGGGAATCTCCTGCCAGCTTGAGGGCGTAATAGGCCTTAACCGAACAGCTGATATCGCCGTGGCCGATGGTGTAGAGGGACCAACTGCCATCTTCCTGTTGCCGGGCGCGCAGGTAATTGGCCAGTTTGGCTTGCAGAATCTCGTCCACTTCGTCCATGTGGTGCATCATCAAGATGTATTCGGCCGGAATCGTGCAGTCGGCCTCCAATTCGAACAACCAATACCCGTCCTCGTGCTGGTGCTCGAGCAAGGCGTCCCGGGCCTTGGCGACGGCCTGTTCCAACAGGCTCTCGAATGTTTCGCCGGGCGTTTTTTGAGTGACGGTGGATGGCTGAGTCATCGATTGGCCTCTTGATGGTTGGTTACACGGAAAGGGACGAGGTGAACACAGATGCCGGGGGGGCGCAGCTCGATCTGGTCCGCGGGCGCAGGCCCGGGTAAGCCCCGGCTGGCAAAGTCGAACAGCCACCGCAGTAATGCGTCATGGCGATGACACATGCGGGTGGTGAGTATGGTGGTTTTTACGCTGCGGCGAGTAATTTTGACCGCATCGGAGCGACTGAAATAGGGATCGCGATGAATCTTGCGCAAGGTCAGTACCGCCATTCCCAAGGCCCACAAACAAAAATCGCGCAAGCCGGTTTCGTATTCAGGGATGAGCAGGGTATATTCCAAGGCGTTACGCAAGTGGCCGTGGGCGATGGCGAGCAGATCCTGCAAGCCGGCGACGAAAGCCGGATCTTGATGGCCGGGGCGCAAATCGCCCAGATCGTAACCGTGGGATTGGAAGATCTCGCGGGGCAGCCAGCATACCTCACGATTTAAATCGTCCCAGATGTCCTTGAGGATGTTGGTCATCTGCAATCCTTGACCGAAGGAAACCGCCAGCGACATCATGCGTTCCCGCCGGCCGGAAAGCTCTTGAGAATGGTTGCAGAATACCTGGGTCAGCATTTCTCCCACCACGCCCGCTACGAAATAACAGTAGCGATTCATGTCCGCAAGTGTCTCCACGCCGGCGCTCAAGTCGCGATCCTGAAATTCGGCCATGCCATGACCCATGATCGCCACGCAGCGGGCGAGGGCTTGGCGATCAGCCTCGGAAAACCGGTGGGTGATGGCGATCACCCGTGGAACGACCTGGATCAGCTCGTGTTCTTCCGCGGGGGTTCGCTTGGATAAGCGGGCGCCGAAATCCCGGGAGAATGCCACCGGATCTTCGTTTCCTTCCACCACCGACACGAAACGTTCGCACAAGCGACGTTTCGTCTCCCGGTTCAGCGTGGCCTCGTCCTCGATGGTATCCACGATGCGACAAAGTAGGTAGCCGTTGGCAACCACCTGATGAATGGGTTCTCGCAGTTGCGGAATGGTCAGGGCGAAGGTGCGGGAGACCCCATCGAGCAAATAGGCCTGGAAGGCATCGTCGGTGAGGCGATCGAGATCTTTACTCTCACCGAGAGTTGTGGTGCCATTCATAAACTGCTGGATTCTCCCCCAAAGATTTTGGATGACCGGGCAAAATTGCTGAAATGCGGTCCATTCTATGGATTTTGCCTATACCGTCAAGATATGTTGTATTTTTGTCTAATCCGGTTAAACTAGCATTCCTGATTCTCCGGTCAAGGCGCAATGGATTGTGGCTTTTGGGCAACAAGCTGAGGCTGCCCAAGCCCCCCGTCTATCACAAGGGCTTGCTTTTAGTCCTTAAACATAGCTAAATAGTCGGGAATACGATCGGACGATACCAAGAAACTCTAAGGAGAAGGCCCAATGAGCATTCCTTTTAGGCAGAAATTTGCCATCGCCCGCTACCTTCTGACCCAGAAAATCAAGGGGGTCCGCCGCTATCCATTGGTACTCATGCTGGAACCTTTGTTTCAGTGTAATCTGGCTTGTGCCGGTTGCGGCAAAATCGATCACCCCGATGATATCCTACGGAAGCGGCTGAGCGTAGAGGAATGTTTGCAGTCGGTGGATGAGTGCGGCGCGCCGGTGGTTTCGATTCCCGGCGGGGAACCCTTGCTGCACAAGGACATGCCCAAGATCGTGGAGGGCATCATCCAACGCAAGAAATTTATCTATTTGTGCACCAATGCGCTGTTATTGAAGAAGCGCATGAAAGATTACACTCCCTCTCCTTATTTGACCTTCTCCGTGCACTTGGACGGCTTGAAGGCGCGTCACGACGCGTCGGTTTGTCAGGAAGGCGTGTTCGAGCGGGCCGTGGACGCCATTCGGGAGGCTTTATCCCGAGGGTTCCGGGTCACGGTCAATTGCACCTTGTTTCAGGGGGAAAACGCCGAGGAAATCGCCGAATTTCTAGATTTCTGCATGGATCTGGGCGTGGAAGCGGCCACCATCTCGCCCGGTTTCCAGTACGAGAATGCCCCGCGCCAAGACATTTTCATCCGCAATTCGGACACCAAAGAGCTGTTCCGGCGTTTGTTCCGCCTCGGCAAAAGCGAGGGTAAAAAGTGGCGCTTGAACCATTCGAGTCTGTATCTGGATTTTCTTGCCGGCAACCGGTCTTATGCCTGCACGCCTTGGGGCAATCCGACGCGTAATGTGTTCGGCTGGCAAAAACCGTGTTATTTGTTGTCCGACGAAGGTTATGCCGCAAGCTTCAAGGAATTGATGGAAACCACTCCCTGGGAGAAATACGGGACCTCCCAAAACCCCAAGTGCGCCAATTGTATGGCCCATTGCGGCTATGAACCCACGGCGGTGGAAGACGCTTTGACGCATCCTCTTCGGGCGGCTTGGGTCGCTTTGTCGGGGCCGCGTACCGAAGGGGAAATGACGCCCGAGCCGGTTCCGGTCTATGAGCGCGAGGAAAATCGGCAGCTGACCGACCCGGTCGAAGCAATGAAGTAAACCGTTCCGTCGCCATGGATGGGTTTGCTTGGGTGGTCGCAGCGGCCACTGTTCTCTGGGGTTGTTTATTGATTGTTCCGTGGCAGTCTTGGCGGACTCGCGAGGTGCTTGCGCCTGATGATTCCGCTCTTATTGCCCATGAAGACTTGACCGTTCTCATTCCGGCGCGTAACGAAGCCGAGCTAATCGGGGGGACACTCGAGGCGTTGGCTTCCCAGGCGCCCGGGCTCAAGGTCATCGTGGTGGACGACAATTCCGAAGACGAGACCGCCTCCGTCGCAGGTCAAGTTGATCATGTACAGTTGACCGTCATCCCTGGAAGGCCGCTGCCCGAAGGTTGGAGCGGGAAGCTTTGGGCTCTGGAACAGGGGTTGCGTGAGGTTCGGACGGACAAGGTATTGCTGCTCGACGCCGATATCCGGCTTGTGCCAGGCATGTTGCACGCCTTGCTCGATAAGCGGGCGCGCGAGAACCTGGATTTCGTGTCCATCATGGCCAGGCTCAGAACCGCCGGGTTTTGGGAGAAATTTTTGCTTCCCGCCTTTATTTATTTTTTTAAGCAGCTTTATCCGTTTGCTTTGGCCAATTCCGGTTCGCGGCGTTTCTCCGCCGCAGCGGGTGGGTGCATCCTGGCTCGCACGGAGGTTCTGCGTGCCTGCGGCGCATTCGCCAGTCTCAAAGATGCATTGATTGACGATTGCACCCTGGCGAAACAGGTCAAGCGGCGCGGATACCGCACTTGGATCGGCCTTTCCCATGGCGTGCTGAGTCGGCGGGTCTGCGAAAATCCGGTTGTGATTTGGGAAATGGTGGCGCGTACCGCTTTTACTCAGTTACATTACTCGTTGTTACTGCTGCTTTTGTGCACGGTAATGATGGGGGGTATGTTTTGGGCGCCGGCGGCGGCGTTGATCGTGCCGGAAACGAGATGGCTGGGAGCGCTGGCATGGGGGATGATGGCCTTTTCCTACCAGCCTATCTTGCGTTTTTATCGCCTGTCGCCAATTTGGGGCTTGGCATTACCTGTTATTGGAACCTTTTATCTGGCGATGACTTGGGATTCGGCCTGGCGCTATTGGCGTGGTGTGCGAAGCTGCTGGAAGGGGCGGGTCTATGCCAGTGACGATCGGCAGACTTCGCAGACTTCCGGGAGGGGCGCTGTCGAGAGAGCGCGCCAAAACACGCTGTGAAACGAGTCACTCAAATCATAAAGGGAGCAGGCTGTGGATGTTCTGACCGGCCAAGCGTTCCCGGCCTTTGAGGGCTTCCAGTTCGATGACGAAAGCGAGACCGACTATTTGAGCACCCAGGGTTTCCAGCAGTTCGCAACTGGCTTGCGCGGTTCCGCCGGTAGCCAGTAGATCGTCCACCAACAGTACCCGATCGCCGAGGCTCACGGCGTCGACGTGGGCTTCCAATGTGCTTTCCCCGTACTCCAGGGCGTAGGAAACGCTTTGTACGTCGTAGGGCAGCTTGCCGGGCTTGCGCAGCGGTACGAAGCTCACCCCCAATTCCCATGCCGCGAGGCTGCCGAAAATAAAGCCGCGCGCCTCCATGCCCGCGACGGCGGTGACCGACAGGTTCACGAAAGGATGAATCAAATGGTGGATTGCCAACCGAAGCGCGGTCGGATCCTTGACCAGGGGAGTGATGTCTTTGAACTGGATGCCGGGTTCGGGAAAATCCGGGATATTGCGGATTTTTTCCCCTAGCCTGGATCGCCAATCGAATGGATTCACGCGATGACCTGTAGGTGATTTTTCTTTTGCAGAAACCGCTCGATATTGCGTTGGATTCCCTCGCCGTTCAACTCTACGCCGGCCAAGAGCTCGTCGCGGCTGCCGTGTTCGATGTAGCGATCCGGCAACCCCAGGTTCAAAATCGGCATCAGGCAGCGGTGGGCGGCAAGGCATTCGTTAACCGCGCTGCCTGCGCCGCCCATGATGGCGTTTTCTTCCACTGTCACCAAATATTCGTGATCCCGGGCCAGTGCCAGGACGAGTGCTTCGTCCAGCGGTTTGACGAAGCGCATGTTGGCAACCGTGGCATCCAGCGCTTCGGCCGCGTCCAAAGCCGGCGCCACCATCGAGCCGAAGGCCAACAAGGCGACTTTTTTTCCTTCGCGCCGGATTTCTCCCTTGCCGATGGGTAAAGTGGACAATTCCCGTTCCACCTTGATGCCGGGGCCGGTGCCGCGCGGATAACGCACCGTCGCCGGTCCGTTGTATTCGATGCCGGTGGTCAGCATTTGGCGGCATTCATTCTCGTCCGCAGGGGCCATCACCACCATGTTGGGAATGCAGCGGAGAAAGCTCAAGTCGAAGCTGCCGGCGTGGGTGGGGCCGTCGGGGCCCACCAGCCCGGCGCGGTCGATGGCAAACAACACCGGAAGGTTCTGCACCGCCACGTCGTGAATCAACTGATCGTATCCTCGTTGCAGGAAGGTGGAATAGATCGCCACCACCGGCTTGTATCCTTCGCAGGCCATGCCGGCGGCCACGGTGAGCGCATGCTGTTCGGCGATTCCCACGTCGAAATAGCGTTTGGGGAAGCGTTCGGAAAATTCCACCAAGCCGGAACCCTCGCGCATGGCCGGCGTAATTCCCACCAGTTTCGGTTCGCGTTCGGCGATGTCGCACAGCCACTGACCGAATACCTGGGTGTAGGTCATGCCTTTGGAAGGCGCTTTCTTCAAGGTTTCCTGGCTGGGGTCGAAAGGGCTCACCCCGTGATAGGCGACCGGATCGCGTTCTGCTGGCAGATATCCCTTGCCTTTTTTGGTGATCACGTGAAGGAATTGAGGCCCTTGGAGTCCTCGGATATTTCTGAGGGTGGCGATTAAATGTTCCAGATCGTGGCCGTCGATGGGGCCGATGTAGTTGAATCCCAATTCCTCGAACAAAGTCCCGGGCGCAACCATGCCCTTGACGTGTTCCTCGGCGCGGCGGGCCAGCTCCCACACTTCCGGCACCTGCTTGAGGATTTGCTTGCCGCCCTCGCGCACCGTGGTGTAAAGCTTGCTGGAGAGAATTTTGGAGAAGTAGTTGGTCATCGCCCCGACGTTGGGGGAGATGGACATTTCGTTGTCGTTGAGAATGACCAGCAGATTGGCGTCCAGGGTACCGGCATGGTTCAGCGCTTCAAATGCCATCCCGCCGGTCAATCCTCCATCGCCGATGATGGCCACCGCGTGTTGGTCGCGCTCGTCCATCGAGGCGGCGATCGCCATCCCCAAGGCGGCGGAGATGGAGGTGCTGGAATGGCCGACGCCGAAAGCGTCATAGGAACTCTCGGTGCGCTTGGGAAACGGCGACAGTCCGCCGTGCTTGCGGATGGTCCCAAGTTGGTCGCGGCGTCCGGTGAGGATTTTGTGGGGGTAAGCTTGATGGCCCACGTCCCAGACGAGGGGGTCATAAGGGGTTTGGAAAACGTAATGCAGGGCGATGGTCAGCTCCACCGTGCCCAGCCCGGCGGCCAGATGTCCCCCGGAACGGCTGACGCTTTCCAAGAGGTAATGCCGGAGCTCTTCGGCCAGCCTCTCCAATTCCTCCTCGTCCAGCTGACGCAGATCGTGGGGGGAATTGAGGCGGCTGAGGAAGGGATACTGTTTATGATCGATCATGGCGTCCGTACAAGTACTGGAAGTTGGCGCGAAACTAACGGAATGTTGCCATTATCCAACGCATGGATGAGGCATGCAAGCGATTTGATGCTCGCCATCCATGGCTCGCTCCCTCTGCGGGGCGCACCTTGTGCGTCCAAATCGGCTATCCTGCCGATTTGTGATGCTCGCCATCCATGGCTCGCCTTTTTTGCGGGTGTGCTTTGTACGCCCAAATCGGCGGTTATGTCGATCGTCAGAGCTGTTTCGAGTTTTTTTTGTGTTCCAAAGCCACTCCGAGAATTTCCAGCGCGATGGCGATCAGGACCATGACGATTCCGAACCATATTTCAGGCGCCAACCACATCAATAAAGCGCCGAGAAAGATCAAAATGGCGCCTAGGATACGCCGACGTAAGGGGTTTTTTAACATGCTAGATGACAGCCTGGAAAGAGGGTTTGTTATTGTAACTGGATTATGCGGTCGAGCCACCGGGTATGCTTGCAGTTTGGAGAGGATTTGGCGACCATAGCTTCGAAGCGAATCAGGAACTTGACAAAATATCGGGGAAACAATCATGAGTTCACATAATTCTACCGATTCCGAGGGAGTTAAAGAAGAGGCCCAGCCGGCTGCCGGCGAATCTAGCGAGAAAAAGGATAGAGCCCCAGAGGTTCCCCCTCTGCAGGAGGGTCAAAGTTCGATGGAGGACTTGCAGTCTTCGGTCCAAGAGGCGGTGGAGAGTGAAGCGTCCATTCGGGAAAAGGTGCGCCGTTTGACCGTGGAGGCTCTGGCCGAGGGTAAATTGGACGGAGGCCAAGTAAAGACCGTCGTCGAGACGGTAGTGAAGGGAGCCAGCGAGGGGATGGAAACCCATGGAGGGCGAGCGCGGCAGAGCCTGGAGGAAGCGCTCAAAGGGCTGGAAGACGGTCTGGTCAAGGCTGCCGAAGCGTCCAAACTCTCCCTAGAGGAGGCGGCTAGCCGCGCGGATGAGTTTACCGAGCGTGAAGTCAAACAGGCATTCGACCAGTTGGTGGAATTGGAAAAGCTTTATATCGATACCTTGGCCGATGTGGCCAAACGAGGGGGTGAGCAAAGCCGGGAAATCTTGACCGATTTGGTCCGGCATGCCCGCCACAGCGGCACCAGCGTGGGTGGGTATCTAACTCAGGTCATGGAAACTTTGCCGCGCAAGCTTCAGGAAGCCGGCCAGTGGGGGTTCAAGGCGGGCGTCGAAACCGCCCGATCCACCGGGGCTCAACTGGCGGCCATCGCCAGCGGATTTTTGGCAGGGATTGCCGACACTTTGGATCGGCAGTCCCAAAAAAAGCAGCAGGCCAAAAAACCTAAGCAAGATTAAGCTAAATGCTTTGGGAAGCGGTCAGTGCTGTCCATGATTTCGGTCGTCTGTATGATCTGGCCATCATTCTAATTCGGTACGGCTTCGCCGGATTTGTCCGTCGATTGGGACTCGCCCACGCCTTCGAGCAGGCGGGCAAGGCGCTGCATTGGAAGGCGGTCGAGGAAATCGTTCAACTGACCACGGCCCAGCGAATCCGCCGGGCGCTCGAGGAAATGGGGCCCACTTTCATTAAGCTGGGCCAGATTCTGGCGACCCGAGTGGATCTCTTTCCGGAAGACTGGATCGACGAGTTCGAAAGGCTTCAGGATCAAGTCCCCCCCATGGCTTATAAGCAATTGCGGCCGCAATTGGAGGAGGCCTTGGGGGCACCGGTGGATCGAGTGTTTGCCGCGTTCGAAACCGAGGCGCTGGCAGCCGCTTCCATTGCGCAAGTGCATCGGGCTCAACTGTTCAGCGGCGAGCAAGTGATCGTCAAGGTCCGCCGGCCGGAAATTGAAGATGTGGTGGAAGCCGATCTCAGGCTGCTCGAGCGCTTGGCCCGGATCGTTGAAAGCGAAGTGCGGGAGTTGCGCCGCTATCGGCCGTTGGAGATTGTCCACCAGTTCGCCGCTTCCTTGCGGCGGGAAATGGACTTGGAGAACGAGGCCCACAACGCCGAACGTATGGCGGCCAATTTCGCCCGCGACGAATCGATCGTGATCCCTAAAATGTATTGGGATTGCTGTTCCGAACGCATCAATGTTCAAGAGTTCATCGAAGGGATTCCCGCTCGCAGTCTACAGCGGGCGGAAGCCGCCGGTCTGAACCGCAAGATCCTCGCTCGGCGGGGCACCGATGCGGTGTTGAAGATGATTCTCATGGACGGCTTCTTTCATGCCGATCCCCACTTCGGTAATATCATTTTCATGCCCGGCAACCGGATGGCCTTCATTGATTTCGGCATGGTGGGCCGTTTGTCCGAGACGCGCCGGCATCAGATCGTCGACCTATTGGCCGCGGTGATCGATCGGGACGTACGCGGCGCCGCCAACGTGCTACTGGATTGGGCCAGCGACGCCCAAGTGGATATGGACGCCCTGTTGATCGATTTGGATATCTTCATCGATACCTATCATGGCTTGCCATTGAAGCAGCTTAAAATCGCTAATATCCTCGGTGATTTGACCGCTTTGATGCGTACTTATCATTTGGTATTACCGCCCGATTTGGCGCTTCTTTTCAAAGCGCTTTTGACTTTGGACGGCATGGGGCGGCAGGTGGATCCGGATTTCGATTTGATCGCTGCGGCGACTCCCCATGTGCGCAAAGCGTTGATGATGCGTTATCGGCCGGATATCGTGCTCAAGCGGGGATGGCGGACCGCCAGTGACGTGTTCGATATCCTCGCCGCTTTTCCTTACGATATGCGGCGCCTGATCAAGGCGCTCAAAAGTGGTAATCTCCGTTTTAACGTCGATCTCAACCAGCTCGGTTATTTCGGCTGGATCATCGATCGGGCCGCCAGTCGTCTGACGGTGGGGATGGTGACCTCTTCGCTCATCATCGGTTCGGCCATCGTGATGACCGTTTCCGGCGGGCCCACCTTGTGGGGTTTGCCCATGTTGGGGGTGTTGGGGTTCGCCGGTGCCGGCATCGGCGGTGTGTGGCTGCTGATTTCCATTTGGCGGGGCGGCCATCTTCCTCACGGAGAGGAGGAAGAATAAAAAACCCGGCCGAGGCCGGGTTTGGGAATCCAGGCATTGATTTGTCGTTCTTAGCTCTGCCGCGACGCGACTCAGCCCATCAGATTGAGCCCGAATACAACCGCGGCCAGAATCAGATAACAGATCACCGCCATGCTGGCATGGCCGACGATCAGTCCCTTCTGGACTTGGCCGGTTTTGTAGCGCCGGCTCGCCGCCAGGAAGCCCAAGATCACGATGACCACCACCAAGGCGATATTGACATAGACGCGCTTATCCCCCAGCAGCGCCGCGCCGACGGCCAAAGCCGCCCCGAAAACCGCCAAGCCGGCGTGGGTGAGAACGACGCGCCGGTCCACCGGATAGCCCCGGAACAGGTCCAGTGCGATGGTCAGGCCCAGCAGGGCCACCACTGTGAAAACGGCCAGAGATGCAGTTAAAAGAATCATAGCGAGGCCTCCAATAAAGGTTGATTTATGCGATTGTGGTTTGCATAGCCTTTTCAACTGCCGGCTTAAGAATGGATTTTATTATTCCTCTCCCATAAAACCCAGCAAATGCAACAGACTGGTGAACAAGTTGTATATGGCGACATACAGCGTGACGGTGGCTAAAATGTAATTGGTTTCGCCCCCGTGAATGATCTGGCTGGTTTCGAACAAAATCAAGCCCGCCATCAGCAGCACGAACATCGCCGATACGGCCAGGGCCAGCCCCGGCATTTGGAAGAAAATCGCCCCCAGCCCCGCCAGGAAACCGACCAGGATGCCGGCGAACAAGAATCCGCTCAAAAAGCTGAAATCCCGGCGCGAGGTCAGGGCGTAAGCGGACATTCCCAGGAAAATCACGCCGGTGCCTCCCAGCGCCGTCATCACGATTTGGTGGCCGTTGGGGATGAACTTTAAGTACATGCTCAGGATCGGTCCCAGGGTCATCCCCATGAAACCGGTCAGCAGGAAGACGAACAGCAGGCCCCAGGCGCTTTGGCTGAATTTTTGAGTTAAAAACAACAATCCGAAATACCCCACCAAGGTCACGATCATGCCTGGATGAGGTAGATTCAATACCATGGACAGGCCCGCGGTTGCGGCGCTGAACAGCAGGGTCATGGCCAATAGGGCATAGGTGTTGCGTAGGACCTTGTTGGTCGCGACAGCTCGGGTTTCGGCTTGGGATAAAACGCGTACTCGGCTCATATGAATTCAACCTCCGTTGGATGAGAATCTTCGATATTATCGTGGTTCGGAAAGGAAAGTCCAACCGTCTCCCGGTATGCTCAACAATCCTGGTTCATCAGGGTAAGCCGGAGAGAACGCGCTCTCCAGCTCTCAATGAGCGCTGGAATCGTCTAACGGCAGCGCCGCCTAGCAAAAAAGCTCGGTCGTCATGCGGAGGCGATCAGGCGGTCGCCCGTATGGACGTCGAACAAATGCAGTTTGTCGGGAGCCAGCCATAATTCGATGGGCTGGCTTTTATTTACTTGAATGGATGCGTCGAGTCGGGCGATCAAATAGAACTTGAAGCTTTGACCGATTTCCGGGAGCCGGGTTTCGTGCGGCGGGCGGCGGTCCACGCTTAAGGGTAAATGGACGAACAAATCGGCACCCAGCCACTCGACCAGCTCCACCGGGAGCCGGAAACTTGGACTCGATTTATCCCGGGGCGGCGTGCTTAAAAGATGCTCCGGTCGGATGCCGGCAATCACGGGGCCTTGAATCGGTGGTCGATGTTTCCGGAAGCAGTCGGGCAGTTCCAATTCGACCATCGGCAACTGGAGACGGCCATTTTCGATTGTTGCGGGCAGAAAGTTCATGGTGGGCGAACCGATGAATCCGGCAACGAAGCGGTTTGCCGGACGCTCGTAAAGATCTCTCGGGGTGCCGATTTGTTGTACTTCGCCCCGCTCCAAGACGGCGATCCGTTCGCCCAGGGTCATGGCCTCGGTTTGATCGTGGGTGACATATACCATGGTGGTGCCAAGCTGTTTCTGC
This sequence comes from Methylohalobius crimeensis 10Ki, assembly GCF_000421465.1. NCBI lineage: Bacteria > Pseudomonadati > Pseudomonadota > Gammaproteobacteria > Methylococcales > Methylothermaceae > Methylohalobius > Methylohalobius crimeensis. The sequence goes on from NZ_ATXB01000001.1 coordinate 894,928, forward strand.
AGGCGCGCGATTTCGGTGCGCATCTGGACGCGCAGCCTCGCGTCCAGGTTGGACAAGGGTTCGTCCAGCAGAAACGCTTCGGGATCTCGGACCATGGCCCGGCCCATGGCCACTCGTTGGCGTTGACCGCCGGACAGATTGGCCGGCTTGCGCTCGAGCAATTCGGTCAGCTCCAGAATGCGCGCTACCTCCTCCACCCGTCTTTCGATTTCCGCCTTCGATCGTTTCGCCATCTTCAGGGGAAACGCCATGTTCCGGCGCACCGTCATGTGAGGATAGATGGCGTAGCTTTGGAAGACCATGGCCATGTTGCGATCCTTGGGGTCGAGGTCGTTGATGCAGCGGCCGTTCAGTAAAAGTCTTCCCTCGGAGATCCGTTCCAAACCTACGATCATGTTCAGCAACGTGGATTTGCCGCACCCCGAGGGTCCCACCAGAATGAAAAATTCACCGTCCCGGATGGTGAAGCTGACATTTTTCACCGCCTCGGTGCCGTCGGCAAAGCGCTTGGTGATGCCTTCAAGTTGGATTTCCGCCATATCCGTATTTGGTTGATGTTTTATTTGATGAGGAGGCTGAGATCCGGTAAGTCCCCGCCGGGGCCGTTCGCAGCAGGGATGCTGCGATTCGAGCGTACACGGAGGTATTTACAGCGTGTCCCGGCGGGGACTTACCGGATCTTGAATGTGGAATGATGCAATATAACCCCATTTACCCTTTGATCGCTCCGGCGGTGAGGCCGGTGACGAGCCAGCGTTGAAAGATCAGGACCAGAAGGATGATGGGGGCGGTCACCACGACCGAGGCGGCGGCGATGGAACCGGTGGGCAGTTCGAACCGCGAGCTGCCGGTGAAAAAGGCGATGGCGACGGGGACCGTGCGCGCCTTGTTGGTCGATGTCAGGGAAATGGCGAACAAAAAGTCGTTCCAGGCGAAGATGAAAATCAAAAGCCCCGCCGCGACCGCGCCGGGGGCTGCAATGGGAGCGATTACATGCGTGAAAGCCTGGAGGCGGGTGGCTCCATCGATCCGCGCCGCTTTTTCCAGATCCCAAGGAACGTCGCGGAAAAATGCCGACAAAGTCCAAATCGACAGGGGGAGGGTGAAAGTCATATAAGGCAGCATGAGTCCCGGCCACGTATCGAAAAGGCCGATCGCTCGCCACATTTCGAACAGCGGTCCGATGATAGAAATAGGCGGAAACATGGCGATGGCCAGGGCGCCGGCGAGGACCACCCGTTTGCCCGGAAAGTCCAGCCGTACGATGGCATAGGCGGCCATCGCCCCGAGAACGACCGCCAGCAGCGTGGACAGGAACGCGATGCCCAGGGAGTTCCAGAGGGCATGCGGAAACTGGAGGTCTTGAAAGATGGCTCGATAATGCTCGAAGGTGATCGAGTTGGGGATAAAACGCCGATCATTCAGATCGGCGGGGGGCTTGAGGGAGAGCGACAAGATCCAGGCGACCGGAATCAGCGCGTAGACGATAACGATCAGGCTGCCGAAAATCCAAAATATCCGCTCCAGGGCGTTGGATTCGGAAGTCATTGGGAGTCCTCCCGGTGTATGAGCGGGGCTTTGAAGCCTTTGATAAAGCCGATGGCGATTAAACTGACGCCGGCGAAGATCAATACCGACACCGCCGAACCCAAGCCCAGATTGAGGCGCGCGATCAGGGTATGGTAGGCGACGATGGAAACCGTCTCCGTGCCGTGGGCGCCGCGGGTCTGGACGAACACGGTGTCGAAGATGCGGAAAGCGTCCAGGGTGCGAAACAGCAACGCCACCGCCACCGCCGGTTTCATTAAGGGCAGGGTGATTTGAAAAAAGCGCTGGATTCTGGATGCGCCGTCCACTCGCGCCGCTTGCAGCAAGTCCTGGGGTACCAAGGTTAGTCCCGCCATCAGCAGCAGGGCCATAAAAGGCGTGGTTTTCCAGACTTCGGTGGCGATGATCACGCAAAACGCCGACCAGCGTTCGTTCAGCCAGGGTTGGTCCAAGTTAAGCAAGGCGTTGATAAATCCGGTGGTGGGATCGAACGCGAATTTCCAGGCCAAGGCGGCGACCACCGTAATGATGCCGTAGGGGACGAGAATGGCGGTGCGTACGGTGCGCCGTGCAAACAGGGTGCGATGCATGAGCAGCGCCAGGGCGAATCCCAGCATCAATTCCATCATCACCGAGCCCGCGGTAATCAGGACGGTATTGGCCAGCGCTTGCCACCACACTTCCGAGGTCAACACGCTGGCATAGTTGGCCCCGCCGACGAATGCCCGTTGCTCCGGAAAACGTAAATCGTAGCGGTAGAGAGACAACCAGAAGGCGTAGGCGAGAGGGTAGGCGGTCACCAGCAGCATTGCACCGACCGCCGGTAGACAAAGCCACCATCCCAGCCGCTGCTGCCGATTCACAACAGTCCCTCCGAGCGCAAGGCGCGGCGCACCGCCGCGCGCAGGCGTTTAATGTCTCGATCGGGGACGATCGCCTTCATCGGATGCAGGGTGCGGCTGATGGCCAGGGAAATGTCATTGTAAAGCGGAGTCGGGGGGCGTTGCACTGCGTCTTTGAGGGTAGCCCGCAGCAAATCGGCGAATGGGAGTTTCGCCCTGACTTCGGGGGCGTCGTAGAGGGCTTCGATCGTCGGCGGCAAGCCAGCGCGAATCGCCGCCATTCTTTGATGCGCTTGTCCGGCGAGACAAGTGGCTGCGCGAAAAGCGAGTTCGGGATGGCGGGAATAGGCGCCGATACCGAGGTTGATACCGCCGATGGCCACCCGGCTGGGTCTGTCTTCTGTCACCCCGGGCCAGCGCGCCCAGCCCATGTGGACGGCCACCTCGGGCGCATTCTGATTGGCGCTCGGCCAGACGAAGGGGTAGTTGATCATGAAGACCGCCTTCCCGGTCTCGAATCTCAATCGCGCTTGATCCTCGCGGGCGGTGGACAAGGCGGGGTCGGAGGCGGGTGAGTCGGCGAGCCGTTGCATGATCGCCAACGCCTGCCGGGTGGGGCGTTGAGCAAGTGCAACGTGCCGACCGGTTTCATCCAGAACCGATCCACCGGCGGAAGCGAGCAGCGAGGTGAAAAAGACGGTCAAGCCTTCGTAGCGTTCGCCTTGGGCCAACACTGCTCCCTCCTCTCCGAAAGCCTCCGCCATGCGGATCATCTCGTTCCAGGTTCGGGGCGGATGCTCGATTCGGTCTTTCCGGTACCAAAGCAATTGGGCGTTGGCGGTAAAAGGCGCCGCCCAAAGTCTGCCTTGATAAGTCGCGCTTAGGATGGAAGGCTGGAGACGTCCTTGCCTCGCCGTTGCGGCCTTGTCGGCGGTCCAGGGCAAGATCCAGCCGGCCTGGGCGAATTCCGCCGTCCAGATGACATCCATGCCGATGATGTCGATATCGGAATCGCTCGCCGCCAGGCGCCGCACCAATTGTTCCCGTTGCTGATCGGCATCGGCCGGCAGCGGGACGAGCTTGATCTGGTATGCCCCGCCGGAGGCTGACGAGCAATGTTTGGCCGCCTCGGCGAAAGTCCCCGACGGTTCGTCGAACACGTACCAGCGAAGCCGGGGAAGGGTCGATTTGTCGGGTGACGTGCATCCGTTCAACGTTATCCATATCGCAAACATTGCGATGAGCGGACCGGTTGGGTTAAACGCAAAAGAATTTTCGGCTTTCATGGGGTCGGTCCTTTATATCCTCACGGATCGTCCGCCGACTTCGGCCTTTGAAGAAGGATGATAGGCTTTTTTCCGCTGGCATGGAATACGGCTACGTTTCAGTGGTGACTTGGCGGTTCTTTGTCGAACTTGCAATGCGGAAATCAGATCGGGATAATAGGGTGTTTCCCGGCACGGCATGCCGGGAGGAACGATTGATGGTGGGCCGTGTCGGTCCCCTCGCAACGATAGGCTGTAAACCCCGCCAGGCCCGGAAGGGAGCAACGGTAGCAGCCGACTCGTGTGCCGGGGTGTGGCTGGTGCGGCTTGCCGCCCTAATATTTAAAGATTTCCCCATGAGCTATCAAGCCCTGGCCCGCAAGTGGCGGCCGCGCCGCTTTTCCGAGATCACAGGGCAGTCCCATGTGGTCCGGGCGCTCCGCAACGCGTTGGCGCACGACCGCATGCATCACGCCTATTTGTTCACCGGCACCCGCGGCGTGGGCAAGACCACCATTGCCCGGATTTTGGCCAAGGCGCTCAACTGCGAGCAGCCCCTGGACGGCGAACCTTGCTGTCGCTGCGAGATCTGCCTGGCGGTGGACGAGGGGCGTTTCGTCGACCTCATCGAAGTGGATGCCGCTTCCCGCACCCGAGTGGAAGATACCCGCGAGTTGCTGGAAAACGCTCAGTACGCTCCCAGCCGGGGGCGTTACAAGATCTACCTGATCGACGAAGTGCATATGCTCTCCGGGCACAGTTTCAACGCCTTGTTAAAGACTCTGGAAGAGCCCCCGCCGCACATCAAATTCCTGCTTGCCACCACCGATCCGCAAAAAGTCCCGGTGACCGTGCTGTCGCGCTGTCTCCAGTTCAACTTGAAAAAGCTGCCTGCGGATCAGATCGAATCGCGTATGACTCAGGTGCTGGAAGCCGAGGCGTTGGATTTCGACGGGGAAGCGCTGCACTTGTTGGCCCGTGCGGCCGAAGGCAGTCTCCGCGATGCCTTGAGCCTGCTGGATCAGGCCATCGCCTACGGGGGCGGTCGAGTCCGGGCGGCGGATGTGGAAGGCATGTTGGGCGGCGTGGCCCGGCATTCCCTCAAGGGAATGGTGGAAGCGCTGGTGTCGGGAGATGCGCAGGCCGTGATGGCCGAGGTGATCCGACTTTCAGAGGCGGCTCCGGATTTTGCCGAAGTGTTGAAAGCGTTGTTGAGTTTGTTCCATCGAATCGCCTTGGCCCAGCAATTACCGGAAACCGCCGATCAAGACGAGGAACGGAAGTGGATTCTGGCCCAAGCGGAAGCGCTGTCACCCGAGGATGTGCAGTTGTACTATCAGATCGGCTTGATGGGGCAAAAGGATTTGCCCTGGGCACCGGATCCGCGCACCGGCTTGGAGATGATTCTTTTACGAATGCTTGCGTTTCGGCCGATGGAAGTGGCGGAGCAGCGTGTGCCGGCGCCGAAGGCTTCGGCTTCCCCGGGCCGGAAGGCGGGGAATTCGGTACCGACCTCTGAGGTCGAAACCCGGGAGCAAGCCGTTCCGGCGGAAGACCCGCCCGCCTTGGAGGGCGCTGGATCATTGGAATGGGCCGCTTTGCTGGAGCGCATGCGTTTGTCCGGCATGGCCAAAGAGTTGGCCCATCACTGCGTGATGCAGCATTTGGACGATCGCCGCTGTGTGTTGATGCTGGACGAAGGTTTCGAGCATTTGAAGAACGACCGCTGGCATGCGCGGTTGGAGCAAGCTTTGCAGGCGGTCCTTAAGCAGTCGGTGAAACTGGAGATTCAAGTCGGCCGAAGCGGTAGCGAGACGCCGGCGATGCTGCATCGGCGGCGCCAGGAAGAAGAGTTGGCCGCGGCGGAAAAGGCCATCGCCGAGGACGAGACGGTTCGGACCTTGATGGAAACCTTCGACGCCCGGGTCGTGCCGGGTACGGTGAAGCCGGTGAAGTAACAGTCATTTGGAGGATGTGCGGATGAAAAACCCATTGGGAGCCTTGATGCAACAGGCTCAAGAAATGCAGGAAAAATTCAAGCAAGCTCAGGAAGAGTTGGCCAAGGCGGAAGTGCAGGGAGAGGCTGGTGGCGGCTTGGTCAAGGTGGTGATGAACGGCCAGCGCGAGGTGTTGCGCTTGGCCATCGATCCCAGCTTGATCAAGGAAGAGGACAAGGAAATTCTGGAAGATTTGACCGCGGCGGCGGTCAACGATGCGGTCCACAAGGTAGCCAAGCTCAAGGAAGAGAAAATGGGAGAGCTGGCCGGCGGTTTCCAATTGCCCGGCGGGATGAATTTGCCGTTTTAGGCCATAGGTCGATATGGATTTGTTTCGGCATAATTCAAGCGCCGCGAATATCAATAGCACCTGATTTCGGCATGGAGCGAGGCGATTGTCTCCAGCGACTCATGCAGGCGCTCCGCTGTCTGCCCGGGGTCGGTCCAAAATCCGCTCAACGCATGGCGTTCCACCTCCTGCAGCACGACCATGAAGGTGCCCGGCGCTTGGTGGAGCGCCTGGACGAGGCATTGAAGAAAATTCGCCGTTGTCGTTCCTGCCGGACGCTCACCGAACTGGAAACCTGCCGGATTTGCGCCGATCCGGGCCGCGACCGGTCCCAGTTGTGCGTGGTCGAAACGCCCGCCGACGTGTTCGCGATCGATCGGGCCACGGTATATAAAGGTCTGTATTTCGTCCTCCACGGACGGCTATCGCCTTTGGACGGCATCGGTCCGGAAGAGCTGGGATTGGACTTGCTGGAGAAGCGCTTGGCCGAGGGAGAGGTAAAGGAGTTGATTCTGGCGACCAACTCCACCGTGGAGGGGGAGGCCAGCGCTTATTACATCGCCGATTTGGCTCGCCGCTTCGAGATATCGGTCAGCCGCATCGCCTACGGGGTGCCGGTCGGCGGCGAGTTGGAGTATCTCGACGCCAACACGTTGGTACACGCGTTTCAAGGTCGACGGGTGGTTTAAGATATCCGGGGCAGTTTTTCCAGCAATTTCAAATAGCGCCGGTAGCGTGCTCTGCTGATCTCTCCTTTTTCCACGCCCTCTCTGACCGCGCATCCCAAATCGTCCACATGCCGGCAATCGTTGAACCGGCAGTAAGAAATGAAGGGCCGGAATTCCTTGTAGCCCTCGGCCAATTGGCGGGAATCGATATCGGCCAAGCCGAAGATCGCCACGCCCGGGGTGTCGATGAGATCGCCGCCGCCCGGCAGATGAAACAGCATGGCGCTGGTGGTGGTGTGGCGGCCACGCCGGGTGCCGTCGGATAAGCCGCCGATGCGAACATCCAAGTCGGGGAGCAAATTTTTCAAGAGGGAGGATTTCCCTACTCCCGACTGGCCGGCCAGCATGGAGATCTTGTCTTTTAAAGTGGCCTTGAGAGTTTCCATACCTTCACCGGTTTCGGCGCTGATAAATAAAAGCGGATACAGGTCGCGATAAGGCGCCAGATTCGCATCTACGCCTCTTCGTGACGCTTTCGTGAGCAAGTCCGACTTGTTGAAAAGCAGGCGGGTATCGATGCCCCGGTTTTCATTCACCACCAGGTATTGATCCACGAGCAGTAAATCGTAGGGAGGTTCGGGCGCCAGAACCACCAGAACCTGGGAGACATTGGCCGCCGCCGGACGCGTTTTGCCGCCGCGGCCGGGGCGGGTGAGGAGGGTGTCCCGAGGCAGAACCTCGAGGATGCGGCCGTGTTGGGCGTCGGCGGCTTCCCAGTGAACCCGATCGCCGACGCAAGGCTCTTGGCTGCGGCGCAAAGGATGGCAAAGGTAAATCCGTCCCGCTTCTTCCTCCACCGCCCACTTCTTGCCGAAATGGGCGACCACTCGACCGGTGCGGGGCGGATTCATGCGTGGGCGGATCTTCGGAGCGCGGGTCATCCGGAAGTCTTTTGCGTCGCCTTTAAATGCTCGATCCGAATCGCCGCCGGGGGATGGCTGTAGTGGAAGGCCGCGTATAAGGGGTCCGGGGTCAGGGTGGCGGCGTTGTCGCGATAGAGCTTCACCAGCGAGCGGATCAGCGGCTGAGGTTGGGTCATGGAGGCGGCGAATTCGTCCGCCTCGAATTCGTATTTGCGTTGAATACCCGCGATCAAGGGCTGCAGGAAGACGGTGAATACCGGCATGATCAGCATGAATAGCAGAAGAGCTGCGGCGTGGGTGGCCCTCGGCACGCCCAGTCCTTGGTAAAATGTCGGTTGCTCGGCCAGCCAGCCGAGGAGGGCGAAGCCGAACAGACTCAAGAGGGCGCTGGTCATCAGCATTTTAATCACGTGGCGGCGCTTGAAATGTCCCAGTTCGTGAGCCAGCACCGCTTCCAGTTCTTCCGGTTTCAGAGCTTCCATCAAAGTGTCGAAAAACACGATCCGCTTATTGCTGCCGAGCCCGGTGAAATAGGCGTTGCCGTGGCCGGATCGAGTGGAGCCGTCCATCACGAAAATCCCTTTGCTGTGAAAGCCGCAGCGTTCCAGCAATCGTTGGATGCGGGCCTTGAGGGTTTGATCTTCCAGGGGAGTGAATTGGTTGAACAGAGGGGCAATCAAGGTGGGGTAGGCCCAGCTCATCAAGAGGGAGAAAGCCATCAAAATCGCCCAGGCGAGCAGCCACCACCAGCGGCCGGTACTGTCCATGACCCATAAAACGATTCCCAGAAGGGGAGCGCCGATGGCCAATGCCAAAACCGTCTGAAGGCCTAAATCCTTGATGAATCGCAGGGGCGTGGTACGGTTGAAGTCGAATTTTTCCTCCACCCCGAATGTCTGATAAAGGGAGAGCGGTAGTTCCGCCACCGCCGTCAAAAACATCACCGACAGGATCAGCAGGATGCCGTGGGTGACGGGGCCGAGCTCGAACTGCATCCATCCGCGATCGAGGGCCGCGATGCCGCCGCCCACGGTAAAGACGAGCAGCAAGACCGCGTTGAGCAGTCGGCCGGCATTCTGGATTTTGAGCTTGGCCAACGTATAATCGGCGGCCTTTTGATGAGCGCTAAGACTGATGGCCTCTTGAAACGCCTCCGGAACCTGGTCGCGGTGGGCGCTCACATGGCGCGCATGACGCCGGGCAAGCCAGATTTCAACGGCGAAGGATACGGTCAAAGCGAGCAGAAAAATGATCGTGAAGCTATTCATGAATAGACGGTCGACTTTGCAAAAACTGACAGAACAGCTTAGCCTTTGCGGCTGTATCTGACAATAATCTCAGCCTGGAAATAATTGTATGACCCACCCCAAAGACAACCTGATCTGGATCGATTTGGAGATGACCGGTCTGGATCCGGATCGGGACGTCATCATCGAAATCGCCACTGTCGTTACGGACAAGCATTTGAATGTATTGGCCACCGGGCCGGTATTGGCGGTTCGGCAGCCGGAGGCCGTCCTGGCGACGATGGATAGTTGGAATCAGAAGCATCATGGCGAATCGGGACTTATCGACCGGGTGCGTCGAGTCGGGGTGAACGAGCGCGAGGCCGAGATTCAGACGCTGGAATTTCTGAAGCAATGGGTGCCGCCGGGGGAATCCCCCATGTGCGGCAACAGTATTTGCCAGGATCGACGTTTTTTGTATCGGGCGATGCCGCAACTGGAAGCCTATTTCCATTATCGTAATCTGGATGTTTCCACGCTCAAGGAATTGGCCGGGCTATGGGCGCCCCATCTCAAGCAGGGATTCAAGAAGCGGAACGCCCACGAGGCCCTGGCGGACATTCTTGAGTCCATCGAGGAACTGAAATACTACCGGAATAACTTCATCAAAGCTTGACGGAGAAAATGCGCTTTGTTTAGTCGCATCTTTCCGGCAATGGGATGATATAATTACAAAATTTATCAACAGAAATTAATCAATGCCCCCGCAGGAGCGAATAAACATTCGCCCCTGCGGTAGCGGAACAACACTGCCATGTCCGAAATCGCCAAAGAAATTCTTCCCGTCAATCTCGAAGATGAGATGAAACAATCCTACCTGGATTACGCCATGAGCGTGATCGTAGGTAGGGCGCTGCCCGATGTTCGAGACGGCCTCAAGCCGGTTCATCGGCGCGTTTTGTACGCCATGCACGAACTGGGTAACGATTGGAACAAGTCGTACAAAAAATCGGCCCGCGTAGTAGGGGACGTGATCGGTAAATATCATCCCCACGGAGATGCCGCCGTTTACGACACCATCGTGCGCATCGCCCAGCCGTTTTCCATGCGCTACCTGTTGGTGGACGGGCAAGGCAATTTCGGCTCCGTGGACGGAGATCCGCCGGCGGCCATGCGGTATACGGAAATTCGTATGGCCCGCATCGCCCACGAGCTACTCGCCGATCTGGACAAGGAAACCGTCGATTTCGTTCCCAACTACGATGAATCCGAAAAAGAGCCGGAAGTGCTTCCGGCCAAGCTCCCCAATCTTTTGATCAACGGTTCGGCCGGCATCGCGGTAGGCATGGCGACCAATATTCCGCCCCATAACCTGGTCGAAGTCATCAACGGGGTTTTGGCCTTGATCGAGCAGCCGGAGATCACCGTCACGCAGTTGATAGGCCATATTCCCGGGCCGGATTTTCCGACCGGCGCGGTGATCAACGGTGCCCAGGGAATTCGCCAGGCCTACACCACCGGGCGCGGCCGTATATATCTTCGGGCCTGCTCCCATGTGGAGACCAGCAAGGACAGCGGCCGCCAGAGCATTGTCGTGACCGAATTGCCCTATCAGGTCAACAAGGCCCGGCTGATCGAGAAAATTGCGGGGCTGGTGAAGGAAGGCAAGCTGGAAGGCATTTCCGGCTTGCGCGACGAATCCGACAAGGACGGCATGCGAATGGTGGTGGAGCTCAAGCGCGGCGAGCATCCCGATGTGATTTTGAACAATCTTTATCAACACACCCAGCTGCAGAACGTCTTCGGGATCAACATGGTGGCCCTGGTGGACGGGCGGCCGCGATGCTTGAATTTGAAGGAAGTGCTGGAGGCCTTTGTCGACCACCGGCGGGAAGTGGTGACCCGGCGGACCCTGTACGAGTTGCGCAAGGCCCGCGAGCGGGTGCATATCTTGGAAGGCCTGGCGGTGGCTTTGGCCAACATCGACGAAATCATCGCCCTGATCAAGGCCGCGCCCAGCCCCAAGGAGGCCAAGGAACAATTGTTGGCGCGGGTATGGTCGCCGGGAGTCGTGGGTTCCTACCTGGAGCGCGCCGACGCGGCGCGTACCCGGCCGGAGGATTTGGCGGAAGGCTTCGGCCTGGCCGAGAATGGTTACCGCTTGTCTCCGGTCCAGGCCCAGGCGATTCTGGATCTGCGCCTGCACCGCCTGACCGGCTTGGAGCAGGACAAGATCATCGACGAATACCAGAGCTTGCTGGACAAGATCGACGAGCTGCTGGAGATTCTGGGGAGCGACCGGCGTCTGTTGGAAGTGATTCGTGAAGAATTGGTCGCCCTGCGCGATCAATTCGGGGATGAGCGGCGCACTGAAATTCTTCAGGAGCAGCGCAGCCTGTCGGTGGAGGATTTGATCAGCGAGGAAGACGTGGTGGTCACCCTGACCCACGCCGGCTACATCAAGGCTCAGCCCTTGTCGGTCTACCAGGCCCAACGGCGCGGGGGCAAGGGCAAATCCGCGACCGCCACCAAGGAAGCCGATTTCATCGAAAGGCTCCATATCGCGAACACCCACGACACACTGTTATGCTTTTCCAGCTTGGGCAAAGTGTACGGATTGAAGGTCTACGAACTGCCCATGGCGAGCCGCATCTCGCGCGGCAAGCCCATCGTGAATCTGCTTCCCCTGGAGAAAGCGGAGCGGATCAACGCGGTGCTCGCGGTGCGCGATTTTTCCGCCGGGGCCTTCATCTTCATGGCCACCGCCGCGGGCGTGGTCAAAAAGACGCCGCTGGAGGAATTCGAGCATTTGCGCAGCAACGGCAAGATCGCCATCGACCTCAAGCCCAAGGATGTGTTGGTCAAGGCCACCCTGACCGACGGCAAGCAGGACGTGATGCTGTTTTCGAGCGGCGGCAAGGCGATTTGCTTCAACGAGTCCGAGGTGCGTTCCATGGGGCGCACCGCCGGCGGTGTGCGCGGAATGAAGTTGCCGGAAGGACAAAAAGTGATCGCGCTGCTCATCGGAACCGAAGGCACGGTGCTGACCGTGACCGAGAAAGGGTACGGCAAGCGCACCCGCTTGGACGAATTTCCCCGTCACAAACGCGGCGGCCAGGGGGTGATCGCAATCCAGGCTTCCGAGCGCAACGGCGCCTTGGTGGCGGCGGTGCTGGTTCAGGATGACGATGAAATTATGTTGATCACCACCGGCGGTACGCTGGTGCGCACCCGGGTCAGCGAGATCTCGGTGTTGGGGCGTAATACGCAAGGGGTGCGCATCATTCGCCTGAGCAAAAGCGAGAAGTTGGTGGGCGTGGATCGAATCGAAAGTTTGCTGGAGGAACAATAAAACCATGAGAGTGTACAATTTCAGCGCGGGGCCAGCGGTATTGCCGGAAGCGGTACTTGTCCGGGCGCGGGAGGAAATGCTGGATTGGCGGGGAAGCGGCATGTCGGTGATGGAAATGAGCCACCGCGGCCCCCATTTCAAGCAAATCGCGGAAACCGCCGAAGCCGATTTGCGCGAGTTGCTGGGCGTTTCGGAAGATTATCATTGTCTTTTCCTGCAGGGCGGGGCGACCGGCCAATTCGCCGCCATCCCCATGAACCTGCTGGACGATAAGCGCAAGATGAATTACGTGGTAACCGGTTCCTGGTCCAAGAAGGCCGCGGCGGAAGCCAAGCAGTATGGCGAGGTTCGCATCGCCGCCACCGGCGAGGCGGAAAATTTCACCACGATTCCCGATCCGGCATCCTGGAGGGTCGATCCCGAAGGCGTCTATCTCCATTACACCACCAACGAAACCATTGGCGGAGTGGAGTTCCCCTTCGTCCCGGAAGCGGATTGTCCGTTGGTGACGGATATGTCCTCCGATTTCTTGTCGCGCCCCGTGGCGGTGAACCGTTTCGGGCTGATCTACGCCGGCGCCCAGAAAAATATGGGGCCAGCCGGTATTGTCGTGGTGATCGTGCGCAAAGACCTGTTGCGCGATCCCCTGCCCGGCACCCCTTCCATATGGGATTACCGCAAACAAGTCGAAGCCGGTTCCATGCTCAATACCCCGCCCACCTATAACTGGTATCTGGTGGGATTGGTCCTGGAATGGTTGCGGGAACAGGGCGGCTTGGTGGCCATCGAACGGCGCAATATCGAGAAATCAGAATTGCTTTATGGAGCGATCGAAGCCTCGGACTTTTATCGCAACCCGGTCGATCCCCGTTACCGCTCGCGGATGAATGTGCCGTTCACCCTGGCCGATCCGGCGTTGGATGCGACCTTCTTGAAGGAAGCCTCGGAGCGGGGGCTGGTGAATCTCAAAGGCCATCGCTCGGTCGGGGGGATGCGCGCAAGTATTTATAACGCCATGCCCATCGAGGGAGTCAAGGCGCTGGTGGATTTCATGCAGGAGTTTGAACGACGTTATGGCTGATTACAAAGTCCGCACCTACAACAATATCGCCGTCACCGGGCTGGAGCGTTTCCCCCGGGAAAAATACGAAGTGGCTTCGGAGATCCAGCACCCCGACGCCATCATTCTTCGTTCCCACAAACTCCACGGGGAACCCTTGCCGGAGGCGCTCAAGGCGATCGGTCGCGCCGGGGCCGGAGTCAATAACATCCCGGTGGCGAAATGCACCCAGCGCGGCATCGTGGTGTTCAACACCCCGGGCGCCAACGCCAATGCGGTCAAGGAGTTGGTGTTGGCGGGGATGCTGCTGGCCTCCCGCAATATCTGCCAGGCGTGGGAATACGTCCGGAACCTGGAAGGCGGGGACGAAACTCTCCACCGGCAGGTGGAAGCGGGCAAAAAACGCTTCCGTGGCTTCGAGTTGAGCGGCAAGATGCTCGGCGTGGTCGGTTTGGGCGCGATCGGCGTGCGGGTCGCCAATAAGGCCTTGGCTCTGGGCATGTATGTCAGCGGCCACGATCCCTACGTCACCGTGGAGCGGGCCTGGCAGTTGTCGTCCTCGGTGATTCAATCGTCCAGCCTGGATGAGTTGCTCTCCATCTGCGATTTCATCACCCTGCATATCCCCCTGACGGACCAAACCCGCCATTCCATCGATGCCGAGCGCTTGCGCAAAATGAAGCAAGGCGCGGTCTTGCTGAATTTCTCCCGCGGCGAACTGGTGGACGAGGAGGCTTTGCTCGAAGCGCTGGATAGCGGCTGGCTGCACGCCTATGTGACCGATTTTCCTTCCGCTCGGCTGAAAGATCATCCCAAAGTGATCGCCTTGCCTCATCTCGGCGCTTCCACGAACGAGGCGGAAGAAAATTGTGCGGTGATGGTGGCCGACCAAGTCCGGGATTATCTGGAAAACGGCAACATTCGCCATTCGGTCAATTTCCCCGAAGTGATCCTGCCGCGCGCCCCCGATACCACCCGCATCGCCATTCCCCACGCCAATATCCCGGCGATGGTGAGCAAAATCTCCGCGTGTCTGGGAGAAGCCGAGATCAATATTCTGGAGCTTTTGAATAAATCCAAAGGCGAGGCGGCCTATTCCCTCATCGACGCGGAAGGACCGGTGGATCCGCAAGTCGTGCATCGCATCCAATCGCTCGAGGGCGTGCTTTCGGCGCGGGTGATAAAATAAAATTTTTTGTCACAGTTAGGGTGTAGACATTGAGTAAATCCAGCGTTCATGGTGAGAGCCGGGGAGGACGTTCCGGAACGCCCTCTCCGGTGCTACCTGCGAATGTCGACAATTCCTAGAGCAGCGAATGAAAACGGGGGACAAATTAAGGGAGCTGCGTCGCCGAATCGACGCCATCGATGCGGAACTGCTGCGCTTGCTCAACGAACGCGCCGAGCTGGCCCTGCAAGTGGCGGAAGTGAAAAGGGCTGCCGGCGACGACGACTGTTTCTATCGGCCCGACCGGGAAGCGGAGGTGCTGCGTCGGATCAAAGCGAAAAATCCGGGGCCCTTGGACGATGATGTGGCGGTACGGATTTTCCGCGAAATCATGTCCGCCTGCCTGGCCTTGGAAAAGCCGCTTCAGGTGGCTTTTTTGGGACCGGAGGGCACCTTCACCCAGCAGGCGGCCTACAAGCATTTCGGTCAGGCCATCGCGGCCTTGCCGCTGCCGGCCGTGGATGAGATTTTCCGGGCAGTGGCGGGCGGTGCTTGCGGCTACGGCGTGGTGCCGGTGGAAAATTCCACCGAAGGGGTGGTCACCCATACCCTCGACAGCTTTCTCAACACTTCCTTGCTGATCTCGGGCGAGGTGGTGCTGCGCATTCACCATAATCTGATGAGTCGTCGCGCCGAGTTGCAGGCGATCGAAGAAGTATTTTCCCATCAACAATCCCTCGCCCAGTGCCGAGAATGGCTCGACCGTTTCCTGCCCCACGCCAAGCGTACCCCGGTCAGCAGCAACGCCGAGGGTGCCCGGCTCGCGGCGATTGTTCCCAATAGCGCCGCCATCGCCGGCGAAGTGGCTGCCCGGCTGTACGAGCTCGATGTGCTCGAATCCAGTATCGAGGACGACCCCGATAACACCACTCGCTTTTTGGTCATCGGTAAACAACCCGTCGGCCCCACCGGGGACGACAAGACTTCCCTGGTGGTTTCCACGCGCAATGCGCCCGGCGCTTTGTACCGCTTGTTGCAACCCTTCGCCGACCACCGAATCAGCATGAGCAAGATCGAATCGCGTCCCAGTCGGCAAGGCATGTGGGAATATGTGTTCTTCATCGATATCGAAGGCCACCGTGACGATGTGCGCGTGACCGAAGCATTGACGGCGCTGGAGGAACGGGCGCAGATGGTGAAGTGGCTGGGGTCTTATCCGAGGGCGGTGATTTGAATTTGAGGTATTCCCATGTCGTGTGATTTTGCTGCCTTGGCGATGCAGCCGGTAACGGGCTTGACGCCTTATCAGCCCGGCAAGCCGATCGAGGAATTGGCGCGAGAGTTGGGGTTGGACCCTGCGCGCATCGTCAAATTGGCATCCAACGAAAACCCTTTGGGACCCAGTCCCGGTGCGCTCTCAGCCGTACAAATGGCGCTTTCCGAGAGTGCCCGTTATCCCGATGGAAACGGTTTCAAGTTGAAGCAGAAACTGGCGGCCAGGCTGGGGGTGGAAATGGCCCAGATCACGCTGGGCAACGGTTCCAACGATGTGCTCGATCTAGTCGCCCGGGCTTTTTTGGGCCCCGGGCGGAGTGCGGTTTTTGCGCAACATGCGTTTGCGGTATATCCCATTTCCACCCAGGCGGTGGGGGCGGCGGCGCGTATCGCTCCGGCCCACGACGGCAGCCGCGGTCCCCGTTACGGCCACGATCTGGCGGGCATGTTGGCGCGCGTGGCGGAGGACACCTCGGTCGTGTTCATCGCCAATCCCAACAATCCCACCGGCTCCTGGGTCGGCGCGGACGAGTTGGAGGATTTTCTCGAGGCCCTGCCGGAACGGGTGATCGCGGTGTTGGACGAGGCCTATTTCGAATACGCCGAGGGGAACGATTATCCAGATACCCTGCCTTGGCTCGACCGCTTTCCCAATCTGATTATTACGCGCACTTTCTCCAAAGCCTACGGTTTGGCGGGGTTTCGGGTCGGTTACGGGATTTCCCGTCCCGAAGTGGCCGATCTGTTGAATCGCGTCCGTCAACCGTTCAACGTAAATAGCCTTGCGCTGGCGGCGGCCGAAGCGGCGCTGGACGACGAGGCGTATTTGCAATCGAGCCGGGAGATGAACCGGGCGGGCCTTGCCCAGTTAACCGAAGCCTTCCGGGCTCGAGGATTGGCGTTTATTCCCTCGGCGGGAAATTTCGTGACCGTGGATGTGGGCCGGGACGCCGGTCCGGTTTTCGACGCCTTGCTGCGCGAAGGCGTGATCGTCAGACCTTTGGCCGGTTACGCTTTGCCCGATCATTTGCGCGTATCCGTGGGCACCCGAGCGGAAAACGGCGTTTTTATCGAAGCGCTGGATCGAGTATTGACCGGTGCTTGATCGGCTGTGCATTATCGGCGTCGGCCTGATCGGCGGTTCCGTCGCCCTGGCCGCCCGGTCGAAAGGCTTGGCGCGGGAAATTGTGGGCGTGGACCGAGATCCCGGGACTCTGCGTCAGGCGAAAGCGCTGGGTGCCATCGACGTAGGATTTCAGACGGCGGCCGAGGGCGTATACAAGGCCGACGGGGTGGTCATCGCCACCCCGGTGGGAAAGGTTCAGGCGGTTTTCGAAGCGTTGGCCCCGGTCTGGTCAACACAAGCTTTCTATACCGACGTGGGCAGCACCAAAACCAATGTGGTCCGTGCCGCGGAGCACGTATTCGGGAAGATGCCGGCCAATTTCGTTCCCGCCCATCCCATCGCCGGCCGGGAGCTCAGCGGGGTCGAAGCGGCGCTCGGCGATCTGTTCGAGAGCAAACGGCTGATATTGACGCCGGTGCCGGAAACCGACGTGCGCATGCTGGAAAGGGTGCGCGGTTTTTGGCAGGCGCTGGGAGCGGAAGTGCACGATATGAGCGTGACCCATCACGACCATGTCCTGGCGGCCACCAGCCATCTGCCCCATGTGGTCGCTTATGCGCTGACGCATCTGCTCGGCCGTAAAGACGAAAAAGACGAAATCTTCCAATACGCCGCCGGAGGGTTTAAGGATTTCACCCGCATCGCCTCCAGCGATGCCGATATGTGGGCGGATATCTGCCTGGCCAATGCCGCGGAGATTACGGCTTTGCTGCGCCGTTTCGAGGGCGAATTGCACGATTTCGGACATCTGTTGGAAGGCGGTGACCGGTCGGCGATACTGCATTATTTTGCCGAAGCCAGATCGGCCCGGCAGCGTTTTTTGGACCGATACAGGGACACATCATGACCATGAAAATCGATTACGTAGCGGCGCCGGGGGGAGCGCTCCGAGGGCGGGCGCGGGTGCCCGGCGACAAGTCCATCTCCCATCGTTCGGTGATGCTGGGCTCGATCGCCGAGGGCGTTACCCGGGTGAGCGGTTTTCTGGAGGCGGAAGACGCCTTGGCGACCTTAGGGGCTTTTCGGCAAATGGGTGTGACCGTCGAAGGCCCGGTGGACGGCCGAATGACCATCCACGGGGCGGGAATGCACGGCCTCAAGGCGCCGTCGGAACCTTTGAATTTGGGCAATTCCGGCACGTCCATGCGACTGTTGTGCGGCTTGTTGAGCGGTCAGCCGTTCGATTCGGTCCTGACCGGCGATGCTTCCCTTTCGCGCCGTCCCATGCGGCGGGTCACCGAGCCTTTACGGCGAATGGGGGCGACAATCGAAACCACCGCCGAAGGTACCGCTCCGATCCGGATTTTCGGGAAGCAGTCGCTGCACGGCATCGATTACCGCCTGCCGGTGGCCAGCGCCCAGGTCAAATCGGCTTTGCTGTTGGCCGGTCTGTATGCACAAGGGGAAACTTCCGTGGAAGAGCCCGCCCCGACCCGGGACCACACCGAGCGCATGCTGGCGGGATTCGGTTATCCGTTACGCCGGGAGGGCAGCCGGGTCACTCTGCAAGGCGGCGGCAAACTGACCGCCACCGAGCTGGATGTCCCGACCGATATTTCCTCGGCGGCGTTTTTTCTGGTGGGGGCGAGCATCGCGCCGGATTCGGAGTTGGTTCTGGAGCACGTGGGGATCAATCCCACCCGGACCGGGGTGATCGATATCCTGCGCCTGATGGGGGCCAAAATCGAAGTGCTCGATTCACGCATGGTGGGAGGAGAGCCGGTGGCCGATCTCAAGGTGGTCTCCCGGCCTCTTCGAGGGATTCAAATTCCGGAGAAGCTGGTGCCCTTGGCCATCGACGAGTTTCCGGTGCTGTTCGTCGCCGCGGCTTGCGCCGAGGGGGAAACCGTCCTGACCGGCGCGGCGGAGCTCCGGGTCAAGGAGAGCGATCGCATCCAGGTCATGGCGGATGGCCTGGGCGCGTTGGGTATCGACGCCTGCCCCACGCCGGACGGAATGATCGTCCGCGGCGGTCGAATCGGCAGCGGCCGAGTGGCCTCCCACGGCGATCATCGCATTGCCATGGCGTTTGCCATCGCCGCCCTGCGCGCCTCCGGTCCCATTGAAATCGACGATTGCGCCAACGTCAATACTTCGTTTCCCGGTTTTACCGAACTCGCCCGCCGCTTGGGTTTGAATGTGGAGGTGGTACGGCATGCCTGATCCGATTCCGGTGCTTACCATCGACGGGCCCAGCGGCGCGGGCAAGGGGACGGTCAGCCGGACCATCGCCAAGCGTTTAGGTTGGCATTTTCTCGACAGCGGTGCCATCTATCGTGCCCTGGCTCGGGCGGTGATGACCCGGGGCACGGATACCGGGGATGAACAGGCGGTCGCCCGGGTCGCTTCGGAAATGGATTTGGAATTTATCTGCGATGAAGACGTCCAAATCCAATTGGACGGCCGGGATGTGACCGATTCCCTGTATACCGAGGAATGCGGCCGGGTGGCCTCGAAAATCGCCGCATTTCCCGCGGTGCGCCGGGCATTGCTGGAAAAACAACGGGCATTTCGAAAATCGCCGGGCTTGGTGGCCGACGGCCGCGACATGGGCACGGTGGTGTTCCCCGAGGCTTCCTATAAGGTATTTTTGACCGCGACGCCCGAGGAGCGGGCCAGGCGCCGTTTTCTTCAGTTGAAAGGCCAGGGTTTAGATGTTAATCTTGATCAAATAATCAAGGACTTGGAAGAAAGGGATCGGCGTGACCGGGAGCGCAAGGAGGCACCGTTGGTGGCGGCAAAGGGCGCGGTCGAGATCGACTCATCCGCCTTGTCGGTGGAAGAGGTGGTCGACCGGGTCCTGGCGTTGTTGCCTTGAGATACCGGAGATAATTTGAGGTGCCGCGGTTGTTTAATCGGCGGTGAAGTTTAATCAGAACGAATCGATCGTTTTTTGTAGCCCGGCGTGAGCGGGGCGTGGAAGTAGTCAACATGAGCGAAAGCTTTGCGGAATTATTCGAAGAGAGTCTAGCGAAAACCGAAATGCGTCCGGGGACCTTGCTCCATGCCAGGGTGGTGGATGTCACCCAGGACGCGGTCATCGTGGATGCCGGCTTGAAATCGGAAGGCATCATTCCCAAATGGCAGTTTCAAGACGATAGCGGCCAATTGGAGGTCGAGGTCGGCGACGACGTGGAGGTCGCCCTCGACTTGGTCGAGGATGGGCGCGGATCGACCCTGTTGTCGCGGGAAAAGGCCAAACGCTTGCGGGCTTGGGAAAAGCTGGAGGAAGCCCACGAAGAGGGCGAAACCGTCACCGGTCGCCTCACCGGCAAAGTGCGCGGCGGTTTCACCGTGGAACTGGGTCCGCTGCGGGCCTTTTTGCCGGGATCGCTGGTGGACGTCCGGCCGGTTCGGGACACCACCCACCTGGAGGGCCATGACCTGGAATTCAAGGTGATCAAGCTGGATCCCAAGCGCAACAATATCGTGCTGTCGCGCCGCGCGGTGGTGGAGCAGGAGTACAGCGCCGAGCGCGAAGAGCTGATGAAGAAGCTCAAGGAAGAAGGCGTGGTCAAGGGGATCGTCAAGAACATCACCGACTACGGCGCCTTCATCGACTTGGGTGGAATCGACGGTCTGCTGCATATCACCGACATGGCTTGGAAGCGCGTCCGTCATCCCTCGGAAGTGGTTCAGCTGGGAGACGAAATCGAAGTCAAGGTGCTCAAGTTCGACGAGGAAAAGCAGCGCGTCTCTCTGGGCTTGAAGCAGCTGACCGAAGATCCGTGGAAGGACATCGCTCGCCGCTACCCGCAGGGGACCCGCCTGATCGGCAAGGTGACCAATCTGACCGACTACGGCTGCTTCGTCGAGTTGGAAGACGGCGTAGAAGGCTTGGTCCACGTTTCGGAAATGGATTGGACCAACAAAAACGTCAATCCGGCCAAGCTGGTTCAAATGGGTGACGAGGTGGAAGTGATGGTGCTCGATATCGATGAGGAGCGCCGTCGCATTTCGCTGGGCATGAAACAATGCAAGCCCAATCCCTGGGAAGAATTCGCCGCACTCCACAAGAAAGGCGAAAAAATTACCGGCGCGATCAAGTCGATTACCGATTTCGGGATTTTTGTCGGCCTGGAAGGCGGCATCGATGGCTTGATTCACCTCTCCGACATTTCCTGGAACGAGCCGGGCGAGGAAGCCATCCGCGAATTCAAGAAGGGCGACGAGATCGAAGTGGTGATTCTGGCGATCGATCCGGAGCGGGAGCGCATCTCTCTCGGCATCAAACAGCTGGAACAGGATCCCTTCCAGAACTTCCTGGCGGCCCACGAGCGCGGCAGCGTGGTCAAAGGGGTGGCCAAGGAAGTGGACGCCAAGGGCGCAGTGGTCGAACTGGCCGAAAGCGTGCAGGGTTATCTGCGTGCTTCCGAAATCAAACGGGATAAGGTGGAGGACGCGCGAAGCTTGCTTCAGGAAGGAGACGAGATCGATGCCAAATTCATCGGTATCGACAAGAAGAGCAAGATGATTCTGTTGTCGATCAAAGCCAAGGATGAGGATGAGGAAAAAGCGGCGCTGAAGGACTATACTCAGCAACCGGCGGGAGCGCCTACTTTGGGCGATCTGTTCAAGGAACAGATGGAGGAAAAGGAATAATTCCCACCGGGGGTTGAACGCCGAGGGGGCGGCCCACCGCCCCCTCTTTATTTGGGGGGAAGTCCTGTGAACAAATCCGAATTGATCGAAACCCTGGTCGAGCGATTGGAGACAGAAAAGGGCATCGAGCTGAATGCTAAAGACGTGGAGTTGGCGGTTAAGAATATCATCGATTATTTGAGCGATGCCTTATCGGGAGGGAAGCGAATAGAAATCCGCGGATTTGGCAGTTTTACCCTGCGTTATCGGCCGCCGCGCATGGGTCGCAATCCCCGCACGGGGGAGGCGGTGGCCCTGCCGGCCAAGCACGTGCCCCATTTCAAGGCCGGCAAGGACTTGCGCGAGCGGGTCAACCAGGCCGCCTCTCAAGCCAAAGGGAAGAGGTAAGGAACGGTGTTGGATCCAAGACAATTGCGCCAATCCCCCGCTAAAGTGGCCGATCAATTGGCCCGACGGGGCTTCCAGCTGGATCGGGAAGCCTATTCGGCGCTGGAAGAAAAGCGCAAAGAACTGCAAGTCCGAACCCAAGATCTGCAAAACGAACGCAACCTGCGTTCCAAAGCCATCGGACGGGCCAAGGCGGAAGGCAAGGATATACAGCCTTTGCTGGCCGAAGTGGGACGTTTGGGCGATGCACTGAAGGAATGTGAACAGGCGTTGACCGCGGTTCAGAATGAACTGGATCAATTTCTACTCGGCCTGCCCAATATCTTGGCGTCGGAGGTCCCCGAAGGGCGCGGGGAAGAGGAAAACGTTGAAATCAGTCGCTGGGGAGATCCGCCCACCTTCGATTTCCAGCCGCGCGACCACGTGGATTTGGGAACCGGTCTCGGCTATTTGGATTTCGACGCGGCCGCCAAAATCACCGGCGCGCGCTTTGTGGTCATGAAAGGGGCGGTGGCGCGCTTGCATCGGGCGTTGACTCAATTCATGCTCGATGTTCACACCCTCGAGCACGGCTATAGCGAAGTGTACGTTCCCTATTTGGTGAATGAGCAAACCCTGCAGGGGACCGGCCAATTGCCCAAATTCGAGGAGGATCTCTTCAAGACCCATCGCGATCCGCCTTGGTATCTGATTCCCACTGCCGAAGTGCCGGTGACCAATCTGGTCCGCGAAGAAATCGTGGATGCCGAGCGGTTGCCCTTGAAATTCGTCGCCCACACGCCGTGCTTTCGCTCCGAGGCGGGCTCGTATGGGAAGGACGTGCGCGGGATGATCCGCCAGCATCAGTTCGATAAGGTGGAATTGGTGCAGATTGCTCGGCCGGATGATTCAGCCGGGGCCCACGAGGCATTGACCGGTCATGCCGAGGTCGTGCTCAAGCGCTTGGGGCTGGCCTATCGAAAAATGCTCTTGTGCGCGGGAGATACCGGGTTTTCCGCCGCCAAGACTTACGATCTGGAAGTATGGTTGCCGGGGCAGAACCGCTATCGGGAAATCTCTTCCTGCAGTAATTTTCACGAGTTTCAGGCGCGACGCATGAAGGCGCGCTGGCGTAATCCGGAAACGGGCAAGCCCGAACCGGTGCATACCTTGAACGGATCCGGCTTGGCCGTGGGCAGAACTCTGGTGGCAATCTTGGAAAATTACCAACAAGCCGACGGTAGCGTCCGTGTTCCGGAAGCACTGAGGTCCTATATGGGTGGATTAGAGGTAATTTCCTGAAGCGCCCAACCCTTTGGCATAAGCGATTAAAAGTCCGTCATTACATCGGGAGTCATAATGAAGTTGATCTTTTTGGGGGCGCCCGGTTCCGGCAAGGGAACCCAGGCGCAATTCGTTTGCCAGCGTTACCGCATCCCCCAGATTTCCACCGGAGACATGTTGCGCTCGGCGGTTCGGGAGGGAACGGAATTGGGCCGCAAAGCCAAGGCCATCATGGATGCCGGCGAATTGGTGCCCGACGATATCATTTTGAATCTGATCGCCGAGCGCATCGCCCAATCCGATTGCGACAACGGCTTTCTGCTCGACGGTTTCCCCCGTACCATCGCGCAGGCGGAAGGCCTGGAGAAAATGGGTGTCAACTTGGACAACGTGATTGAAATTCAAGTGCCCGACGAGGAGATCGTCAAGCGCCTCAGCGGCCGTCGGGTTCATCCCGCCTCGGGACGGGTCTATCACCTCATGTACAATCCTCCCAAGGAAGACTTGAAGGACGATGTCACCGGGGAAGCCTTGATTCAGCGCGACGACGACAAAGAAGAAACGGTCCGAAAGCGCTTGGAGGTCTATCATGCCCAGACCGCCCCTTTGGTGGATTTCTACCGCCAGCGTGCGGAAACGGGGCAGGTCCGCTTCTCCACCGTCTCCGGCACGGGGAGCGTGGAATCCATTCGCGACCAGATCTTCCAAATTCTGGCAGGCGAATAAGACTTCCCGGATCCGGCCCGGCGCAACTTTATCCCTTGTTGCCGGGTCGAAAATATTGCATCTAATTAGGACCGGTTGACATTGACCGACTTCAGCATCCGCTAGGAGCTGTGGTAAATATCGACAGATCCTATTTTTAGATTCGCCATGAATCCGCCGATAGTTGAAAGTGGTACGGGCCTATCGATTGTGAATCCAGGCCCGAAATCCTAAAATGACTTGTTGCATTGAAGCGCAGGACTGCAGATGGGAAAAACGCTCTACGATAAAATCTGGGATGCACACCAGGTTCGGACCGCCGAAGACGGCACTTCGCTCCTCTACATCGACCGCCAGTTAATCCACGAAGTCACCTCGCCCCAGGCCTTCGAAGGCTTGCGCCTGGCCGGCCGCAAACCGTGGAATCCCCGGGCCAACTTGGCGGTGGCCGATCATAACGTTCCCACGAAAGACCGCAATCGCGGCATCGCCGATCCCGTTTCCCGGCTTCAGGTGGAGACGTTGGAAAACAACTGTGCCGAATTCGGCATTCCGGTGTTCTCCATGGCGGATGCGCGCCAAGGCATCGTGCACGTGGTGGGTCCGGAACAGGGCTTCACCCTGCCCGGGACCACCTTGGTTTGCGGGGACTCCCACACGTCCACCCATGGGGCTTTGGGGGCTTTGGCCTTCGGCATAGGGACGTCCGAAGTGGAACACGTCCTGGCGACCCAGTGCCTGTGGATGAAAAAAGCCAAGAATATGCTGGTCCGGGTCAATGGCCAGGTGGGGCCCGGCGTGACCGCCAAGGACATCGTTCTGGCGGTGATCGGCCGTCTCGGAACCGCAGGAGGCACCGGCTATACCCTCGAATTCGCCGGTGAAGCGATCCAGGCCCTGTCCGTGGAAGGGCGGATGACCATCTGCAACATGGCCATCGAAGCCGGCGCGCGCGCGGGTCTGATCGCCGTGGACGATGCCACGATCGAATACTTGGCCGGCCGGCCCTTGGCGCCGCAAGGAGCAATGTGGGATCGCGCCGTGGCCGCTTGGCGGACCCTGCATAGCGACCCGGACGCTTCCTTCGATCAGGTGGTGGAATTGGAGGCCGGCGAGATCGAGCCCCAAGTGACCTGGGGAACGTCGCCGGAAATGGTGGCTCCCGTCGGTGCGGCGGTGCCGGATCCGGCGGCGGAACCGGATGCGACCAAACGCAAAGGCATGGCGCGCGCTTTGGATTATATGGATCTCCAGCCGGGCACGCCGATTCAGGAAATCCGCCTGGACAAAGTCTTCATCGGTTCCTGCACCAATTCGCGCATCGAGGATCTGCGCGCCGCCGCCGCGGTGGTCGAAGGCCGCAAAGTGGCGTCTTCGATCAAATTGGCCATGGTGGTGCCTGGCTCCGGCCGGGTCAAGACCCAGGCCGAGGCGGAAGGCTTGGACCGGATCTTCCGCGAGGCGGGCTTCGAGTGGCGCGATCCGGGCTGTTCCATGTGCCTGGCCATGAACGCCGACCGCTTGGAACCGGGCGAGCGCTGCGCCTCCACTTCCAACCGCAATTTCGAAGGACGTCAAGGCTATGGCGGCCGCACCCATTTGGTGAGTCCGGCTATGGCGGCGGCGGCAGCGATTGCCGGTCATTTCGTCGATGTGAGGGATTTTTAAGTCATGCAAGCGTTCCAACGTCTTACCTCCCAAGTGATTCCCTTGGATCGGGCCAATGTGGACACCGATGCCATCATTCCCAAGCAATTTCTGAAATCCATTCGCCGGACCGGGTTCGGCCCGTTTTTGTTCGACGAATGGCGTTACCTGGATCGGGGCGAGCCCGACATGGATTGCAGCAACCGGCCGAGAAACCCGGATTTCGTGCTCAATCAGCCGGAATACGCCCACGGCCGGATTCTTCTGACCCGCGAAAATTTCGGCTGCGGATCGTCCCGCGAGCACGCGCCCTGGGCGCTTGCCGACTACGGTATTCGCGTCCTCATCGCGCCCAGTTTCGCCGACATCTTCTATAACAACTGTTTCAAGAACGGTTTGCTTCCCATCGTTTTGGATACGGAGCAAATCGATCGATTGTTCCAGGAAGTCGGTCCCGGCTACGAATTGACCGTGGATCTTCACGCCCAGACCATCACTTTGCCCGACGGCGCCGTTTTTGATTTCGAGATCGACCCGTCCCGCAGGCAGCGCCTGTTGGAAGGTTTGGACGACATCGATCTGACCCTTCGGGATGCGAATGAGATCCGCCGCTTTGAAGATCGACGCCGCGAGGAAGCACCGTGGCTGTTTGCTTCTGCAACCTTGAATTAACGGAAATTTATGACCAAAAAAATCGCTGTTTTGCCCGGTGACGGCATCGGACCCGAAATCGTTCGCGAAGCTTTGAAGGTGCTCGATTGCCTGCGTCAAGATTTTGGCGTAGCCATGGAAACCGAAGATGCCTTGGTGGGTGGCGTCGCCTATGACGCCGAGGGCCATCCGCTGCCCCACGCCACCTTGTCCCTGGCCAAGGACGCCGATGCCGTTTTGCTGGGCGCGGTGGGCGGCCCCCGCTGGGAGTCCTTGGATTATTCGGTGCGTCCGGAACGGGCTTTGCTGGGACTGCGTTCGGAGTTGAACCTGTTCGCCAATCTGCGCCCGGCGGTTCTGTATCCCCAACTTGCCGACGCCTCGACCCTGAAGCCGGAGGTGGTTTCCGGTTTGGATATTATGATCGTGCGCGAATTGACCGGGGGGATTTACTTCGGCAAGCCTCGCGGAGTCCGCACTTTGGATAACGGCGAGCGGGTCGGGGTCAATACCCTGATTTACAACGAGTCGGAGATCCGCCGCATCGCTCATGCGGCGTTCCGGACCGCCATGCAGCGCGACCGTCGGTTGTGTTCGGTGGACAAGGCCAATGTGCTCGAGAGCACCGAACTATGGCGCCAGGTGTTGACCGAGGTGAGCAAGGAATATCCCGACGTCGCCTTGTCCCACATGTACGTGGACAATGCCGCCATGCAGTTGGTGCGGGCGCCCAAACAGTTCGACGTGATGGTGACGACGAATATGTTCGGGGATATCCTCTCCGACTGTGCGGCGCAGCTGACCGGTTCCATCGGCATGCTGCCTTCGGCGTCCTTGAACGAGGCGGGCAAGGGCATGTACGAGCCGATCCACGGCAGCGCGCCCGACATCGCCGGTCAAAATCTGGCCAACCCCCTTGCCACGATTCTTTCCTTGGGCATGTTGTTCCGGTACACCTTTCACGATGAGACCACTGCCGACAGGATCGATCGGGCCGTGGCGGCGGCGCTCGATTCAGGCGTCCGCACCGCGGATATCGACTCCCCGGGGATGCGTCGGGTCAGCACTGCGGAAATGGGGGATGCGGTGGTGGCCGCGCTTAGAGCCCGGGCAAACTGACGAACGGAGGAAATTATGGCCAAGACTTACAGCGTTGCGGTCGTCGGCGCTACCGGTGCGGTAGGCGAGGCGATGTTGGAAATTCTCGCACAGCGGAATTTTCCGATCGATCAAGTTTACGCATTGGCGAGCAGCCGATCGGCCGGAAAGCGGGTTCAATTCGGCGATAAACAAGTGGTGGTGCAGGATTTGGCCGAATTCGATTTTCGCCAAGCCCAGATCGGCCTGTTTTCCGCCGGCGCTTCCATCTCCGCCGAATATGCGCCCAAGGCCGCCGAGGCCGGGTGCGTGGTGATCGACAACACTTCCCAGTTTCGCTACGACGACGACATTCCCCTGGTGGTGCCGGAAGTCAATCCAGACGCCGTCGAAGCCTACAAGCAGAAGGGTATAATCGCCAACCCCAACTGCTCCACCATTCAGATGCTGGTGGCCTTGAAGCCCATCTATGATGCGGTCGGCATCGAACGACTCAATGTGTGCACCTATCAGGCGGTATCCGGTTCGGGTAAGGAGGCGATCGAGGAGTTGGCCATGCAGACCGCCCAGTTGCTCAACGGCAAGCCGATCGAGCCCAAGGTCTATCCCAAGCAAATCGCCTTTAATGTATTACCTCATATCGACGTATTCCTCGACAACGGCTACACCAAAGAGGAAATGAAAATGGTATGGGAGACCCGGAAGATCATGGAGGACGACTCCATTCAGCTGAATCCCACCGCCGTGCGTGTGCCGGTGTTCTACGGCCACTCGGAGGCGGTCCATTTGGAAACGCGGGACAAAATTGGCGCCGACGAGGCGCGCCGGCTGCTGGAGCAGGCGCCGGGAATCGTGGTGATGGATCGTCCCGAAGCGGGCGGTTATCCGACCGCGGTGACCGAAGCCGCAGGCAGAGATCCCGTTTATGTGGGGCGTATCCGGGAGGACATCTCCCATTCCCGCGGCCTGAATTTCTGGGTGGTCGCCGACAATGTGCGCAAAGGCGCCGCACTCAACAGCGTGCAAATTGCGGAGCTCCTGGTCAAAAAATATATTTGAGCTATTCTTACAGGGAAGGCAAGATTAGTTCAAAGGAGACCAACGTGCGCAAATTCGCGAAGACCCTGGCGGTGGTGGGTGTGATCACGCCGGCCGGCGTTAATGCCATCGGTGTGGGCGAGATTAAGTTGCACTCGGCGCTTAATCAAAGACTCTTGGCGGAGATTCCGCTTCGAGTTTCTTCCGGCGAAGATGTCTCCCAAATCCGGGTCAATCTGGCTCCCTCCGCCGCCTTCGGCAAAGCAGGCCTGCCCAGGCCCTACTACTTGTCGAATTTGCGCTTCAAGCCCACTCGCAGAGCGGATGGCTCCGTTGTTATTCAAGTCACCTCCAACGAAGTAATCCGGGAGCCTTTTTTGGATTTCCTGCTGGAGGTGGATTGGCCCCAGGGCCGCATGCTGCGCGAGTTCACGGTGTTGTTGGATCCTCCGATTACCTTTGAGGATACCGTCCGGGTGACCCAAGCCGCGCCCAGCGCGGCATCTCCTTCCGCTGAACCGGCTGCTCCCACCGAAGCGACGACACCGATCGGAAAAAGCGATGGTTATGGGCCGGTGCAACGCAACGAATCTTTGTGGTCGATCGCCAATCAGCTCAAACCGGATCCTTCGATCACCACCGAACAGATGGCGATGGCTTTGTTCAAGACCAATCCGGATGCCTTTTTGGAAGCCAACGTCAACGCTTTAAAAGCCGGCGTCACGCTCAAGCAACCGAACCGGGAGACTTTGATCGAGTTATCTCCCGCTCAGGCCAGACGCGAGTTTCGGCGCCACTATGACGCTTGGATGGCAACGCGCACGGCCGGCGATCCCGCCGCCACCGAATCGGCTCAAGAGCAAGAAAATCAAGCCCAATCGGAAGCGCGGCCGGAAGAAAACCCGATTGCTCAAAATCAACCCATCGACCAGATCGAACAGGGCCAGCTGAAATTGGAGGTTCCCGCCGAGGAGGAGCTGGAGTCTTCGCAAGTGGAAGTCCCGGTGGTGGAAAGTCCGAGTTCGGTCGATTCCGAAACCCAGGCCCTGGTCGAATCCTTGCAGGAGGAGAATCAAGCCCTGCGGGACCGGCTAGAAGCCCTGGAAGAGCAGATAGCGGCCCTGGTGGAAATAAAAAGCGCTCGGATGCAGGCCCTGCAGCAGCCGGGAGAGGATCAAGCTGAGAAACAAGGGCAAGCGCCGGAGGCGGTGATTGTCGACGTGGAGGAAGGGGCCGAGGCGGTCGCGCCATCCGCTCCGGAGTCGAATTCGGAGGAAACCGAAGCATCCACCGTAGAAAAGGAGCCTGTCGCGCCGGTGGAGGAGCAAGCCTCTGCCGGATCAATGCCCGCCCCGGTTGAACCGTCAGAAAAGTCGAGCGGGACGTCCGCCGGTGCGCCCGGTAAGGCAGCCAAACCCGACACGGTGGAGCCAAAGACAAAGGATCAATCCGCCGAAACCAAGCCGTCCAAGCCCGCGCCTAAAGCGCCGGAGCCCCCTCGTGCAAATCCGGTCAGTGAATCTCCGTCTTTTCCCGGGGAGATGCTGGACGAACCGTTTTATCTTTCTCTGGGGGGCGGCAGTCTGATTCTGCTGGGTATCGCCGGATGGATGATTTGGCGGCGGCGTCAGGCGGCCGCGGAGCAGGCCGACAGCCTCTTGGTGGAGGCGGATTCGGAATCTGTCGAAGGCGTTACCGAGGCGGTGCCGGCGGAGGTTGCGCCGGGAATGGGCGGGATGGAAGTGGCCGAAAATTCCTTCCTGAGCGAGTTCACTCCCAGCGATTTCGATATTCTGGAAGGGGAAAGCGCTTCGGTCGATCCGATCGCGGAAGCCGACGTTTATCTGGCATATGGCCGCTACCAGCAAGCGGAAGATCTGATCAAGCAGGTTTTGGACGAGAACCCGAAACGTTCCGATCTGCGCTTGAAATTACTGGAAATCTTCTATGCGAAAGAAGATTCCGAGGCTTACGATGTCTATGCGCAGGAATTGCAAGCCGACGGCGCCGACCAGGACACCGATTTTTGGGAAAAGGTAGCGGAAATGGGGCGGGAGCTATGTCCCCAGTCGTCCTTGTTTGCGGAACAGGCGCAGGCGTCGGCCCCATCGAATCGTGACGAAGACCCAAGCCCGGCGGTGGGTTTGGACGATAAAGACTCGGATTCCGGTTTGGCAAGGGAAGCGGAAGCGGAAGCGGGATTGGATTTCGATCTCGCAGCCTCGGATAGCGGAACCGGTATGCCGGAGGAGGAGATTGCCACCGAATCCGATCAACCGACCGAACAGCAGGCATCGGAAACCGAAGCCGAGGACGAAGCCGGCGACGATTCCAATGGTTTGGATTTCGATCTGGGGGATTTGGATCTGGAATCGGTTGAAAACCAGGCCAATTCGCCCGAATCTCGCGAACAAGATGAGAATGCCGATGGATTGGCGTTCGATTTTGACTTGGACTCATCGGAAGAAGATGACGCCGAGTCCAAGCAAACTATCGCCGGCGATGATCATCAGGAAACTCAAGGTCTTCAGGAAGACGAATCGAGCGCCGAGGATGATTACCATTTAAGTGATCTGGACGAATTGGATACCAAGTTGGATCTCGCTCGGGCCTATGTGGACATGGAGGATGTGGATGCAGCCAAGGAAATCCTGGAAGATGTCTTTTCCCGTGGCAGCGAGCAACAAAAAGAGGAAGCCCGAACCCTTTTGGATCAATTGGGGTTGGCCTCCTAAAAAACCACTTCTTACCCAAGTAAAGGAATCCGGGATGTCGGCGTTCCCGGATTCCTCTGAGCAAAAGCGTACCTTCCGATCCCATTTCATCCCTGCATTTCTCTCCTCATCCCTAGAGGCGGAAGTCCACCTCATGCCGGATTTTTGACTCGGTCCCGACGCTCTCTGCCTCTTATCTTCCAAGTTATTGAAAAATAAAAAATACTTTATTGGCCTTTTTCTTGCTAAAAATATCTTCGGGAGGTGTTAGATATGGCAGAAAAGGACAATTTGGATTTGGGCGAGGATCAAAAATCCTCGCGAAAATGGCTCATCATCACGAGTGTCGTCGCGATCCTTTTGCTGGGAGGAGGCGCCGCCCTGTATTTAAACGGCATGCTGCATTTCGGCAAAGATTCGGCGAAATCGAATGCCGAGGAAGAAGTCGATTCCGGCGAATCGCAACCGTCCAAGGACGCCAAATTTTATAAATTCGAACCTTTCGTGGTTAATTTCCCCGCCGACAGCGATGCGCAGTTGTTGCAAATCGGTTTCAGCGTGCTCACCTACGACGAGCAAACCGCGCAAGCGATGGAAAAACACGCGCCCATGCTTCGCAATAATTTGTTGTTGCTCTTGGGGCGTTATCGGCCGCAAGATTTGCAATCCGTCGAGGGCAAGGAAGCGTTGCGGCAAGCAATTACCGGGGAAATTCAGAAGGTGCTCGAACTCCGCACGGAAAGCGGCGGAAGGATCGAGTCGGTGTTTTTCACCCAGTTTGTGATGCAGTAGGTCATGTCTCTGGATGATCTGCTTTCTCAGGAGGAAATCGACGCTCTGCTTCACGGCGTCGATGAAGGAGAGGTTGAAACGGAGGAGGAGCCGCCGGCGTTTTCCCAGAACGAGATTCAATCTTACGATTTTTCCAGTCAGGATCGCATCGTCCGGGGACGGATGCCGACCCTGGATATGGTCAATGAGCGTTTCGCCCGGCATTTTCGGATCAGTCTATTCAATCTATTGCGGCGAACCGCGGAAGTCACCGTCGTCGGTGCCCGGGTGCTCAAGTTTTCGGAATTCGTGCACAGTCAATTCGTGCCCACCAATCTCAATTTGATCCGTTTCCATCCCCTGCGGGGAAGGGCGCTCATCGCCATGGATCCCATGCTGGTATTCACCGCGGTGGACAATTATTTCGGCGGTAGAGGGCAGTTCTACAACAAAGTGGAAGGGCGCGAGTTCACCGCGGTGGAGATGCGGATCATTCGTATCCTCCTGGATCTGGCATTCAGGGACCTCCAGGAGGCATGGAAACCGGTGATGGATATTAAACCCGAGTACGTCCAATCGGAAGTCAACCCGCAATTCGCCAATATCGTGAGTCCTTCCGATATCGTCATCAATTCCACCCTCCACATCGAATTGGAAGGTGGCGGTGGGGATTTTCACGTCGCCTTGCCTTATGCCATGCTCGAGCCGATTAAGGATCGGCTGGACAGCATTCAGAGCGATCGCGGGGATGTGGATGAGCGCTGGCGAAGAGCGCTGCACTACGAGGTCATGGACAGCTCGGTGGAGGTGTGCGGCATTTTATTGGAGAAGCAAATGACTTTGGCTCAGGTACTGGACTTAGAACCCGGCGACATTATTCCTGTGGATATCCCCGAGCAGGTGATGTTGTGTTCCGAAGAGGTCCCTCTGTTTTTGGGTCAGGTGGGGGTGGCCGACGGCAGTTACGCGGTCAAGATCGAACATAAGGTCGCGCGGGGGCCGGAGACCAAGCCCCCCGCGCTGTTAGGCGAACAGGCGCAAGGGAAAGGAGAGGTCGATGAGTGATAACGAAGAGCTTGAACCCAGGGAATCGATCCGGGAAACCCAACCAGAGGATTCCACGGGCGAGGACGGCGAACTTCTGGAGGAGGATTGGGAGGCGGCGCTGGCGGAGCAGACCAATCAACAGGAATCCTCCGGCGATGAGGAATATACGCCGGCCACCTACGATCGTTTCGAGCAGGACAAACCGAGCGGCCGATCGACTTCGGAAGATCTCAACCTGGATGTCATCTTGGACGTGCCGGTGACGCTTTCCATGGAGATCGGCCGAACGCGCATCAGCATCCGCAATCTGCTTCAGCTGAATCAGGGCTCGGTGGTGGAACTCGATCGGCTTGCCGGCGAACCGATGGACATTATGGTCAACGGTACCTTGATCGCCCACGGTGAGGTGGTGGTGGTCAACGACCGCTTCGGGATCCGCTTGACCGATGTCATCAGCCCGGCGGAACGGGTGCGTAGGTTGCGATGAACAAAAAATGGCCGTTCGTCAGCTGCTGGGTGGCTCCCGCCGCGTGGGCGGCACCGACCCCGCACGGTTTGAATCCCGCGCTTGCCGGCCAATGGCTGGGAGGCTTGGTGCTGGTATTGATCCTGGTTTTTGCATGCCTGTGGCTGCTTCAGCGCTTGAATCGTTGGAACGCGCCCGGCGGTGGGCAAATTCGCCTCCTGGGCGGTTTGTCCCTGGGGCATCGGGAAAGAATGGTCGTGGTCGAATTGGGAGAAACCCAGTTGGTCTTGGGCGTGGCGCCCGGCCGGGTACAAACCTTGCATGTCCTGGAAGGGGATCGACGCCTGTCGCAAGCGGAAGCGGGCGGGTTCGGCAAACAGCTCAGGCAGGCTTTGGCCCAGCGGGGGAAAGACGCATGAGAATTTGGTGGGGAATCGGATTGGCGCTTGCCCCCTTGGCGGTGGTTGCGGCACCGGGGATGGATGCGGTGCAAGTGATTTCCTCGGGGGATGGGGGGAAGACCTATTCCATCAGCATCCAGGTGCTGGCCTTGATGACCGCCTTGACGGTGCTCCCGGCATTGCTGCTTTCCATGACTGCATTCACCCGCATCATGATCGTCCTGGCCATTCTGCGTCAGGCATTGGGAACGGGACAGACGCCCAACAACCAAATATTGCTGGGAATCTCCCTGCTCTTGACCGGTTTCATCATGATGCCGGTGTTCGATAAAGCCTACCAAACCGGCGTGGCTCCCTACCTGGAGGAAAAGATCGAAGCCGGCGAGGCCTTGCGGCGATCGCTGGTGCCGGTGCGCCAATTCATGTTGCGGCAAACGCGGGAAACCGATCTCGCCTTGTTTGTGCGGCTCTCGGGGCGGGAGGATTTGACCTCGATAGAAGAGGCGCCCATGACCTTGGTGGTGCCGGCCTTCATGACCTCGGAGCTGAAAACCGCCTTTCAGATCGGCTTTCTGCTGTTTTTGCCGTTTCTGGTCATCGATTTGGTCGTGGCCAGTGTGTTGATGTCCATGGGGATGATGATGTTGTCGCCGGTCATCATTTCCCTGCCGTTCAAACTGATGTTGTTCGTTTTGGTGGATGGCTGGGCTTTGGTGATGGAAACCCTGGCGGCGAGTTTTTATACGGGGTAGGGAGATGGACGCCGATACCGTCATGACCGTCGCCCATGAAATGCTCTGGGTGACCTTGAAGCTGGCCGCTCCCATTCTGATTGCCGTGCTGGCCGTCGGCTTGTTGATCGCCATGTTTCAAGCCGCCACCCAGATCAATGAAATGACCTTGACCTTCGTTCCCAAGCTAATCGTGGTCGCCATCGTCCTGGTGGTGGCGGGGCACTGGATGCTGCGTCTGGTGGTGGGATACACCCGGGCGTTGTTTGAGAGTATTCCCTCCTTGATCGGCTAGGAAATGATGACCTTTAGTCATTCCAGGCATTTATTGGGAGCCGGAGGGAACGCTCCGGAACCGTTCGCAGCAGGGAGGCTGCGATACGAGCGTACACGGAGGTATTTACAGCGAGTTTCGGGGCGTTCCCTCCGGTTCCTCTTACGAAGAGCAACAGATTTTGGCCATGCACTGGACTGATGCGCAGCTGATCGATTGGTTGGGGCGTTTTTTCTGGCCGTTTCTGCGTATCGGATCGCTTTTTATGACCCTGCCGGTGCTCAACAACCATTCGGTGCCGCTGCGGGTTAGAGTGATTTTGGCGGTCGCCGTCACCGCCGTGGTCATGCCCACCCTACCACCGGTTCCGTCGTTGAATTTACTTGGCTTGCAGGCCGTCATGGTGGCGGTGCGGGAAATTTTAATCGGCGCCGCGACCGGTTTTATCATGCAGATGGCCTTCGCCGTTTTGGTATTCGCCGGACAAAGCATCGCCTACAGCATGGGTTTGGGGTTCGCCGCCATGATCGACCCCCAGTTGGGGGTACAGGTACCCATCGTTTCCCAGGTATACCTCCTATTCGGCACCTTGTTGTTTCTCGGTCTGGACGGTCATCTACTTTTGATCGATTTGTTGGCGGGAAGCTTCCAGACTTTGCCGGTGAGGCTGTCGGGGTTCGATCGCGACGATATTTGGACGCTTATCGGTTGGAGCAGCAATGTCTTCGTCGGTGGTGTGCTTTTGTCGCTGCCTATCGTGATCGCGCTGCTTTTCGTGAATATCGCCCTGGGAGTTGCGACCCGGGCGGCTCCGCAGCTCAACATTTTTTCGGTGGGTTTTCCCATCACCCTGGGCTTGGGGTTGGGATTGATCTGGGTGACTTTTCCTCTGGTACTCGAACAGTTCGCCGGAGAACTGCCGGCCGTCTACGAGCTGATCCGAAAATTGCTCAGGATCTAGGATGGCCGAGGAAAGCGGACAAGAACGTACCGAGGAACCGACCCAGAAACGGTTGGACGACGCACGCCGGAAAGGGCAGATTCCCCGTTCGCGAGAACTCAATACTTTCGTCGTTCTGATGGCGGGAATACTCGGATGCGGCGTGTTCGGCGGCTATATGGCCAAGGGGCTGGCTCAGGTAATGACCACCAATTTCCGCCTCCCCCGGGAAACCCTGTTTCAACCCGGCGCCGTGCTGGAACACGCCATGGCGGCTCTGTTGGATGCCTTGCTGCTGCTGACGCCGTTGTTGGCAATCATGGTGGTTGCCGCCGTGGCCGCGCCTCTCCTCTTGGGCGGTTGGCTGTTCAGCTGGGAAAGTCTGCAGCCGAAATTCAGCAAATTCAATCCTGCGGAAGGATTGAAACGCATGTTCGGCGTGCGCGGTTTGATGGAGTTGGCCAAGTCGCTGCTCAAGATGCTCTTGCTGGGGTCGGTCGCTTACGGAATCCTGCGGATCCTCGAGGCGGATGTTTTGGCTTTGGCGGGGGAGGATCTGGCGGCGGCGGTCGCCGACGGGTTGAAGGATTTATGGTGGTCGACCCTCTTGCTCGGCGCTTCGCTGGCGGTGTTGGCCGGCATCGACGTCCCCTATCAGCTTTGGGATCATCGCCGCAAGCTCAAAATGACCTTGCAGGAGATCAAGGATGAGATGAAGGAGTCGGAGGGCCGTCCCGAGGTGAAGTCAAAAATCCGACAACTTCAGCGCGAGCGTTCCCAGCAGCGCATGATGGAGGAAGTCCCCGAGGCCGACGTGGTGGTCACCAACCCGACCCATTACGCGGTCGCGCTCCGATACGACCAGACCCGCGGCGGGGCGCCGCGGGTGGTGGCCAAGGGGGTCGATCTGATTGCCGCGCAAATCCGCAACAAGGCGGTATCCGCCGGCGTTCCCCTGGTGGCTGCGCCGCCGTTGGCACGGGCTTTGTATCACAGTACCGAGTTGGAGCGAGAGATCCCCGAAGCCCTCTATCTGGCAGTGGCTCAAGTATTGGCTTATGTATACCAGCTGAAGACGGCTCGAACGCCCCACGAATCACCTGCACCGCCGTCCGATTTGCCCGTGCCGGAAGAATATCTACAGGAAAATTGACCAGGGAGACTGAACACATGAATCCATCCGCGATTATGCGCCGGCTCAAAGGGATCGGCGGTCTCGGCCTAGGTGCGCCGATCCTGGTTCTGCTGATGCTGATGCTGCTGGTGCTGCCCCTGCCGGCGTTCGTATTGGATTTGTTTTTTACCTTTAACATCGCCTTTTCGCTGATCATTTTGCTGGTGGTGATCTACACCGCCCGCCCCCTGGATTTCGCGGTGTTTCCGACGGTTCTATTGGTGGCGACATTGCTCCGCTTGGGGTTGAACGTGGCCTCGACCCGGGTGGTGTTGCTGGAGGGGCATACCAGCCCGGATGCCGCCGGCAGGGTGATCGAGGCGTTCGGCGCTTTTGTCATCGGAGGCAATTTCGCCGTGGGGCTGGTGGTATTCGCGATTCTAGTGATCATCAATTTCGTGGTGATTACCAAGGGGGCCGGCCGGGTATCGGAAGTCAGCGCCCGCTTCACCTTGGATGCCATGCCCGGGAAACAGATGGCCATCGACGCCGATCTCAACGCCGGTTTGCTTTCCCAGGACGAGGCCCGGGTCCGGCGGGCGGAGGTTGCGCAGGAGGCGGATTTCTACGGCGCCATGGATGGGGCGAGCAAATTCGTGCGCGGCGACGCCGTCGCCGGCATCTTGATCCTCTTCATCAACATCATCGGGGGGCTGGTGGTGGGCATGGCCCAGCACGAAATGTCCATCACCGAGTCGCTGCAGCGCTACGTTCTGCTGACCATCGGCGATGGGCTGGTGGCGCAGATTCCTTCCTTGTTGCTGTCGGTGGCCTCGGCCATTTTGGTGACGCGGGTTACCAATAGCGACGAAGACGTGGGCCGGCAATTCAGCGCCCAGTTCCTCGATCACCCCAAACCCCTGGCCATCAGCGCCGGCGTCATCGGTTCCTTGGGGCTGATTCCCGGGATGCCCAATCTGCCGTTCCTGATCTTGGCCTCGATACTGGGGGGGAGCGCCTGGTATTTAACCCAGCGCGGCCGCCGGCAGGCCAGCGAGGACCTGGAGGCCGAGTCGTCTCCGCCGGAACCGGAAGTGCGGGATCTGAGTTGGGAAGATGTCATGCCGGTGGATCGGGTCGGACTGCAAGTCGGCTATCGCTTGATTCCCCTGGTGGATAAGCAACAAGGCGGGCAGCTCATGAGCCGGATCAAAGGGGTGCGCAAAAAGCTGTCGCAGGAGCTCGGTTTTCTGATTCCGTCGGTGCATATTCGCGACAATTTGGATTTGGCGCCCAATGCCTATCGGCTACAGGTTCTGGGCGTAACGGCGGGGGAAGCCGAGATTCATCCGGATCGGGAAATGGCCATCAATCCGGGACAGGTGTTCGGCTCGATTCAAGGGGTGGAAGGGAAGGATCCGGCCTTCGGTCTGGATGCGGTGTGGATCGACTCGGCGCAAAAAGACCACGCCCAGGCTCTGGGTTACACGGTGGTCGATTCGGAAACGGTGGTCGCCACCCACTTGAGCCAGGTGCTTCAGGACCACGCCCACCAGTTGTTCGGCCATGAAGAGGGGCAGCAATGGCTCGACAACTTGGCCAAAGTGGCGCCCAAGCTGGCGGAACTGCTGGTGCCTCAAATCATTCCCCTCACCGTGTTGGTAAAAGTCCTACAACGGCTCCTCAAGGAGAAGATATCCATCCGCGACATGATCACCATTGCCGAAACTTTGGCGGAGCACGGCGGTATCAGTCAGGATTCCGACGCTCTCACCGCCGCGGTGCGGACTGCCTTGGGACGGGCCATCGTTCAGAAAATCAATGGTTTGGAGTATGAATTGCCGGTGATCACGCTGGATCCGGAGTTGGAACAGTTGTTGCAGAAAACTTTACAGAACGCCGGCGCCGAAGGAGCGGGCATCGAGCCGGGCCTGGCTCAACGCATGCACCAACTGTTGGAACAGCAGGCCCAAAGCTTGGAGGCAACCGGCAAGCCGGCGGTATTGTTGGTATCGGCGTTGTTGCGGGCTTGGTTCTCGCGTTTCGTTCGCCACAGTATCCCGGGGCTTCATGTACTGGCCTATAACGAAGTGCCCGAAGACCAACAAATCAAGGTGGTCGGTGTGGTCGGCCAGCAAACTTGAAACGATGAGGTGGAAAAGGGATGAAGATCAAGCGTTTTCTAGCGCCGGATACTCGGCAGGCGCTGCAACAAGTGAAGGAGGCATTGGGTTCGGATGCGGTCATTTTATCCAACCGCAGGACCGATCAGGGTGTGGAGATCATCGCCACCCTGGATTTCGATATGGAAACGGTCGCCCAAGACAGGTCGGCATCCCGCGAATCCAAACCCTCCGTCGAGACGCCGCCGAGATCGCCCGTCACTCCCCAACCAGCTTTCTCCGCCCGAGGGTATGGGGCGGTAGCCGATGCCACCGGCCGGGACAAAATTCGTCGCCGACCAGCGCCCGCCTCATCTACGCCGCGGTCGGCAAAGACACCGAGGGAAAGTTCTTCCGCGCCTGCGGCGACCGGGATGGAAAGGCGGCCCGCCGGGGGAAGGATCGAGCCCCCTGGCAGTGAGCCGGCGGCCGAATCCTTTGCTTCGCTCCGGCGCGAATTGCAACAAATGCGCCGTCTGCTGGATCGCCATCTTTCCCGCGAAGCTTGGCGCGAGGCGATGGGCGACCATCCCACTCGGCTCGACCTTCTGCGCGCCCTCAACGAACTCGGGTTCGCCCGATCTTTGGCGCTGGATTTGGCCAAGCGTGCGGGAACTCACGAGGACTTGGAAGACGCCTTAGGTCGGGTGAGGCAGATGCTGGCCGAACAGGTGGCGGTTTACGACGATCCGCTTTTGGAATACGGTGGCATCGCCGCCTTGGTGGGACCGACCGGCGTCGGGAAAACCACCACCATCGCCAAATTGGCCGCTCGCTGCCGGCTGAAACACGGTCCTCGCCAAATTGCCCTGGTGACGACCGACAATTATCGCATCGCCGCCCACGAACAGCTCAGCACCTATGCCCGGATTCTCGGCGTGCCGATTCGTGTCGCCGGCAACTCCGAAGAACTGCAGTCGATTTTGCGCGGCTTCCTGGATAAAAAACTGATCTTGATCGACACCTCGGGAATGAGTCCGCGAGATCTTCGCTTGGCGGAACGCTTCGCTTTGCTGCGTGATACGGACATGGCGATCGAAACCTACCTCGTTTTGTCGGCCACCGCCCAGTCGTCCAGCCTGTATGAAGCGATCGATGCCTTTGCCGGATGCCGACCCCGGGCCTGTATTTTGACTAAGCTTGATGAAACGGGTTGCCTGGGTCCGGCCTTGTCAGCCCTGATTGAAAGAGGCATGCCGGCGGCATTTTTCACCGACGGTCAACAGGTGCCGGAAGATTTGCATCCGGCGAGATCGGAGACCCTGATTCGCCGATGTTTCGATGCCGCTCGGTTTTCTCTGCAAGCTGCCGATATGGATTTTGATGTTGAGGATTGGATCGCCCATGCAAGCGCATAATTCGGATCAAGCCGCCGGAATTCGGCGTATGAGTCTTCCGCAGCCCGTGCGAGTATTTGCGGTGGCCAGCGGCAAGGGGGGGGTCGGCAAAACCAACGTTGCCGTCAATTTGGGGGTGGCCTTGGCCCAGCAAGGCCGGGCGACG
Organism: Methylohalobius crimeensis 10Ki; assembly: GCF_000421465.1. Taxonomy (NCBI): domain Bacteria; kingdom Pseudomonadati; phylum Pseudomonadota; class Gammaproteobacteria; order Methylococcales; family Methylothermaceae; genus Methylohalobius; species Methylohalobius crimeensis. The sequence continues at coordinate 935,181 of NZ_ATXB01000001.1, forward strand.
GCGCTGTTGGACGCCGACATGGGGCTTGCCAACGTGGATATTTTGTTGGGATTGCATCCCCGCCATAATTTGTCCCATGTGATCGACGGTATGCTCACCTTGGATGAAATTTTGGTGGACGGGCCGGCCGGTCTCAAAATCGTACCGGCGGCTTCCGGACTGCAGCGGATGGCGGAACTGTCGGCTGCCGAGCAGGCGGGGTTGATCCGTGCCTTCAGTGAGTTGCGCGTCCCCTTGGAGGTATTGATCGTCGATACCGCCGCGGGCATTTCCGGCCCGGTGGTCAACTTCGCGCGCGCCTGCCAGGAAGTGGTCGTGGTCGTCTGCGACGAACCCGCTTCCCTTGCCGACGCCTATGCTTTCATCAAATTGCTCAGCCGGGATTACCGCTTATTCCGCTTTCAGATCTTGTGCAACCAGGTGCGGACGGCCTCCCAGGGGCGGATGCTGTACGAGAAATTATATCGGGTGACCGAAAGGTATCTGGATGTCAGCTTGAATTATTTCGGCGCCGTGCCCAAGGACGAAGCCGTGAGCAAATCGGTTCAGATACAACAACCGGTCCTCAGCGCTTTCCCTTCCAGCCCTGCCGCTTTGGCATTGAAATCCTTGGCGCGCAAGGTGGAACAGTGGCCGGTGGCAAATACCCCTTCGGGGCAACTGGAGTTTTTTGTCGAACGGATGATTCACTACAGTGCGGAAGAATGGGCGTGAAAGGAGTGGCGGCCTACGCGGCGCAAGCATTGGATCTGGGTGCGGTGGTGCAACAGTACGCGCCCTTGGTACAACGCATCGCCCATCATCTGAAAGGCCGTCTGCCGGCGAACGTCCAACTCGACGACCTCGTCCAGGCAGGCATGGTGGGATTGTTGGAGGCCGTGCGCCAATACGATTCCAATCAGGGGGCCAGCTTCGAAACTTATGCCGGCATTCGCGTTCGGGGCGCGATGTTGGACGAATTGCGGCGTTACGATTGGACGCCCCGCTCGGTGCACCGCAAGGCCCGCGAAATTTCCGAGGCCATGTATCGCATCGAGCGGCGCGTCGGACGCGATGCCCGGGATACTGAAGTGGCGGCGGAGTTGGGCATGACTCAGGAGGAATACCATCGAGCCCTGCAGGATGCGGCCGGATGTCGCTTGTTCAGTGTGGAGGAGCTTGCCGAGCAAGGGGATGCCTTTTGGGAGGGGCACGACGACGGAAAAACCGGCCCGGTCGATTTACTTTCCCAGGAGTGCTTCAAGGAGGCTTTGACCGACGCCATTGCCGGCTTGCCGGAACGCGAGCGCTTGGTCATCTCCTTGTATTACGAGGAAGAGATGAATCTGCGCGAGATCGGAGAAGTATTGGGGGTGAGCGAATCCCGGATTTGCCAAATCAACAGCCAGGCGATGTTGCGTCTGCGCGCCCGAATGCGCGATTGGCTGACTGGTTGATTGACTATAGTTATAAGAACGAGAGGATAACGGATGAGTGAGGTTGTGTTTTGGATAAAAACATGAAAATTCTGGTGGTGGACGATTTCGCCACCATGCGGAGGATCATCAAAAACTTGCTGCGCGAACTGGGCTTCAGCCACATCGCCGAAGCGGAAGAGGGGCAGGCGGCGTTGACGAAACTCCAGGCCGGAGAGTTCGATCTTCTCGTCACCGATTGGAATATGCCCGGCATGGCCGGCATCGATTTGCTCAAGGCGGTGCGAGCGGACGAAAAATTGGCCGAGCTGCCGGTGCTCATGGTGACCGCCGAAGCCCGCCGCGATCAGATCGTCATGGCCGCCCAAGCGGGGGTCAACGGCTATATCATCAAACCCTTCACCGCGGCGACGCTGGAGGAAAAACTGGAAAAAATGTTTGAGCGCTTACAAGCCTAAGAAGGGGGGGAAAAGTGGCCGATCATCATGACGATTCCCTGGAGGCGCGCCTGCAACAGGCCCGCGCCGTCGTTGCCGCCCTGGAACGGGGGGACGAAGCGGAAGCCGACCGCATTCTGGATGAGGAAATCGGGCGGCTGCGCGAGAGCAAAATGTTTCAGGAAATATGCCGGCTTACCCGGCAACTGCACGATGCCATGGCCGGTTTCATGACGGATTCCAAATTGTCCGATTTGACCGAAAACGATATTCCCGATGCCCGCGAAAGGCTGCGTTATGTGATCTCGATGACCGAACAAGCGGCCACCACGACGCTCAACGCGGCGGACGAGATTCTGCCGATGGCTGCGGATTTGGGGACCAAGACCAAAACCTTGTCCAGCCAATGGGACAGGTTCTTGCAGCGTGAAATGCCCTATGAGGAGTTCAAGGAACTCAGCCGCGAAATCACCGTATTTCTGCAAGACCTGAATCAGGGCATGCAGCAATTTCAGGGACAACTCAACGAGGTGGTGATGGCGCAGAGTTTCCAAGATCTGACCGGGCAAATCATCCGCCGGGTGATCGACCTGGTCCAGCAGATCGAGGGCAGCTTGATTCAGCTGATCCGCTTCTCCGCCCTGAGCGAGGGGGCGATGCAGTTGCAAACCGCCACTCAGCAAAAGTCGGCTCCCGAAAAGCTCGCTCAAGAATCTGCGACCGACGCGCAAGGACCGGTGGTTCCCGGAGTGGACCGGACCGCCGTCACCAGTCAGGACGATGTGGACGATCTCCTTTCGAGTCTCGGATTTTAGGAACGCCCATGGCAATCGATCCCAACGACGAAATTCTCCAAGATTTCCTCATCGAGGCCGGCGAAATTCTGGAACAGATGGGGGAACAATTGGTGGCCCTGGAGGACACGCCGGAGGACGCGGATCTGCTCAATACGATCTTTCGCGGCTTTCATACCGTCAAGGGCGGAGCGGGTTTTCTGGGGATTACGCCGCTGGTGGATTTGTGCCATCGAGCCGAGGACGTATTCAACGTCTTGCGCCAAGGCGAGCGCAAGGTCGATCCGGATTTGATGGATGCGGTGCTCAAAGCCTTGGACGGGGTCAATGCGATGCTGGAAGGCATCCGGGCAGGCGAAGAACCCGCGCCTGCCGATCCGGATCTTTTGGCGGCCTTGCAGCGACTCGTGGCGACCGATGCCGCCGACTTTCCCGGCGGGGGAGAGGATGGCGCGACAAGCGAGGGAACCTACGATCCACCAGGGGAAGAAAACAAAGTCCCTACCGACTCGGGAGGAGATCAGGAAGAAGATCCGGTGGAGGCTGAATTCGAGGCGCTTTTGCAAGGCGCCGATGGTGGGGAAGGCGACGAACTTTCAGATGCGAATAAGCCCCATCAAGAGACGGTCGACGACAGCGCTTCCGACCAGGAAGAGCATATCACCGAGGAGGAATTCGAAAAGCTTTTGGATGTCCTCCACGGCCCCAGCGGGGCGCCGGGCAAAAAATCGGCTGCGCCGACGGAGGCGGCCGATACGAGCGAGGAAGCGGCGGGCGAGCATATCACCGACGAGGAGTTCGACGCACTTCTCGATCAGCTCCACGGTCCCGGCCAACATCGGGGCGTTCCCATCCAGCCGTTGGCATCGGATGGCAAGGATATTGCCCCAAGCGTATCGGGGAAGGGAGAGATTCAGACGCAAGCCAAACCGGCATTGAAAGCGGTGTCCGGCGACCAGGGGAAGCCCTCGGCGGATTCCAGGCCTTCCCGGGTGGATTCCACGGTGAGGGTGGATACCCAACGCCTGGACGAGATCATGAACATGGTCGGCGAGCTGGTGTTGGTGCGCAATCGATTCAAAACCTTGCGGTCCGCCCTGGATAATGAGGATATCGCCAAGGCGGTGGCCAGCCTGGATGTGGTCACATCCGATCTTCAATTAGCGGTGATGAAGACCCGGATGCAGCCGATCAAGCGCGTGTTCGGCCGGTTTCCGCGGGTGGTGCGCGACCTGGCCCGCAATCTGGATAAAGAAGTCCGGTTGGAGATGCGGGGAGAAGAGACCGATCTGGATAAGAATTTGGTCGAAGCATTGGCCGACCCCCTCGTCCATTTGGTGCGCAATTCGGTGGATCACGGCATTGAAACTCCCGAGGAACGCGAGCAGATGGGTAAAGCTCGAGAAGGGCTGGTGATCCTCAGTGCCGCCCAGCAAGGGGATCGGATCGAGCTGACCATAGAGGACGACGGCAAAGGGATGGATCCCGATGTGCTGCGTCGAAAGGCGGTGGAAAAAGGGCTGATGGATGCGGAAACCGCAGCGCGTCTGGACCAGCGGGAGTGTTGTCAACTGATTTTTATGCCCGGTTTTTCCACCAAGTCCGAAATTTCCGATATCTCCGGTCGCGGGGTCGGCATGGATGTGGTCAAAACCCGGATCAATCAGATGAACGGCACGGTGGAGATCGATTCGGTCAAGGGCAAGGGAAGCAAGATCACCATCAAGGTGCCTTTGACTCTGGCGATCATGCCCACCTTGATGGTCAAGTTGGATAACCAGCCTTTTGCGCTGCCTTTGTCCAGTGTGGTCGAAATCATGGACTTGGATTTGAAGAAAACCAATGTGGTGGATGGGCAGGAAGTGGTGATCGTCCGGGATCGTACCTTGCCCTTGTTTTATCTGAAGGATTGGTTGATCCAAGGAGATCGCCGCTTGAACGAGGATGAATCGGGACATGTGGTGGTGGTGAATGTCGGTGGACGTTACGTGGGCTTCGTGGTGGATCACTTGGTCGGCCAGGAAGAAGTGGTGATCAAGGCCTTGGGTGCCAAACTCCACGGCTTGCACGGTTTGGCCGGGGCTACCATCACCGGCGACGGGATGATCGCCCTGATTCTGGATGTGCCCGGTCTGATGCAAAAGTATGCGGCCTGATGGACGTCCGATGACCGTGAAAGTTTTGGTGGTGGACGATTCCGCCTTCATGCGTCGGCGCATCGCCGAGATTCTGGAGGAAGATCGGGATATCGAAGTGGTGGAGGTGGCGCGGGACGGCGCGGAGGCGGTACGCAAAGCAGTGACCGTTCAGCCGGATGTGATCACCATGGACGTGGAAATGCCGGTCATGGACGGCATACAAGCGGTCAGACAGATCATGCGGCGGCGTCCTACCCCGATCCTGATGTTGTCGGCGCTCACCCGGGCCGGCGCCCAGGCCACCCTGGCGGCTCTGGAAGCGGGCGCGATGGATTTCATCCCCAAGCGGCTGGAGGATATCCATAATGACCGCCAGGCGGCCAAAATGGTCTTGCGCCACCGGGTGCGGGTGCTGGGCTCCCAAGTTCGTCGGTCCGCCGTTCCCGCAGTCAATCCGAAAGCATCTAGCCCCCGCCAGGAGCCGCGATCGGCACTGGAGTCCCAGGCAAAGCAAGTGCAGCTGTTGGTCATCGCCGCTTCCACCGGCGGTCCCCTGGCGTTACAGAAAATCCTGCCGAAATTGCCGGCCTCGGTGAGGTTTCCGATTTTGCTGGTCCAGCATATGCCGGGCCATTTCACCCCCAGCTTTGCCGAACGCTTGAATCAATTGTCCGCGATCCAGGTTCGGCAGGCGGTGGACGGAGATTGGCTTCGGCCGGGGGTGGCGCTGTTGGCGCCGGGCGGTTTGCAGATGGAATTGATCTCGGGCAAACGCATCCTGATTCGTCCGGGCCATCCAGGGGAGACCTACAAACCCAGCGCGGACGTCACGTTTTCCTCCGTGGCCGAGCATTTCCGTGGCCGGGTTTTGGGGGTGGTGATGACCGGAATGGGCATGGACGGGACGCTGGGTGCCCAGCGTTTGAAAGCCGTCCGGGGCCAGATTTGGGCCCAGGACGAGGCCAGTTGCACGATTTACGGAATGCCCAAGGCGGTGGTGGAAGCGGGGGTGGTGGATCAGGTGCTCTCCCTGGAGACCATCGCCGGTTTATTCGGAGCGATGTAGCTTGTGGATCCCCTGAGCTTGGTCGGGTTGTTGTTGGGCGTGGGTGCCATTATCGGTGGCAACCTGCTGGAGGGTGGCAATCTCGCCTTCTTACTCAACGGACCGGCGATATTGATCGTATTGGGGGGGACGCTGGGGGCGGCATTGCTGCAAACGCCGCCGCATTTGTTTTGGCGTGCGCTGAAAAGAGTCAAACAGGTGATGGTGCCCCCTAAAATCGATCTGGAAAAGCGGATTCGCAAGATCGCGCAATGGAGCGCCTTGGCCAGAAGAGAAGGCTTGCTGGGGTTGGAAGACGAGCTCGATCGCGAACCGGACGGCTTTGTCCGCAAAGGGCTCCAGCTTTTAGTGGATGGCAATGAACCCGAAGTGATTCGCGACGCGATGGAATTGGAGATGGATGCCAAGGAACAGCAGGAGGTGCATGCGGCCAAGGTGTTCGAAGCCATGGGCGGGTATGCGCCTACTTTGGGCATCCTGGGTGCGGTATTGGGGCTCATCCAGGTGATGCAGAATTTGACCGATCCGGAAAGACTGGGGCAAGGGATCGCCACCGCCTTCGTCGCGACCATATACGGGGTGGGGGTGGCCAATTTGGTGTTCCTGCCCATTGCCAATAAGCTCAAGGCCCATGTGCGTGCCGTGACGCTGGGCAGAATTTTGATCATCGAAGGAATCATCGCCATTGCCGAAGGGGAAAATCCCCGCAACATCGAAATCAAACTGAGCGGATTTTTGGAATGAGTTTGCGTAGCTTACGACGGCGACGGCTGGAAGAAGCATCGGATTCCCCTGAGCGCTGGGTGATCTCCTATGCCGACTTCATTACTTTGCTGTTCGCTTTTTTTGTGGTCATGTATGCCATTTCCGTGGTGAACGTAGGTAAGTACAAAGTATTGTCCGAGTCGCTGGAAAAAGTATTCAAGGACCGAAAAGCGTCGGTGCGGAAAGTGCCGGATCCAATCCAGGTGGGAGAAATTCCGCGCACCAGCGATCCCATTCAGGTGGATGGTGTGTCGGAATCGGCCAACCTACAGCGATTGGCGAAGCAGATCGAGGAGGTCTTGGCTCCCTATATCGATGACGATCTGGTCACGGTGGAGCGCGATGAATATTGGATCGCGGTGGAAATGAAAAGCGGGATTTTGTTTCCCAGCGGGAGTGCGGAGCTTTCCGACGAAGCCGATCCGGTGTTGACCAAGCTGGCCGAGATCGTTCGCCAGATGCCGGCCAATCCCATTTATATCGAAGGCCACACCGATAACGTTCCCATTCATACCCGAGCATTTCCGTCTAATTGGGAATTGTCGGCGGCGCGCGCGGCCAGTGTGGTAAGGCGATTGGCCGATTACGGGATCGTTTCCCGCCGTATGGCGGCAATCGGGTACGGGGAAAATCATCCGGTGGCCGGTAATGCGACGGCAGCGGGGCGCTATCGCAACCGACGTGTGGTGATGGTGCTGCAAGCCAAAAACTTGGCGCGTTATCAAGTGACGGCCGGAGAACGGGGGCGATTATTGGCGGCGAGCGCGCCGCAGCAAACAAGCGAATGAGGCGATCGATGCACGTATGGGCGATTTCGAATCAAAAAGGCGGGGTCGGCAAGACCACGACCACGGCAAGCCTGGCCGGATTGCTGACCGCACGCGGCCTGCGGACGCTGGTGGTGGATTTGGATCCCCACGGTTCTCTGACCAGCTATTTCGGCATCTCGCTGGAAAGCGCCGGCGCGGGCGTCTACGAGCTTTTTCAGGACGTGGCCGCGGGTAAGCCGCCCGATCCGACGGCCCGCCTGCAATCCACATCGGTGGAGAAGCTGGATCTGCTGCCCGCGGTGATGACGTTGGCCACCGTCGAACGTCAGGCGGGAACGGTGGAAGGATTCGGCCTGGTGATTCGCCAGGCCGTGCTCAGACTGGTGGATCATTACGACTATGTATTGATCGACAGTCCGCCGATGCTGGGGGTGTTGATGGTCAATGCGCTGGCCGCGTGTAACCGTTTGATCATCCCGGTGATGGCCGACTTTCTCTCCCTGCGGGGCTTGGAACGTATGCAGAGGACACTGGCAATGATCGGACGATCGCGCAAGCAGCCGCTTCCCTTTACCATCGTCCCCACCTTGTACGACCGGCGGCCCAAGGTTTCCGCGGATAGTCTGCAGGCCCTGAAGGATCGCTACGGAGAAAATGTCTGGGGTGGCGTCATCCCCCTCGATACCAAAGTGCGAGAGGCCAGTCAGGCGCATTTGCCGGTTTCTTTATATCGTTCCTCATGTCGGGCGGCGAAGGCGTATGGCGACTTGTTGGAATCCTTATTGCGATTGGATGACAGTGACAGCGAGGAGACTGGCTTGAAAAAGCATGGGGGGAGGCAGGAGAAGAAAGGCATGGGCTCGAAACGCTATGGAGAACAAACTGGGACCCTATCGATATGAAGATGGAAGAGCAAGTATTGGCCGACTATCTTGAAGGTTTGCTGACCGAAACGGACTCCCGGCCGCTGCAGGTCTCTCCCGCCTTACCGGAAGGATGCCCCGATTGGATACGAGAAGAATTTTCGGTCCAGTTGTTCCGGCTGGGAAATGTACGTTTCGCCGTGCCGAAGCAGCAGCTTAGAGATGCGATTGAATGGGAAGGTGAGATCGAGACTCAAGCCGAGGGGCCCGATTGGTCGATGGGGCGGGTGAGTGTCGGCGAGCGCGAGATGTGGGCGGTGGATCCGGCGGAATGGATCTTGCCGGGTAAATCCATCGGCGGACCGTATGGGGGGCTATTGTTTCCTACCGTGGGCGATATGGTTCTGGTCTGCCGGAAAGTAGAAGAGCTCTCCGTTTGGTTGCCGGCGGGAGTGCGTTGGCGCGCCGACCGAAATCGTCGCCCCTGGTTGCTGGGGATGACGTTGAAAGAGCCATGTCCCCTGATCGATTTGACAAGATTAGTGCAAGATTTGCAGTCCGGACGAGGTGGAGGTACCTGAGATGGCAGATGCAGCGGAACATAAGAGAAATGGCGGAGAAAAAAACGAAGACGAGCTGCTCCAATGGGTGACGTTCCGACTAGGGAACGAAACCTATGGCATCAACGTGATGCAAGTGAAGGAAGTGCTTCGGGTCAGTGAGATCGCGCCGGTTCCTGGGGCGCCGGATTATGTGATCGGGATCATCAATCTGCGCGGCAACGTGGTGACCGTGGTAGATACTCGGAGTCGTTTCGGTTTGCCGCCCAAGCCCAGCGATGGAATGTCCCGGATCGTCATTATCGAGTCCGCCGAACAGGTCATCGGCATCTTGGTGGACAGTGTAGCCGAGGTGGTGGAGCTGCGCGCCACGGAGATCGAGACCGCTCCCAATGTCGGTAATGAAGACAGCGCGCGGTATATTCAAGGCGTTACCAGTCGGGGTGGGAATCTTTTGATCCTGGTGGACTTGAATAAATTCCTGACCGAAGAGGAAATCGCCGAGCTGGAAACTTTTTAACGAATTGCTCTAGCGAAACCAGGCGGTTACACTTCTTTTGGCTGTCATCTCGACGCTACAGGTATGTTGCGTGCCGCTGCAGGTCCCTAGCCACAGGACTTCTTTTCCTGCGGCGGGATCCGCCGTTAGAGTCACAAAAGTATTGGCGGGATAAGTTTCCATACAGTCTTCTGGACAATCGATACCGGCAGGTTCGCTGATTACCCTGCCCGTACCAATAATCCGTACCGCCAGAAGGTGGCCTATTTGCTTGCTATCAACCGTAGTGGCTTCGGTCGCGCTGTTATTGTCTGGGATCGGATCTGGTTGGTCGGCGGTTGCAGTGGCGCTCACGCTGATGCCGCCGGCATTGGTGGGAGTGGTAATGAGGGTGATTGTGGCTTGCTCTCCGGTCGCTATGTTTCCTAATATACAGGAGGTGTTTATTTCGCCTGTGCAATTGCCTTGGCTGGTAGATATTTCCACTGGCTCCAGCTGACTTGGCAATGAAAGGGAAGCGGTCACGCCGGTGGCAGCATCGGGTCCGTGATTAACGACCGTCGCCGTGTAGGTTAGTATTTCACCTATGCTTGCGGGATCGGGCTCATCTGTCAGAGTCATGGAGAGGTCGGCTTCCTCGGTAGGAGGTGGCGGTGCGCCAGAATCTGAACCATAGAGATTAAGGCGCCAGGCTTGGAAGGTGCCGGTGTTTCCGCTCGCCAGATCCCGAACCTCGAGCGTCCAGGTACCCCAAGAGGATTCGCCTAAATGGCGGACGGAGGTAAAGCGCCAGTTGGAGTAATGGGAGGTGTTACTGCCCGAGTCATGTTGCTCGGCTAGCACGCTAACGGTGCCGGCGGGCGAAATCAGGCGAATATCCAAATCCCCCCATTGAGGATGGTCGTCCGCATTGAAAATCACTTCCGCCGATTCGACCCGAATATCTTGGGAGATTTCCACATGGGAACTGACACCGCCGGGGTTGTCGTCGGGTATCGGAATATTCGGTGACGCATTCTCATTTAATGTGATTTCATCTCCCAGGAGGGGCCAGTTGCGAGCGGTTTCCACCGCTGCGGCGATGTCGATCCGACCGAAGCCGAATTGATGATTAATGGGATAACCGGCGCCGTTCTCCGTCCAATCTGGATCTTGAGGGTCATTTTGTATGGCGGTTGTGGCCAGGATGTGTTGAACATCCCTCCAACTTAAATTGGGGTTGGCTTCCAGCAAGAGAGCCAGCGCACCGCATGCGAGAGGGCTGGTGGCGGAAGTGCCGCCAAATGCGTCGGTATAGTTGCCGAAATCGTAGCCCGAAAATCCGGATCGGTCGGTGGAGGTGATCGCTAAAGTGCCTCCGCTGGAAGGCGTGTTAACAAGCAGGTTGGCGCCTTTTTCGGAATAAAATGCCCGTGTCCCCTCGTTGGTGGAAGCGGCGACCGCTATGGTGTAGCGTAAATTGGCGTATCCGTCGTAGTTGGAATTGTCGTTGTCTCCACCGTTGCCGCCCGCCCAGCAGTAAACGATACCTTTGCCATTCCGGCCGTTGGTGGCTCCGTCGGCGATGGCCGTCTCAGTGAGGGGGCCGGGTCCCGCCAGTAGTTCACCTCCGTCCGGCGGTCCCCAGCTGTTATTGGATAGATCGACGATGTCAGGGCGATAATTCAATGCAGCAGCCTCATTGGTGTCGCTGGTCGCGCCGAGTAATCTTAGCCCGATAAGATCGGCGTTAGGGGCGGTGCCAACGATTCCCAGTCCGTTATCGCCGTTGGCGGCGGCGATTCCGGCCACAGCAGTCCCATGTTTACCGGCAGTGGGATCTCCGTCGTTTCCCACATAGTCATAATGGGGCGCGGAAGCTGTATTGGCCTTGAGATCTTCGTGATTAATTTCCAAACCGTCGTCGACGATGGTGATTTGTGTGCCCTCGCCGGTAAGCCCTTCGGCCCAAGCTGGCGTGATATGGATATCGGCCCCGGGCATTCCTCCGCCTTGGCCGGTGTTGTCCAGGTGCCATTGGTCCTGGAATAGAGGGTCGTTCCAGCTTGCTTCGTCGTTGTCCTCGCCGGGGGGAACCGAAGTCGTGATCGTGGCAGCGTTATTGGCCGGATTGGGGTCGTTACCAATGGCTGATATCTGAGCCGTATTGGTAATTTCCTTGCTTGCTGTCGGAATGACCTGCAGGCTTATCGTGGCAGTTCCGCCATTTTTCAAAAAACCGATAGTGCACTCAACGGTGACCGAGCCGGAGCAAAAGCCATTGGAAGCGGTTGCCGATATGAACGTCGTGCTTGACGGAAGTGTATCCGTTATATGAATGTTTCTGGCGGTATCGGGGCCGTTGTTCTTTATCGTAATTAAATAGGTTAGCGGTTGTCCTTGAACTGCGATTTTCGGCGTGGCGGTTTTTTCGATTTGCAAATCAGCATTAAAGACAAGGCGTGTTTGGCGAGGGCGAAGCCAATTCGGGTAGGCATAACGCACCGAGGAGTCCTGCTCGTATATTTGCCGAGATTTCCTTATGCAGTCCAGGCCGGTGCAGGAAAAGAGGAAGGTATTATTCGGCAATAATTTGCGTTTGAGTGACAAGTCATAATTTTTTCCCCAGCGTTTAACTTCCTTGGCAGATTTCGAAGAAGTAAATTGAACGATGACTTCCGGTAGGAGGACAAAACCCCACTTCCTAGTTTCAGGAGACGGATGAAACACAGGGGCAATCCGTTCGATTTCAGAGGATGGACTCTGCTTGAGCAGCCGGTCGAATTCTTTTCGAATCAATGGTTTTGACAGGTGAATTCGTGCATAGAGTTCATTTGCTTCGATCAGACTTGCATCTGGAAAAACCTGTATTAACCGAGGCCACTCTTCTGGTTGGATGTGTCGTGTTTTAGAGAAAACAGCGATTTCACTGGAGGCAAGCCAGAATGTACGTCTCTGGTTGCCGTCATACCAAATCCATCGGTGGGATGTCGAATAAGCCGGGGAACTGATCGTGGAGGAATTCCTTGAATCTTTCGCCTGAATGGGAATGTTAAAAAAGATTGCCAGAATCCATATGGCAGTAAGTATAACGCTAGGATGTGAGAAACTCATTACAGTTTTCCTGTAAATTTGAGTGTTTATCCGTTTAAGTCGTTATTTAGGAAAATAGCACAAAAAAGCAGGGACTACCTGCTTTTTTGTGCTGGATTTTGTAATGGCAACAGTGTTTATTATGGAAGTTTGCAGATTATATTCATGGGATTTCCGGAAGTAAAAGCGCATTGGCTGGAATCGATTTCCTCAAGGAAATTCGTGCATGGGTTTCCGATTTCATTTTCTAGAACCGTTTGGGTGTCTTGGGACACATTGGGCCCGAATTCCATCGCCGTGATTCGGCTCGGTGTCGGGGCACTTGCGCTTCCGGCACTGCTTGAGCAGCTACTGGAACCTTCCCCTGAAGAAGAACAAGATCCCGAAGTAGAATCTGTAGAGGCTACGGGCTTGCACACCGCCATTATGACGCCCTGTGCGCTAGGTGTGCTTCCGCCTCCTCCGCCTATCGGTGGAAGTGTCAATGCCTGGGAAGGCATGGACCAAAAAGAGCCAAGGGTCAGAGAGAGCAAAAGAAGATGTTTATGTCTCATGGATTCCTCCATATCAATCGAGTTTCGGTTGCTGGCTAATTATTTAGCTCGGCCAAGTAGTTTGCTTGTAATGTAGGCACGAATTACGGGGTAGAAGGTTGATGGCAATAAAGTTGATATTTCCCGCTTTCGGAGCCGGTAAGGCGGGTAGAAGCTCATAACCTTATTTGCGAAAGCGTCATGTCGATCAGACGCTTCAAAAAATGACTACCCCTCCCTTTTTGTAAAAGCAAATATCAAGCCAAGTCGAAGTTTTTCTTTTGTCGAGGTTTTAGTAAAGAGCTTGGCCGATGCTATTAGTTATGGGGGGTTGTCTAATGGGTTTAATAAAGTTGTTTTTTTAACTTTTTGGCTTGCGAAGTTGTTTAAAAATTCTATGTAAAAAAAACAGACAAGGAGTGGGGAAAACGTTTTGAATTATTTCTTTTTAAGAAAAAATGGGGATATATGTGTAAGCAATTGCTTACAGTGTCAGAATTAATTTATAGCTGTTTTTGTCTTGGGCTATATTTTGAATCCATTAAAATCAAAGGCTTGTATTAAGAGTATCGATATAAGGGTAGAAATTGATTTATATCAAAAATTGAAATCACATCTTCCGATGTCATTTTTTTTTACAGATTACAGTAGGTATTTGACCAAAGTCTTTGGTTGGGTTTTATGAGAAAATCCAGTTAAATCAATGTGTTGATTTTTATTGTTTAATTTTGATAAATAATTATTGTTTGGCGCTGCAAGCATGTATTCCGTTAGAGATATGTCAGGGTTTTTTACATAGCTATAAGCATGATTGTAGAAATTTCTTAAAAAAAGACTCTGTTGATATGGATTATAGGTGTATTTTCTTTTAAAAAAACAGTAAGTTACAGTTTGGGTGAAAATTATTGGCATGCAGTATGCAAGATTATTTGATGAAGGGCATCCCATCGTCTCTGGGAGATAGAAATGGAGATAGAAATAAAGATGTCAAAAATATCATGTTTTTCTGTTATCCGAGGTTTGCCATGAATAAAGTCTTAGCTTTAGGTGCAGGTGCTGGATTAATAGCGTCTGCTGCAATGGCCGATCCTATAGGGCCAACCTTATTGACAGGTGCTGAGATGGACCGGATTAGTGCTGGAGGCGTGGCGGTGGTCACTGCAAACGCGACGGCCACCTCTCCCATTATTGCGCTCACTAACACTAATACCGCTGCGGTGTCGAGCGTTTCCAACCCGGACTCAGGGATCTCCGGATCTGCGGTAGGGGCAGGCGGAGGGGCCATTGCCGTCGGAATAGGCGAAGGCTCCACGACCGAAACTTCGGTCGAACCGATAGTTCATGCGAACAATTCCGGATCCAAGGACGGCACCATGACGATCTCGCTGGGTTCGACCACCGAAGTCGGTTTTCTTGAAATAAGTTCGGGGGCAGCCGTAGAAGTCGGAATCGTCGGGCTGGGCTACTTCCCGTAATCAGAATCTGCAGCCCTCCAGCCGGGTGGCTGGGCGGCTTCAGGTCTCCGGTCCTTATATGCCAGGACCGGATGTGTCTAACCTTCAATCCTTATCAGGAGGAAATTGAGATGAAAAAGCAAATGGTAAGCAGTGTTGTTTCAGGCGCGATGCTGGCCGCTGCCGGCGCTGTATCGGCAAGTGAGCCGGTAGCGTTGGATGCATCCCAAATGGATAAGGTGACTGCTGCAGGTAGTGCCGCTGCCACTGCTGCAGCAACAGCAGTTGGTCAGATTCTCGCGGCCACCTCTACTTCCACTATCGCTTATGTGGTGGCTTTGCCCGCCATCCCCACCCAAGGGGGGCAACTGCTGCCGACAGTGTCTGTTGCGGCCGCAGCTTCGGCTTCGGCATCGCAGTAACGGCGCTTTGAAGCGAACATTTAATCTGAATTAATACAGGAGAATCGAAAATGAAGACTGTAACTTCTCTCGTGGCGGGAGCTTCTGTGCTGGCAATTGCCGGAGGCGTGAATGCTCAACCCCTGGCGTTAAGCGATACCCAGATGGATGGCATCACAGCGGGTGCCACCGTCCTGCCTATTGCGGTAGCTGCCGCCTCGGCCCTGGGGGCCGCATCGGGTAGCGTTTTGAGTGCTACCTCGGCTATTGCTGCGACGTCCACTTCCACTACCACCTATGTCTTCGCATTAGGTCAATCTAGTGATACCAGCATTGGTATCTCCGCCGTAACCGGTGCGGGGGGAACAGGCGGTGCAGCAGCAACTTCTGCCAGCGGAGCCGCTGCTGCTGTCAATTGAACTCTAGGACGATAGAGTTACGCCCTTAAGCAGTGTGGAGGGCAAGACCTCGCCGCAGGATCACTGCGGCGAGGTTTTTAAAGCCAAAGGCTAAATGCTCTAGGACGATAGAGTTACGCCCCCCACATCAAAAAGTATAGACGCAAAAATCGGTTTTGCTTATGAAAATGGATCATCAACATACGTTTGACAAGCCGGCGGTAACCCAGGATCCGGAAGCAATACTTAAGCAGGCCGGACAATTGCTTGATCATGGGCAGCTTGAAGAAGCCCAGATCTTGTATCGACAGGTCTTGGCGCAATGTCCAGACCATCCGGTAGCGTTTCATTTTATCGGGGTGGTTGCTTCGCGACAGGGCGATCATCGAGCAGCGGTGGAATGGATTGCCAAGGCCTTGTCTGTCCAGCCAGATTACCCGGATGCGCGCAATAACTTGGGGATCGTTTTTTTGAACCAAGGGTGCCTTGAGGAGGCTGGCGAATGTTTTCGAAAGGTCCTCGAACTGGATCCGGATCACATTAACGCGCTTAACAATCTGGGCGTGATTCTGCTAGGTCAAGGACGACTTGCGGAGGCGGAAGATTGTTTTCGGCAAGTGCTGGCAAACCAGCCTGAGCACGTCGATGCTGGTAATAATCTCGGTATTATCTTGATGAATCAAGGTCGCTTGATGGAGGCCGGTGAACAGTTTCAGCAAGTATTGTCCATCAAACCTAAGCATGCCGATGCCCAAACCAACTCGGGAATCATTCATATGGCTCAAGGCGACCTCGAAAAAGCGGCAGAATTCCTTTCTCGAGCGTTAGCGATTAACCCAAACCATCCCGAAGCTCTGGTCAATATGGGATTCATCCACCAGCATAAGGGGCGTATGGTAGAAGCCGGTGGATGTTTCCGTCAATCGTTAGCAGTCAAACCTACCAATCCTGAAGTACTCAACAATCTGGGGGTTATTTCCCTTAATGAAGGGAAATTGAAGGAAGCGACCGATTATTTTCGCAAAGCATTAGCCCTCCGTCCCGATTACGCCGATGCCTATAACAATCTGGGGAGTGTGGCGATGCGTCAAGGCTTACCCGAAGAAGCCGTGGAGCATTTCCGGAAAGCCTTGGCGATTAATCCGGATCACGCCGATGCCAATAACAACATGGGCGGCTTGTTGTTCAAGGATTCCCGGTTGGCCGAGGCGGTCCAATATCTGGAGCGGGCATTGACTGTCAAGCCTGACTCCTCCGAGGCGCTCAACAACCTTGGCCAGATTTACTTAAGCTACAATCAATTCGAGGATGCGCGGGAATGCTTCCGCAAAGCATTGGCCATCCATCCCCGGTTTGTCGAGGCCATCAATAATGTGGGTACGACCTACCTGAATGATGGGCAATTGGTTGAAGCAGAAGAGTATTTTCGCCAGGCGTTGGCCATAAATGCAGATCACGCGGATACATACAATAACTTGGGGGCGGTATACCTCAATAGAGGCCAGCCAGAGGAGGCGGTGAATTATTTTCGCCAGGCATTAGAACTCAATCCTGACCATCCAAGCGCCCACAGTAATTTGGGGGTGGTGCTGCAACAGCAGGGGAAGATGACCGAGGCAGCAAAATGTTTTAAAGAAGCGATCCGCATTCTGCCCAAACAGGGAGAAGCCTATCGGCATTTGGTTAATTGCTACAAGATCAAGGCCGAGGGCGAGGAAATCCAGCAGATCGAGTCCTTGTTGCAGGACCCGAATGTATTGCCTATTCAGCGCATTCCCCTGCATTTTGCCTTGGGTAAGTCATATGATGACATCGGCGATTTCGATCGAGCATTCATGAATTATGCCGAAGCCAATCGCTTATGGAGAGCGGATTTGGATTCCCGCAATAAAGCCCTTGACATGGATCAATTTTCAAAATACGTCGACAATATCATAGAAGCCTTTCCACAAGGTTTTTTCTCTGGCGACGTGCCGCGGGCAAGTGAGTCCGAGGTTCCGGTTTTCATCGTAGGCATGTTTCGCTCAGGCACTACCCTGGTAGAGCAAATCATCGCCAGCCATTCCCGTGCTTTCGGCGCCGGCGAGCTCAAAAAGATCAGCCAGATCGTAGCTAAGCTTCAAGAACGGCTGGGGTGTGGCCTCTATCCTGAAGGAATATCCCGGTTGGATCACGAAATGGTAAAAGGTGCGGCCAATGAGTATTTGGACTACGTTACCCATTTGGCTGGGCCGACGGAGCGGATCACCGACAAAATGCCCAACAATATCTGGCAATTGGGTCTGATCGCGATGATGTTCCCAAATGCCAAGATCATCTACTGCCGGCGCGATCCCAAGGATATCTGTCTATCCTGTTTCTTTCAAAGATTCACGGATGAAGTTCCGTACTCTACTGATCTCAGAGATTCAGGAAAATTTTACCTGGAGACAGAACGAATCGCTCGTCATTGGAAATCCGTCCTTCCCATGCCGATATTGGAGGTCGAATACGAGCGTCTAGTGGACACTCCGCAACGGGAAAGCCGTCGTATCATCGACTTCATCGGCCTCGAGTGGGAGGATAATTGCCTAAATTTCCACAAAACCCGACGCAATGTTTCCACTGCCAGTGTCTGGCAAGTTCGCCAACCCATCTATACCAAGTCGGTGAAACGGTGGCAGCGGTATGCCAAACATATCAAGCCATTACTAGAAGTTTTGAATACCGATTCGAACAAACCGTCATGAAAAAGCGTCTCTTTAGCGATTGGGGATGGCGAGGAGTTGTTGTTTGGTTGGCTCTGTTAATGTGGACTTTGCCCGGACAGGGACGTACGGTCAAGTCCTTGCTGGAAATGCGTCATGAGCATGTAGTCATTCAAAAATGGGACTTGAGCTGTGGTGCCGCAACCTTGGCGACCTTGCTCAATTATCAGTATGGAGACTCGGTATCGGAAAAAGAAGTTGCAAAAGGTTTGATTAAACGGGAAATATATTTGAAAAATCCGCGCCTGGTTCAGATCCGCCAGGGTTTTTCCCTGTTGGATTTGAAGCGCTATGTGGATGCCCGTGGTTATAAAGGCGTCGGTTACGGTAAACTGGATCTAGAAGGGCTGCTCAAAAAGGCTCCAATGATCGTTCCTCTCAATCTGCACGGCTATAATCATTTTGTGGTTTTTCGTGGAATGCGAGGGAATCGAGTATTATTGGCCGATCCCGCTTGGGGAAATCGAACCATGACCGTCCGTCGCTTCGTGGATGCGTGGATTGATTACCCTCAATTCGGACAGGTAGGCTTTATGGTGCAAAGAGAGGATGGGGGGGATCCGCCCAATCAGTTGGCGCCGCGCCCTGAAGATTTCGTGATGCTGAGATAAAAGGAATGAAAAATCGTGAAAAAATTGAGGAAGCTGGCAGGAGCGGGGATATTGGCTTGCTTCACATTTTCCGCATGGGGGGTGGATCATTCCGATCCCCCCGTAAAAACGCTGTTGGAGAAGCTGGAAGAACGTGACCGATTAATTTCTGATTTGCAGCGCCGGGTGACCCATCTGGAGAAACTGGTTGGTGAAAAAGCGAGAAAGGATTCACCCCCAACCGAGCAAGCCCGCCGCCATCAGGAGGTTGAGAAGAAACCAGCCACGGACCATAAAGTAGCCCAAGCGACACCGCCGCCGAAGCCAAAAAAACAAAAAGGGGGAGCAGGCTCGTTTGAAGTCGATGAAGAGGCGGCGGAACATGCCTTGGAGCGTACCTTGACCCAGGTCGGGGCGCTGCTATTGCCTTTCGGCCGTGCTGAAATCCAGCCTTTTTTCGTGTATACACGTCAGGAATTTGATCGTCCCATCTTGTTTGTCAATGAGGAGGGACAGTTGCAGGGGGTGGGGAGCCGAGAAATCAAGCAAGATCGGTTTAATTCAGGTATCTTTTCTCGTTTGGGATTGCCCATGGATGCTCAGCTAGAGCTGAGTATTCCTTATACCATAGTGGATCGGACCCTTACTAATACACCGAGTTTCAATACGAGGCAATCTACCGAACGCAAAGACTCGGCCTCCCACTTGGGCGATATTCAGGTCGGTATCGCCAAGACTCTGTTTCGAGAAAGAAAATGGCGACCGGATCTGATCGCGCGTTTGACCTGGTTCGCACCAACCGGCAGACGAATCCACGACGGCGTGGAGTTGGGGGGCGGTTTTCACCGTCTAAGAGGTTCGTTAACCGCCTTGAAGCGTCAGGATCCTTTAGCCTTTACGGGTAGTTTTTTCTATGAGGGGGCGTTTGACGAAAACAACAATAATCCCGGAGATCGGTTTGGGTTTTCAGTGGGAGCGCTTTTGGCGGCTAGTCCCGAAACGTCCCTGAGTATCTCCATAGAACAGAGCTTTATCGATGAAGTTAAATTGAATGGCCGCACCATTAAGGGAAGCGATCGGGTTTCCAGTTCTTTCGTGTTCGGAGCTTCGTCGATTCTTGGAAGAGGATTTTTGCTTTCCGTCTTCGGTGGCATCGGTTTGACGGAAGACGCCCCGGATTATTTCATCAACGTATCAGTGCCGCTGCGATTCAACATGCCTTTTGTAAGATAGACGTCGATTTTTGAAGAGGACGAGCAGGCCGATGAGGAGCAGCATCAACGGCGCAGGTGCCGGCACCTGTGCGAGACCGGCGAAAGAGAGAAATACTTTGCCGGGTTGGTCGAAGGCCTCTTCCCACAGGTCTTCATCGGTGAAATCCAGGCCGACGAAAAGTTCCGGAATCAGATCGGAATCCGGGGTCAGTTCGCTTAGGAATTCGTCCAGCCAGTCTGATTGACCTGTTTGGGCTTGTTCGATATTTAGAATCGGCCCGAACAGGTTGAAGCCTTGTTCGTCCCCCAAGGTATCTTCATATACCAAGGTGGGCAGAGTGGTTTGCAGCAGCAAGTTTCCGTCCTTGTCGAAAATACGCAGCTCGTCCCCGGTGAAATATTCCCGGCCATCATGGTTGGTGAAGCGGAGCAAGGGATCGATTTCCAGGGTGCCGCCGTTCAAGGGGTCGTTTCGGTAGCGAGGGCTGACGGTATTTCGAGGTCCGCCAGTTAAAACATTGATCGGTACCGGGTCGAAGGAAAGGAGATTGGTGTTCGGATTCCAATGAATATTGGGTCCCGAGCTAGAGGTTGGAGGGATGTAGCCAGCCTTTTCGGCAACTTGAGGGACCGCTCTTGGCGGAGCCTCGTAGGAGCCCTCGGTATGGGTGTTCTGAATGCTCACCACGGTGCTGTTTTGGGGATTGCAAGGGTCCATCAGAACGACTGGAACGTTGAGTGGAGAAGAGCCGCCGTTCAGGCTTACCCCTTCCTCGGATTGGCTCAGGTTCTGCTGAAACCAATCTTCAATGCTTTGATGGCTGTTCGGCGAACCGATGGGAATCCGGGTCGTTTCGCCGTTTTCCACATAAATGACAAACCCCACTGTGTTGATGGAGACTTGATCTCCAACCTGCTGAATCACGTTCACCGTATCCCTCATAATGGCGAACGCGACGGTAGGATGGGCCTGGAGATCCAATTGATGGGCATTCCAAGCGATATTCAGCAAAGTATTGGTATCCGTCTCCGGTTGGCAGGTGGCGTCGGTCTGAATGCCGATCCCCGTGACCGCTCCTTGACTACCGGTCACCGCTTTCGCGATGAGGGGTTCGCTGGCGTTTGCGAATGCATTGGTGTTATGGCTATTTGAGATGGTGGCGATATTGACCCCGCCGTTGTAAAGAAAGGGAGTGGGTGAGACGTCGACCGAGCTGCCACCAGTGGCGATGTGAGCGTTCGGAGCGATTGGGTTGGAGAAATTCGCAGCGATCGCGTTCGTATGGGAAAAGGTTTGAGCGGTGGAAAAAACCCCCGAATAATCCAGGTAAAGTCTATTTTGAGGGTTCTGTAATGTGGCCAGGATGGTAAAAGCGGATTCCGTGCTGGCTGCCGGTGCTAAATCATCGAGCGCCGCTTCTTGAAAACTTCCGTCGGATACGAAAAAAATCGATCCATCGGAAACCGCTTCCGGAGGCAAGGTCGTATCTATCTCCCATTGTGTGGTTTCAAGTTGTCTATTCGGGGTTAGGGGGGGACGAGCAAAAACATCCGCGATTAAGCGCTTTTCCGGCTCATCGAGAATCGGAGCGGCCCACAGCGTTAATGAGGCTAGGATAATCGGTTGGATAAAAAGCCTAGCCGGAAAACTGGATTTGCAGAATGTATTACACTTATCAAAGGCATCGTTGCGATGCATCGCATGATGATTTGCTGATGGTGCTTTCATGATCTGTCACTGAAGAATTTATTGTTATTTATCAAAGCATAACTCGTGCCATATATCTTATCTTTTTGATATAACATGTTTTTTTGAAAGATATAGCTGGGGTGGGAAATGATTATGATCGCCCATGTCAAAAAAATTGACACTTCTGACCATGTCGCCGGTTAAACCGTTGGAAAAAACCGCCCCGATCGGGCATATTGATTCTCACGATAGATCGCGATCTAGAACGCCCGATGATCGTCCCGATCCGGTGATCGATCCGTCGGGGACTCAACCGGGAGAACAAAGCCCAGCAGTCCAAGAAGATGGCGAGTCTCCTCATGTTGATGAATATGCTTGATGGATGGGCCCATTTTTTACCTAGCGTTGGGGATCTTAAGTTGTGCCGTGCTCAGCCTGGCCGGAATCTTGATCGGATTATGGCGACGCCAGAGCCGTTTGGTACGGCGAGTCGATCAGTGGCAAAAAAACCAGGAGCGGCTTCAGCGTGATCTGGCCGGTCTGTGTGCGGCGGCGGTGAGGATGGACGAACGGTTTCTGGAGTTGTCCGGACGTCTGGAAGGGATTCAGCAATGGACTCAGGAGGCGGGTCATGAACAAGGATCGACCTATCAAACCGCCATCGAGCGCATTCGCGAGGGCGCGGATGTGGAAGAGCTGGTGAGCGAGTGGGGCTTTAGCCGCGAAGAAGCGGAATTGTTGATTCGAATGCACCGTGCCGACGGGGTTGCCGGCAAAGGCAGCTATTCGGATGCTTGATCCCGCGCGCTGGTTTTCTTCTGCAAAGTCTCCTTTCCGCTGAGCCAATAGGCGAATGCGATCACTTCCGCTACCGCGAGGTAAAGTTCGCGCGGGATTTCATCTCCCAATGGAACTTGGGCCAAAACGCTCGCCAACCGAGGGTCGGCATGTAACGGGACCTGATGTTCCTCGGCCGTCTCGGTAATCCGTTCGGCTGTCTCGCCGCGGCCCTTGGCGACGACGCGCGGCGCTGAAGTCCCGTCATAGCGTAAGGCGACGGCAATGTCGCGTGGATTAAACAAGCGTTTGTCGCTCATATCTTTTCATCCAATAGGGGGCCTTTAATAATCGCCTCCGAAATCGGTTGAGCCTCAATTTCAGCGAGGGTCTGCAAACGCTCCGGTTGGAGGCCGGCGGAACGAAAACGTTGCGCCAAGGTATCCATATGGCGTTCGAGCAAGCGGGCGGTATGCACTTGTTCTCCCCACCAATAGCTGCTGATGTTTTCCCCTTGCAGCACCAGTTTTACCCGAATGCGTCCCAGGCCGGGTGGCTCCATTTCCAGGTCGACGGCCCAAGGCGCCTTCTCGCGAGGATCCTTGGAGGCCGTCTTATCTCCGTGGACGGTCAAACGAAGCGTATCGACGAATTCGCCCGTCCGAAACGGAATTTCGAAATGCCAGGTGAGCGTCGGGTTATCCGGCTTGGGCAGCGAGGCGAGCTGATCCAGTACGATCCGCGCCAGGGCTCCGGAGACCTTTTCCCCCAATTCCGCCAATAATTCCGACTGAGCGGTTGGCGATGGAGGCCCGGAAGGCGGCCCCTTGAGTTGACCGGCAACGGGTGAAGCGGTGTCGGTTTGCGTGACGTGGCCGCTGATTTTGACGGCCAATTGAAGTAAATGGCTTTTCAGATCGCCGCTGCCGGTGGACGGCGAGTGCGGCGAGGCGGCCAAGGTTTCCGCCCACAGACCGCTTCGTCGGATGGCCGCTTGCAGGGTATCGGCTTGAGTGAGGGCGGTTAGCCGAGGAAGGGAGTGCATCAGGGTTTTGAGCTGGCTGTGCAGCGAAGAGGGGAGCAAGCTTTGGGATTGGGGACGATCGAATATCTCTTTTAGGTTTTGCAGCGCCCGATCCAGCGGTATTTGTCGGGGCAAGGCATGGCGCAGCGCCGATTTATCGGTCCATTCGGGGCGGTGGTGAGCCAGGACTTTTAAATGCGGCTGGGGACCTGCGCGAACCACCTCCAGGCGTAATTGATCCCCCGGGCGTAACAGCAGGTTGGTTTCGGCCTGGAGACGGCGACCTCCCACCTCCAGAAGCAATTGCCGGGGAGAGGATTGGGCCAGGACCCGAGCTTCCAGGCGCTCACCGGCTCTCAGGCCTATCGCGGAAAGCTTTAAGGCACCGGGGTCGGGCGTCTGGGTCAGGGTGATTCGAGGCAACCCGATATTCACGGATCAAACCGATAACATGTTCTGAATCTGCCAGATTTCTTCCTTGGCCAATTCCAGGATATTGAGGCTGGTTTCGGCATCCAGGCGTCCGGCCAGGAGCTTGCGATAGGCCGGGATTTCATCGATGCGGGGATATTGATGGAGCCTCGGGGTCCCCACGAAGCTGTGCAATTGGGAGACGAGCACCAAATCCACGTAATCCGGCTGCGGTATATTGTCGCGAGACCAATCCTCGCACGCCACGGTGACCGCTTCGAAATCCTCCGGAAACCCCCATTTTCGCATAATGGCCGACCCGACAGGGCCGCGCAGTTTGTCAATCGTATAAGCCAGCTCCTCGGTGTTTTCCAGCAAGTCCATGTGCTTATCGGCGAAGGTGAGGACCGGCACCGCCCCGATATCGTGAATCAAGCCGGCCAGCATGGCCCGATCCGGATCGAAGCCGGGCGTCTTGTGCGCCAGTACGGCGCAGATGGCGGCCACATAACTGCTGTGCTGCCACAATTCCTGCATGCGCTTTTGGACGACACGGCTTTTAGCCTTGAAAACCGCCTTGAGGGCAAAGCTGGTAATCAGGCGCTGGGCAACTTTCAGCCCGAGCCGGGTAAGCGCTTGAGGACAACTCTCGATGCGCCGCCGTCCTCGATAGAGGGGGCTGTTGGAAATTTGGATCAGCCGCGCCGTGATGACCGGATCCATCTGCACGACCCGGGCGATTCTGGCGTTGTTGGCCTTGGGGTCGTTGATGGCTCGGCGTATTTTGATGGAAATATCCGGAATGGTCGGGAGGACCAGTTGATTTTCCTTCAGTGCTCGATAGCAATGCCGCAGGAAGCGGTCGGAAACGGCGGGAGAGGTCCCCTCGGACATGGCGAAAGGATCTGTCGATGAGACCATGGACATCAAGCGAATAGAGCAGGCATGGGTGATTGCATAAAACCGAGTTTAGTTGAGATACCCCTGTAATTGAATTCGGCCATGGCGGCTCAGACTTTATCAAAATTTAAAGTCAGGGCACCTTGCCAAGGTGCCCTGACTCCCAAAGCGCGGCGTTATTCCGTTTGATCCGACGATGGGCTGGACGCTTTGGGCCGCATGTGCGGGAAAAGCAGCACGTCGCGGATGGAGGGGGCGTTGGCGAACAGCATCACCAACCGGTCGATGCCGATGCCTTCCCCGGCGGTGGGCGGCATTCCGTGTTCCAGCGCGGTGATGTAATCTTCGTCGAAGTGCATCGCTTCCTCGTCTCCCGCGGCACGGGCTTCGAGCTGGCTGCGGAAGCGCTCGGCCTGTTCCTCCGGGTCGTTGAGCTCGGTGAAACCGTTGGCGATTTCGCGGCCGGCGATGAACAGCTCGAAGCGATCGGTGACCTCCGGATTTTTGTCGTTGCGACGGGCCAGCGGAGAAACCTCCACCGGATACTCGGTGATGAAGGTGGGGTCGAGCAGTTTCGGCTCCACCGTTTTCTCGAAGATTTCGGTTTGGATTTTGCCCAAACCGAAGCCCGGCAGAATGGGGATCTCCAATTTTTCCGCCACTCGGCGGGCCGACTCCAGGTTGTCCACGTCCTCGGAGGCCAGGCCCGGATTGAAGCGAATCAAGGACTCGAGCAAGGTAAACCGCTGGAAGGATTTGCCGAAATCGATTTCCTGGTCCTGATAGACGATTCTTTCGCTGCCCAGCACCGTCTCCGCCAGATCCCGGAACATCACTTCGGTCAGATCCATCAAGTCCTTGTATTCGGCATAGGCCTGATAGAATTCCAGCATGGTGAATTCCGGATTGTGCTGGGTGGAAAGTCCTTCGTTGCGGAAATTCCGGTTGATTTCGAATACCCGCTCGAATCCTCCCGCCACCAGGCGCTTCAAGTAGAGCTCGGGCGCGATACGCAGATACAGCTGCATGTCGAGGGTGTTGTGATAGGTGACGAACGGCCGGGCGGCGGCGCCTCCCGGGATCACCTGCATCATCGGCGTTTCCACCTCCAAGAAATCGCGTTCGATCAGAAATCTGCGCATCTCTTGCACCAGCTGGGAGCGGATTTGGAACGTCCGGCGCGTCACCTCGTTCATGATGAGATCGAGGTAGCGCTGGCGGTAGCGCATTTCCTGGTCGGTCAGACCGTGATATTTCTCCGGTAAAGGACGAAGGCACTTGGCCAGAAGGCGGATTTCATCCACCTTGACGCTCAGCTCGCCGGTTTTGGTTTTGAACAGAACCCCTTCGGCACCGACGATATCGCCGATATCCCATTTCTTGAATTCCCGGTAAAGGCCTTCCGGCAGTCCGTCCCGGGTGACGTAGAGTTGCATTTGTCCGGAGTAATCCCGGAGGTGGCAGAAACTGGCCTTGCCCATGATCCGGCGGGTCATCATGCGCCCGGCGACCCGTACCCGCAAAGGGGTCTGATCGAAGAGCTCGGGCGCTTCTTCGCCGTATCTGGCGTGAAGCTCGGCGGCGACGCTGTCGCGCCGGAAGTCGGTAGGATAAGCGATGCCCGCTTCACGTAAAGCGGCGAGCTTGGCTCTGCGTTGCGCGGTCAAATCTTGCGTACTTTTATCAGTCATGTCGTCGATGGTTTGAGGTTACAGTCCGCTTTTGAGGCTGGCTTCGATGAAGGCGTCCAGGTCGCCGTCCAACACCGCTTGGGTATTGCCGATTTCCACGCCGGTGCGCAGGTCCTTGATTCTGGACTGGTCGAGGACGTAGGATCGAATTTGGCTCCCCCAACCGATATCGGCCTTGGACTCTTCCAACTGCTGCTGCTCGGACCGTTGCTTTTGCATTTCCAGTTCATACAGTTTGGCGCGAAGCTGCTGCATGGCGGTGGCCTTGTTCTTGTGCTGGGAGCGGTCGTTTTGGCATTGGACCACGATGCCGGTGGGCTGGTGGGTGATCCGGACCGCCGATTCGGTGCGGTTGACGTGCTGGCCGCCCGCGCCCGAAGCGCGATACACATCGATTCTGAGATCCGCCGGATTGATGTCGATGTCGATGTCTTCCTCCACTTCCGGGGAGATGAATACCGCCGCGAAGGACGTATGGCGACGATTCCCCGAATCGAACGGGGACTTGCGCACCAGCCGATGAACCCCGGTTTCGGTGCGCAGCCAGCCGTAGCCGTAGGAACCTTCCACCTTGAGGGTGGCGCTCTTGATGCCGGCGACCTCCCCCGGCGACAGTTCGATGATTTCGGCTTGGAAGCCTTTGCGTTCGGCCCAGCGCAGATACATGCGCATCAACATATCGGCCCAGTCCTGCGCCTCGGTGCCGCCTGAGCCGGCTTGAATATCCAGAAAAGCGTTGTTGGGATCCATTTCCCCGGAAAACATCCGCCGGAATTCCAGCTCGGCAACGGTTTTCTCGTAGTTCTCCAAGTCTCCGGCGATGCTGGCCACGGTGTCTTCGTCGGCTTCATCCAGGGCCATTTCCAACAGCTCGCCGGCGTCTTCGAGCCCTTGGGTCAGATGGTCGACGGTCTGGACGATTTCATCCAGTTGCGCTCTTTCCTTCCCCAACGCTTGGGCCCGGTCGGGATCGCTCCAGACTTCGGGGTCTTCGAGCTCCCTTAGCACTTCCTCAAGGCGTTCTTTTCTTTCCTCGTAGTCAAAGATACCCCCTCAGGGCATCGGTCCGGCCCTGGAGGTCTTCGATTTTGCGGGTCAAGGTATTGATTTCCAGTGTTTCCATGAAATCTCCAAAAAATTAAATTCTGAAATTCTACCTTAATTGACGGGTTTGGCGGCGGTAAGTTTTATTATAACGGGGCTTGTCTTAGAGGAGCGGAATGTGAGTCAGATCGATAGCGCGCAAATGGCGGCGGTCTATGAACGTTTGGGCGAACTTTTGGCGATTGCCGCCAGACGTTTCCAGTGGCGGATCCTGCCCGGATTCGAGGTCGGGTTCGATCTCAAGGGGCAGGCCGCCGGCCAGATGCAAATACGCCAGGGGAAAGTCCGTTTGCGTTTCAATGCCGTCTTGATGCGCGATAACCGCGAACACTTCCTGCGGGTGACCGTGGCCCACGAACTGGCGCACGCGGTGGCGTATTGGGTGTACGGCAAGAAGATCCAACCCCATGGAGAGGAATGGCAATCGATCATGGCCTTATTCGGCCTTGAACCTCGTCGCTGTCACGATTACGATGTGACTCATGCCCAAGTGCGGCGCCTGCAACGGTTCACTTATCGCTGCGGCTGCCGGGAGCATGATCTCACCAGTATCCGGCACCGGCGCATCCAAGAAGGCGAGCGGACCTATGTTTGCAAGCATTGCCGGGAAAAACTGGAATGGGTGGTTGAATCATGAAGTCTTATGTTTCCGTGGGGGAGGCGGTGCGCCGCTATCTGGACGGCCAATATCGGGCGTTGACGGCCCGGGAAACGGATCTTTCGGAGAATCGGGATCCCGAGTGCCTGCATAAGTTCCGCGTGGCTCTGCGCCGCAGCCGGGCGCTTCTGGGAGAGATGCGCGATTATCTGTTGGAGGACTTGGCGGCGCTGCGCGAGGACATGGCGGAAGTTGCCCGGGCCACCAACCCGGCGCGCGATGCCGACGTGTTTCTCGCGGATCTGGCGACCTACCGGACCTGGCTGCCGGCATTCCTGCAGCCGGGTTTGGAAGGTATTCGCAAGGACCTGGAAGGTCGCCGGCTTCAGGCGCACGAAGAAGTGTCGGCGCTGCTTGCCGCTCCGACCTACCGAAAGCTCAAGTCCGATTGGGAGCACTGGTTGGTTGCGGATTCAGTCGATCTGGCCGCCGATTCAGGCTTTTCGGAAAAGGGGCGGAAAGACAGGGCTCTGGAATCGGCGATTGAGCGAAAAGTTGAACGCCGAATAGGCAAAGTATTGAAGCGCGCCCGAAAAATCACCGCCAAGAGTTCGCCGCAAGAAATGCACCGGCTGCGCATCGCCTGCAAAAAGCTGCGCTACCTGCTGGAATTTGCGCAACAAGAAACCGACGATCCACGGGCCAAGGAGGCGATTGGTGGCCTCAAGAAAATACAGACCCTCCTGGGCGACTACAACGATGCGGCGGTGCAAATGCACCGCTTGCGGGATTATCTGGAAACCCAAGAGAAGCGCTCCAAGCACACCGCGGCGGTGATCGGTTATCTGCTTCGCCTATTGGAGCGGCGGCAGGAGAAACTGCGGCGCAAATTCCTCAAGAAGTCAAAACGGCTGGACCGCTTGGGAGAATTCTGGATTAAGTAGGGGCGACCGGCCGGTCGCCCCTACATTCGCCCATCCTCGGAGACCGAAGGAGCGATCAAAAAGCCTTGCCAAACAGATCGGCATGGAGTACGGTCGCTATTGAGATGGACGGGAAGAAAACGTTGCAATTCCTGTCCATTTTAGTCGGCTTTTCCGTTAGGGGAGGTGGGCAACCATGCAAGTCACACGGCGCCAGTTTTTCAAACTGAGTGCCGCAACGCTCGGAGGTTCCACGCTGGCGGCCTTGGGTTTTTCGCCGGGGGAAGCGCTGGCGGAAGTGCGCGCATTCAAGCTGACGCGCACCACGGAAACCCGCAATACCTGCCCGTATTGCTCGGTGGCTTGCGGCCTCATCATGTACAGCCTCGGCGACAAGGCGAAAAACGCCAAGGCCGACATCATCCACATCGAGGGTGACCCGGACCATCCGGTGAGCCGCGGCAGCCTGTGCCCCAAGGGCTCGGGACTCCTGGATTTCGTGCACAGCCCCTCGCGCCTGCGCTACCCCGAATACCGCGCCCCCGGAAGCGATGAATGGAAACGGGTCTCCTGGGATTGGGCCATGGGGCGCATCGCCGAGCGGGTCAAAGAGGACCGGGATCGCAATTTCATCGCCAGGAATGCACAAGGCCAGACGGTCAACCGCTGGGCTTCCGTCGGCTTTCTAGCGGCCTCGGCGGCGTCCAACGAAACCGGCTATCTGACCGGCAAGATCGCGCGCGCCTTGGGGATCGTGATGCTGGACAGTCAGGCGCGCATCTGCCATGCGCCGTCGGTATCGGCCCTGGCCTCCAGTTTCGGTCGGGGCGCCATGACCAATACCTGGATGGACATCAAGAACGCCGATGTGATCATCGCCATGGGCGGCAATCCGGCGGAAGCCCATCCGGTGGGCTTCAAATGGGCGGTGGAGGCCAAGGCGAAGAACCAGGCCAAGCTCATCGTCGTGGACCCGCGCTTCACGCGCACGGCGGCGGTCGCCGATTTGTACGTGCCCATTCGGGCCGGTACCGATATCGCATTCCTCAACGGTGTGATCCGTCATCTGCTGGAAAAGGATGCCGTCAACCACGCCTACGTAAAGGCCTATACCAACGCCGCCTTCATCGTGCGCGAGGATTTCCGTTTCGAGGATGGCTTGTTCAGCGGCTACGAGCCTGACAATCCCGAGGCGCGCTACGACCGCACGACCTGGGCCTACGAGCTTGACGAAAACGGTTTCGCCCGGGTGGACGAGACCCTGCAGCACCCCCGCTGCGTGTTCAATCTGCTAAAAGCCCATGTGGACCGCTACACGCCGGAAGTGGTTACCGACATCACCGGCACGCCCACGGACGCCTTCCTCAAGGTTTGCGAATGGGTCGCTTCCACCGCCGTCACCGATCGCACCCTGACCAGTCTCTACGCGCTGGGCTGGACCCATCACTCGGTGGGCGTGCAGAACATTCGTGTCATGGCCATGATCCAGCTTTTGCTGGGCAATATCGGCATGTCCGGCGGCGGCGTCAACGCCTTGCGCGGCCATTCCAACATCCAGGGCCTGAGCGACCTGGGACTGCTGTCCGAGATGTTGCCGGGCTACATGACCCTTCCGCGCGATCACGAAACCACCAGGGCCGCCTATCTGGAAAAGCGGACCCTCGAACCGCTGCGTCCGGACCAATTGAGCTCTTGGTCCAACACGCCCAAGTTCCACACCAGCCTTATGAAAGCCTGGTTCGGCAGGGCGGCGACACAGGACAACGACTATTGCTACGATTGGATGCCGAAGCTGGACAAGCCTTACGACAGCCTGCGCATGTTCGATCTCATGGCCCGGGGTCAGGTCAACGGCTTCCTCTGCCAGGGCTTCAATCCCCTGGCCTCCTATCCGAACAAGGACAAAGTCGCGGAAGCTCTGACCAAGTTGAAATTCCTGGTGATCATGGACCCGCTGGCCACCGACACGTCCGAATTCTGGCGGAACCACGGCGAATATCATGACGTGAATCCCGCGGAAATTCAGACCGAAGTGTTCCGCCTGCCGACCACCTGTTTCGCCGAGGAAAACGGCGCTTTGGTCAACAGTTCGCGCTGGCTGCAGTGGCACTGGAAAGGGGCCGAGCCGCCGGGGGAAGCCCGCAACGATATCCGGATCATGTCCGATCTCTACTTGCGGCTGAAGGCCATGTATCGCGCCGAAGGCGGCGCGTTTCCCGATCCCGTCCTGAACTTGCACTGGCCCTACCGGCGACCGGAGGAACCGATGCCGGAGGAGCTGGCCAGGGAATACAACGGCTACGCGATCGACGATATCGCCGATCCCGAGGATCCGGGAAAGGTCTTGATCAAGGCCGGCCAGCAACTGTCCGGTTTTGCCCAGCTGCGGGACGACGGCAGCACCGCTTGCGGCAACTGGATCTTCAGCGGTGCCTGGACCGAGGAAGGCAACCAGATGGCGCGTCGCGAGACCGCCGACCCGGCCGGGATGGGCATCGCGCCGGGCTGGACGTGGTCGTGGCCGGACAACCGCCGGATACTCTACAACCGCGCATCCTGCGACCCGACCGGCAAGCCCTGGAACGAATCCCGCAAGATCATCGAATGGGACGGCAGCCGATGGCGCGGCCTGGACGTTCCGGATTACAAGGCGGACGTTCCGCCCGGCAGCGACATGATGCCTTTCGTCATGATCCCGGAAGGCGTGGGCCGGCTATTTGCCGTCGACGCCTTGGCCGACGGGCCGTTTCCCGAGCATTACGAACCGTTCGAGAGCCCCGTGGGGTCCAATCGCTTGCATCCCGAGGTGATCAGCAATCCGGTGGCCCGGGTGTTCCCGGAAGACAGAGCGATGCTCGGCACGAAGGAGGAATACCCCGTCGTCGCGACCACCTATCGCATCACCGAACTTTTCAACACCTGGACCGACCACGTGCGCATCAACGCCTCGCTGCAGCCGGAACAGTTCGTGGAAATCGGCGAGGCCCTCGCCCGGGAGCTCGGCGTGGCCAATGGCGAAGCCGTCGTGGTGCGCTCCAAGCGGGGCTTCGTCAAAGCCGTGGCCGTGGTCACCAAGCGCATCCAACCCTTGACCGTCGCCGGGCGGACCTTGCATCAGATCGGCATTCCGGTCCACTGGGGCATCATTGGCCTGACCCGCAAGGGGTTTTTCTGCAACAACCTGACCCCCTATCTGGGCGATGCCAACACCCAGACGCCGGAGTTCAAGGCGTTTCTGGTCAAGGTGGAAAAAGCCTCGAGTACGCCGTTGCCCCCAATCCCAGCGCCGGACGAACAGCCCGGGGAACGACCGGAAGCCGAAAAGGGGCCGGGCGCGATGCCCCGGACCTCCTGGCTGATGCGCGTACTGAAAGGCAGCACGGAGGTATAGCATCATGGCACTGCAATCGTTGGACATCGTCCGCCGCTCCGCCACCACCACACCCAGTCCGCAGCAGCGGCAGATGACGGAGGTGGCCAAGCTCATCGACGTCAGCAAGTGCATCGGCTGCAAGGCCTGCCAGTCGGCCTGCCAGGAATGGAACGATGTGCGCGAGGAAATCGGCACCAACGTCGGCTCCTATCAGAATCCCCACGATCTCACCGAAAACAGCTGGACCTTGATGCGCTTTACCGAGACCGAACAGAACGGCACCCTGGAATGGCTGATCCGCAAGGACGGCTGCATGCACTGCGCCGATCCCGGCTGCCTGAAAGCTTGTCCTTCGCCCGGCGCCATCATTCAGTACAGCAACGGCATCGTCGATTTCCACCAGGAAAACTGCATCGGCTGCGGTTACTGCATCGCCGGCTGCCCGTTCGATATCCCGCGTTTGTCGAAAACCGACAGCAAGGTCTACAAGTGCACCTTGTGTTCGGACCGCGTAGCGATCGGGCTGGAACCGGCTTGCATCAAGGCTTGTCCGACCCAGGCCCTGGTCTTCGGCAGCAAGGAAGACATGATCCACCACGCCAACGAGCGTATCGACGATCTCAAGGAGCGGGGGTTCGAAAACGCCGGGCTCTACGATCCGGAAGGCGTGGGCGGCACCCACGTCATGTATGTGCTGCAGCACGCGGACAAGCCGGAACTCTACAACGAGTTGCCCAAGAATCCGACCATCAGCGCGATGGTCGGCCTGTGGAAAGGCATCTTCAAGCCGCTGGCCACCGCCGCGATGTGCTTCACGATCCTGGCCGGGTTCTTCCACTACGTCACCGTCGGTCCCAACGAAACCGAGGAAGAGGATGACCAGCCATGAGCGGTCAGCATTCCTCCAATTTGATCCAGCGCTACACGCCGCTGCAGCGATTCAATCACTGGGTCACGGCCATCACCTTCATTCTGCTGAGCCTTTCCGGGCTGGCGCTGTTTCATCCGTCCATGTTCTGGTTCACCCAGTTCTTCGGCGGGCCGACCTGGACGCGCATTCTGCACCCCTACATCGGCATCGTGATGTTCGTCTCCTTCGCGGGGCTGGCGCTGCAGTTCTGGCATCACAACTTCCTGACTCACGACGACTTCGGCTGGCTGAAGCGCATCAAGGATGTGCTCAGAAATCGCGAGGACCGGCTGCCGGAGGTGGATCGCTACAACGCCGGCCAGAAAGTGCTTTTCTGGGCCATGGTCGTCACCATTCCGGTGCTGCTGGTCACCGGCATCGTCATCTGGCGCCCCTGGTTCGCCGGCTACTTCGCCATCGACATCGTACGCATCGCCGTGCTGCTGCACGCCGTCTCGGCCTTCATCATCATGACCGGCATTATCGTCCACATCTACGCCGCCATCTGGATAAAGGGCAGCGTCGGGGCGATGGTCCGCGGCACCGTCACCCGGGCCTGGGCCGCTAAGCACCATCGGGGTTGGTACAAGCGGGTGATGAAGGGAGAGGGGCGTTGAATTCCTTGGCAAGTCCGGCCCCGGAAATCCCTTCCATCCATTTGCATTTGCCTACGCCGCAAACCCTGTTCCGCGCCCGCGCCGACCGATTGCGGCAGCTCGCCACAAACCATCCCTCCCTGGCCGGTTATCTGACGCTGATGGCGGAGCTGTCGGATTTGCAGCACGGTCAAGTCGAGGAATCGTCCCTGACGCCCCCGCCGGATGTGTCCGCCCGCACATGCCCCCTGGACATCGCGAACCGGTCCCACGGCCCGGCCTGGCGGGCGGTATTGCGCGCCATCGCCGGAGGGCTCGCCCCCAATGACGAGCCGCTCGCCGCGATACGCGATCGTCTCCGCGCGGCTTCGGACGAGGTGTTGGAAGGTTGGGCGGAACGGCTTTTAAGCGCCGACTTCGAAAATCTCGATTCCGGGCTCGCCCCGTTCGTGGCTGCGGCCCTGCAGGTCCGATGGACCGTGCTGGCGGGCCGGATCGATGGGCGAGGCATCGGCCCGGGAGAATTCGCCCATCTCTGTCCGGTTTGCAGCTCCCTGCCGGTGGCCAGCGTGCTCCGAAGCGGCGGCGATGTGCAGGGTTTGCGCTATCTCTGCTGCGGTCTGTGCGGCACCCAATGGAACCGGCCCCGCATCCAGTGCGTCAACTGCGGTTCCGGTAAAGATGTGGCGTATTACGGCATCGAAGGTTCGGACGAGGCCGTCAAGGCGGAAGCCTGCACCGAATGCAAAACCTACCTCAAGATGATGAACCGGGAAAAGCAGCCGCCGATCGATCCCCTTGCCGACGATCTCGCCACGCTTTCCTTGGACATCCTCATGGCCGAGGAGGGTTATGAACGGATCGGATTTAATTGCTTCCTCATACCGGACGCCTGACCCGAGTGCCACAAGCACTACGCCGGATGGTTTTGGCGCAACCCATCGAGGATGGCGTCGTCGAGACTCACTAATCCCAGCGGTCGTCGCGCACCTGGATGACGCCGTTTTCCACTTGTACGGGGAAGGTGTGGATATCCTCGTAGGCGGGGGGAGATAGAACTTCGCCGGTTTTGATGCAGAATCGCGCGCCGTGGCGGGGACAGACGATCACGTCCGCTTCCAATTCCCCGCTGGCGACTTCGGCGCCGTCGTGGGTGCAGACGTCCTCGATGGCGTAGAATTGACCGTCGAGATTGAATACCGCCACTTCCGTGCCTTCCAGATCCACGACGGCGTGTTCGTCCGGTTTCAACGCATCGGCTTGGCATACATCGACCCAATCGGACATGCTTTCTACTCCGTACTGACCGATTTTGCCTCGCCTGTCAAGGCCGACTCCAGGGAGTGCCAAGCCAAGGTGGCGCATTTGATTCGCGAAGGATACTGGCGCACGCCCGCCAGCACCGCCAGTTTGCCCAGCCCTTCCAGCTTGAGGTCGTCGCTCTGGCCGGTGACGATTTTGTGGAAGGCATCGAACAGTTTTTCCGCTTCCGCCAGGGTTTTCCCCTTGACGATCTCGGTCATCAGGGAGGCCGAAGCGGTGGAGATGGCGCAGCCCTGCCCCTGAAAGCTGATGTCGGCGATGGTGTCGCCGTCCAGCTTGATGTAGAGGGTGAGCCGGTCGCCGCAGAGGGGATTGTAGCCCTCGATTTTATGGTCGGCGTCCTCGATTACCCGAAAATTGCGGGGGTTGCGATTGTGATCGAAGACCACTTCCTGATAAAGATCTCTCAATTCGTCCAGCATTAACCGAATACCTTGATGATTTCCTTGATGGCGTAGATAAGTTGATCTGCTTCCTCGTGCGTATTGTACAGAGCGAACGACGCCCGCGCGGTGGCCGGTACCTGGAAGAAATCCATCACCGGCATGGCGCAATGATGGCCGGCCCGGACCGCCACCCCGAAGTGGTCGAGAAAGGTGCCGATATCGTGGGGATGGACCCGGTCCAGGGTAAAGGAAAGGACCGACTCTTTATGGGCGGCGGTGCCGACCACTCTCAGCCCCGGAATTTCGAGAGCTCTTTCGGTGGCGTATCGGAGCAGTTCTTGCTCGTGGGCGACGATGGCGGCATGGCCGATGCTATCCATGTAATCGATCGCCGCGCCCAAGCCGACGGCTTCGGCGATCGCCGGCGTGCCGGCCTCGAACTTGTAGGGCAGGGCCTTATATTCGGTTTCCTCGAAGGTCACCTTGCGGATCATCTCCCCGCCCCCTTGCCACGGCGGCATGGCCTCGAGCAGTTCGCACTTGCCGTAGAGGACGCCGATGCCGGTGGGACCGTAAAGCTTATGCCCGGAGAATGCGTAGAAGTCGCAGTCTAAAGCCTGGACATCCACCGGCGGTATATGCGGCGCCGCTTGAGCCCCATCCAATAGGACCACGGCGCCGTGGGCGTGGGCCATTGCGATGATTTCCTCCACCGGATTGACGGTGCCCAGGGCGTTGGACATATGGCTGACCGCCACCACCCGGGTGCGCGGTCCCAGCAATTTTTCGAATTCGTCCAGAATCAACTCGCCCTGGTCGTTGATGGGGGCGACCTTGAGCTTGGCGCCGGTTTGCCGGCAGACCATCTGCCACGGGACGATGTTGGAATGGTGCTCCATGGCGGTGATCAGCACCTCATCGCCGGCTTTCAGATTCGTCCGGCCGTAGCTTTGCGCCACCAGGTTGATGGCCTCGGTGGTGCCGCGCACGAAGACGATCTCTTCCATCCGGGCGGCATTCAGAAACCCCCGGACCTTGTCGCGCGCGCCCTCGTAGCGGGCGGTGGCGCGTTCGCTCAGGGTGTGGACGCCGCGGTGGACGTTGGCGAAATCCCGGGCGTAGAACTCGGCCAGGGTGTCGATCACCTGACGCGGCTTTTGCGCGCTGGCGGCATTATCCAGGTAAACCAGCGGTTTGCCGTGCACTTCTTGATGCAAGGCGGGGAAATCGGCGCGGATGCGCTCGATCGGATAAGCCGGGGTTACGTGGGGTGCGGTTTGGTTCATAGCGGGTTTTTCAAATCGATGGCGTTGAATTGAGGGTCCAGCTGTCGATGCAAGTATGCGCGCAAGGGCATCACCGGCACCGCTTCGATCAGCTCGTTGACGAAGCCGTAGATCAGAAGCTGTCGCGCCGCGTCCGCATCGAGACCGCGAGTCTCGAGATAGAACAGGGCGTCGTCATCCAATTGACCGACGGTGACGCCGTGAGCGCACTGAACATCGTCGGCATAGATTTCCAGCTGGGGTTTGCTGTCCACCTCGGCTTTGTCGGAAAGAATCAGATTCCGATTATGCATCGCCGAATCGGTTTTTTGGGCATGGGGCTGGACCAGAATCCGGCCTTGAAAGACGCTGTGGCCCGAGTCATCCGCCAGGGCCTTGTAATTTTCCCGGCTGGTGCCGTTAGGGGCGGCATGAACGATCCGAGTATGGCTGTCCAGATGCCGGCGGCCGCGAGCCCAGTGTAGCCCGTCCAGATGACATGCGCTGCCCTCGTCCAGGGTGACGTGGATTTCGCTGCGGGCGAGAAAACCTCCCAGGGCGAATTGATTTTGCGTCAGGTGCGAATGGGGGGCTTGCTTCACGTACAGACCGCCGAAGTGAAAGCTTCGCTCGGCTTCCTCCTGGATCTTGAAATGCTGCAGGTGGGCTTCCTTCTCCAGCAGTACTTCGCCGATGTGGGCGGTGAGGCCGGCATCCGAACCGGCGTAGGTTTCGATCACCGTGGCCTCGGCGCCTTCTTCCAGGAGTATCAAATGCCGGCTCGCTGCCGCGGCGGCTTGGGTCTGGAGGTGGAGGATTTGGATCGGCTTTTCCAACCGGGCGCCGGCGCTCAGATGAATGAATGCGCCTCCCTGAAACAGGGCGGTATTGAAATCGATGAAGCCGTGGTCGACGTCCACCGCCCGTCCGAACCCTTGGGTCAGCCATTCGCTATGCCGATCCAATGCCTCGTTGAAATCGCAAATGACCGTTTCTCCGGTCCGCTCCGGCAGGGAAGAAAGATCGCGGGCAAAGTGGCCGTCGATCAATACCAGATGCCAGCAATCGGGCAAGAGCTTGTCTTGCGCCCACGCCGGGTCGACCTGGCCCGGCGCTTCCGCCAAGGGGAAGCGCTTGCGCTCGATGGGGGCCACATTGGTGTATTTCCATTCCTCTTCGCGAAGGGAAGGGAATCCTTGCTCGGCGAACCGGGCCAATGCCCCGCGGCGCAGCTTGGCCAGCCAGTCGGGGCTGCTTGCCGCCAGGGACTCGGCGCGGCTTTGGTAAGGCGTGACGGATGCGGGCATGGTCATGACGGAAGCGCCTCCGTGGGTTGTTCGATCCAGCCGTAGCCTTCGGCTTCCAGTTCCCGGGCCAGCTCCGGACCGCCGGATTTGACGATGCGGCCGCCGGAGAAAACGTGGACCACGTCCGGCTGGACGTAATCGAGCAGCCGTTGATAGTGGGTCACCATGAGGAAGCCGCGCTCGGGGGAGCGCAGGGCGTTGATGCCTTGGGAGACGATTTTGAGGGCGTCGATGTCGAGACCGGAGTCGATCTCGTCGAGGATGCAAAGGGCCGGTTCCAACACCAGCATCTGCAGGATCTCGTTGCGTTTTTTCTCGCCTCCGGAGAACCCCTCGTTGATGGCGCGGTACAGGAACTGTTCCTCCATATCCATCAACCGCATCTTTTCCTTCACCAGCTGGAGGAAATCCATCGCATCCACTTCCGGTTCCCCGCGATATTTTCGGACCGCGTTGAGGGCGGCCTTGAGGAAATAGATGTTGCTGACCCCGGGGATTTCCACCGGATACTGGAATCCCAGAAAGGTCCCTTGGCGGGCCCGCTCCTCGGCGGGCATGGCCAGCAGGTCTTTCCCTTGATACCACACTTGGCCCCCGGTGACCTCGATACCTTCGCGCCCGGCCAATACCTTGGCCAAGGTGCTTTTGCCGGAGCCGTTCGGGCCCATGATGGCGTGCACTTCTCCGGAGTCGACGGTCAAGTCGATGCCCTTCAGGATGGGTTTGCCTCCCACGGAGGCGTGAAGATTTTCGATTTTCAAAAGGGGATTGTTGCTCATGAGTTCAATGCTTCAGAAATTGTTCGAGAATTTTCTCATAGTCTGCATGGGAACCTATCCAGAACCAGATCATTTCATCATTCTGTTGAATTCCCACTGCCCGGTAATTTTTAGTGATGCGCACCGAATAGATCGATTTTTTCGAGTGGACCCGCTTGAAACGCAATCCCGGATAATAGGGATCATCTTGAAATCGGAAATAGGCTTCCTTCGCCTGTCTTCGAATCTCGGCAGGCAATTCGGCCAGCAATTGGCGAAATTTTTTCGTGGTCCGGGATTTCACAGTCGATCGGGATCCAGTAGTTCGGTGATGCCTTGTTCGTGTTCGGCAAGGGCTTCTTCCGCCAATTTCGCCAGGGCATCTTCCGATTCCGCGAAAGTGACCTCCCATTTTTTTTCGGCCAGCACCTCCTCGATCAGCCAGTGAGCCAGAGCATTCTGTTCCAACTCCGGCAATTTCGACGCTTCTGCGAATGCTTTTTCCAAAAGTTTGGTCATGGTGCTACCTCAGAGCCTGTTTTTTATCCAACACTCCCTTCCAAACTGACGCCCAACAACGCCTGGGCCTCGACCGCGAATTCCATCGGCAGCTCCTTGAAGACCTCTTTGCAGAAACCGTTGACGATCATCGAGACCGCGTCTTCGGCGGAGATGCCGCGCTGCTGACAGTAGAACAATTGGTCCTCGCTGATCCTCGAGGTGGTGGCCTCGTGCTCCATCACCGCGCTGGGTTGTTTCACCTCGATGTAGGGGAAGGTATGAGCGCCGCAGCGATCCCCGATCAGGAGCGAATCGCACTGGGTATAGTTGCGCGCGCCTTGTGCGTTTTTGAGGATTTTAACCAGTCCCCGGTAAGTGTTCTGGGCGCGGCCGGCGGAAATCCCCTTGGAGATGATGGTGCTTTTGGTGCGCTTGCCGATGTGGATCATCTTGGTCCCGGTGTCGGCCTGTTGATAGTTGTTGGCGACCGCCACCGAATAGAATTCGCCCACCGAATCATCGCCGCGGAGGATGCAGCTGGGATATTTCCAGGTGATGGCCGAGCCGGTTTCCACCTGGGTCCAGGAGATCTTGGACCGGTCGCCTCGGCAGTCTCCCCGTTTGGTGACGAAATTGTAGATGCCGCCGCGGCCTTCCTCGTCGCCCGGATACCAATTCTGCACCGTGGAATACTTGATCTGGGCGTCCTCGAGAGCGATCAATTCGACCACCGCCGCGTGGAGCTGGTTTTCGTCGCGCATGGGCGCGGTGCATCCCTCCAGATAGGAAACGTGGGAGCCTTCCTCGGCGATGATCAGGGTGCGTTCGAACTGCCCGGTTTTGGCGGCGTTGATGCGGAAATAGGTGGACAGCTCCATGGGGCAGCGCACCCCTTTGGGAATGTAGACGAAGGAACCGTCCGAAAACACCGCCGAGTTGAGGGCGGCGAAGAAATTGTCCCCGGCGGGCACCACCGTGCCCAGGTATTGGCGCACCAGGTCCGGGTGTTTCTGGATCGCTTCGGAAATGGAGCAAAAGATGACCCCCGCCTTTTCCAGGGTGCCCTTGAAGGTCGTGGCCACCGAGACGCTGTCGAAGACCGCGTCCACCGCCACTCCCGCCAGCTTTTCCCGCTCGTGCAGCGGGATGCCGAGTTTTTCGAAGGTCTCCAGCAGTTTGGGATCGACCTCGTCCAGGCTTTTGGGGGCATCGTCGGGGGACTTGGGCGCCGCATAGTAGCTGAGGGACTGATAATCCACCGGCTCATAGCTGACGTGCGCCCAATGATGGGGTTCGACCATCTTCAGCCAATTGCGATAGGCTTCGAGGCGCCAGTCCAACATCCATTCCGGTTCGCGTTTCTTGGCCGACAAGGCGCGAATGATATCCTCGTTCAGTCCGGGGGGCAGGCTTTCTTCCTCCACGTCGGTAATGAAGCCTTCCTTGTATTCCCGGCGGATCAGTTTTTCCAGTTCGGTGCTGTTTGCTGCCATGGGTACTCTCCAAAAATGAATCAGCGGACGTTGGCGCGAAGGCCGCTGAGGGAAATAGGCATCTCCCGCGGGGCGGGCTTGACCATGTCCGCCAGGGTGACCGTTTCCAGCGCGGTGCGGATGGCCCGGTTGATGAGCGTCCAATTGCCGCGAATATCGCAGTCATCCGATTGCTGGCAGTGGTTTTCCGCCAAGCTGCATTCGGTCAGGCCGATCGGGCCCTCCAGGGCGGCGATGATTTGCGCGATGTGGATGTCTTCCGGTCGCCGGGCCAAGCGATAACCGCCGTGGGCGCCGCGTTCGGATCGGAAAATTTCCGCGCGGCCCAGGTGTTTCAAAACCTTTTGCACCGTGGGCAAAGCGATATTGACGGTCTCGGCGACTTCCGCCGCCGTGTAGGTTCGCTCCGGCTCCCGGGCGCTGTGGCTGGCGATCACGATGGCGTAATCGGCGAGTTTGCTCAGGCGTAACATGGTTTCAAGTAATTTTTAATTAGGACTATTCTAGTCCTGAATAATTCCCAAGTAAAGCACTTGGTTTAAGTTTCTCGGCTATCCTTAAGCAATATCATCGGCTTGGCGGAGTTTGCTGGGAGCTTATTTGTCATGGAATCCATCGAATTGAATCACTTGTGCGACACCTATGGACTGAAGGAAAGCGACATCTATTTTCTGGATTTGATCCCTCTGGTGGAGATGATTTGGGCGGATGGCCACAATCAACGGGAAGAGTTGCGCATCCTGTCCGATTTTGCCTTGGACCATATGGAGGAGTTGAACGAGATTGTGGGGGCGGAAGTGGTCACCCCGGCGGATTTGAAGGATTTCCTGAGGCGTTATGGAGAACAAAGGCCGCCTCGGGATTTATTGGCGTCCCTGCGCGAAATCGCCTGTCGGCGAATGCATCGGCGCTCCGAATCCCAAGATAAGGGGCAAGCGGTATTTATGTGTTGTCTGGATATTGCCGCGGCGTGTGTGGACCGCTATCCCTATGGGATGCGGCAGCGGATTATGGAGCGGGAGCGGCAGTTGCTGCTGGCGTTGATGCCGCTGTTGCGGGAACAAGGTATGGCTGGGATCTAGAAACGGAGAAATATTTTGAATTGCAGCCTATATCTACATGGTTGGTCTTGCATTCGAGTAATGCCGGAGCGATCCAAGGCGGGTGGATCAGGAATCCTGGAGTAAGTTTCGAGTCCAAATCAAAGTCTTTGGAAAGAGCCACGGGGGATTGCTGATGTTCGGACGCGTGCTTACGTCCTTGATGCTCTTGGTGGCCAGCTGCTTTCTGATGGTTCTGGTGGACCATACACCGGGCCGGGTAGGCTGGCCGGAAGCATTGGTTGCGCCGGTGATCGTCTATGCCGGTTGGCAGGCGGCGAGGGAATTGATGGAGTGGTATCGGCGGGAAGGGTAAGTGTAATTAGCCCTCCATCCCCGCGCCCACGGGGGCGCGACCTCGATCTGGATGGCACGTTCTGCTGAAATGCAGCGTTTCAATCCACGCGCCCGCGTGGGGCGCGACATATCACCCGGACGCAGCTATCCAAGTGATTGACGTTTCAATCCACGCGCCCGCGTGGGGCGCGACAGGCGAGATTGAGGAGACCTTGGCGCGCGTGCAAGTTTCAATCCACGCGCCCGCGTGGGGCGCGACCGGTTTCAAGGCCATGCTCAGCCACCAATAGCTCGTTTCAATCCACGCGCCCGCGTGGGGCGCGACCTCAATAGGTTGCATTTCTCCGTCCAGTATTGGCGGTTTCAATCCACGCGCCCGCGTGGGGCGCGACCCGGTCACAATGCCCGCTGCCGCTCCCGCTTGAGTTTCAATCCACGCGCCCGCGTGGGGCGCGACGTGGACAGGGGAGGAGGTAGACAACTCCAGGCGGTTTCAATCCACGCGCCCGCGTGGGGCGCGACCGTCTGCCTCGCCGCTACGGCTCGCCGGCTCGGTGTTTCAATCCACGCGCCCGCGTGGGGCGCGACGTGGCAATTCGAATACGCTGGATGACTATGAAGTTTCAATCCACGCGCCCGCGTGGGGCGCGACTCCGGCTCACGTCCAAGTGCGACAGATCCTGAACGTTTCAATCCACGCGCCCGCGTGGGGCGCGACAGGCGTTGCTTGAGGAAGCCGCCGGGATGGAGTTCGTTTCAATCCACGCGCCCGCGTGGGGCGCGACCAGATGCTGCTGATGCGATTGGCGACCTCAGCCGAGTTTCAATCCACGCGCCCGCGTGGGGCGCGACTCGTAATGCAGGATTGTGCCGACCACCAGCACATCGTTTCAATCCACGCGCCCGCGTGGGGCGCGACGGAATTAGCGCGCCCGCGACCGCACCAATGTACCAGTTTCAATCCACGCGCCCGCGTGGGGCGCGACTTGGGAAAGGCCGCCTTCGTGGGCAAGGATGCCTGTTTCAATCCACGCGCCCGCGTGGGGCGCGACGTGGTGGCAAGCTGCTGTTCGATTTCCTCTGCCGGTTTCAATCCACGCGCCCGCGTGGGGCGCGACCGGAACGAGTTATTCGCTCGATGTGACAGCGTTCGGTTTCAATCCACGCGCCCGCGTGGGGCGCGACTCCGATAGCGGACCGGCGGGGGCTTGGGTCGGGGCGTTTCAATCCACGCGCCCGCGTGGGGCGCGACTCAACGCTGGAGGACCTCCAGCGCGCGATCCGAGTTTCAATCCACGCGCCCGCGTGGGGCGCGACCCCAACGACTAGGAGCTAATCCATGACCAAGAAAGTTTCAATCCACGCGCCCGCGTGGGGCGCGACAGGAGTCGGCCGAGCGCGCCGCGGCGTCCGCCAAGTTTCAATCCACGCGCCCGCGTGGGGCGCGACCCCCAGGACTCGATCCCGACATTCTGTTTCACGGCGGTTTCAATCCACGCGCCCGCGTGGGGCGCGACTATCTAAAAATCGGAAAGGTTGTCTTTTGTAAAGGGTTTCAATCCACGCGCCCGCGTGGGGCGCGACGGGCGTAGGGGTCAGCAAAGATGGTATTTATCTGTGTTTCAATCCACGCGCCCGCGTGGGGCGCGACCGATCGCTCGGTGATTTCCAGCCGTAACGTAAGAGGTTTCAATCCACGCGCCCGCGTGGGGCGCGACAAATAATCGTCACCTCGCCGAAAAACAAGGCGGTGTTTCAATCCACGCGCCCGCGTGGGGCGCGACTGTTTTCGGCTCGGTAAACCGGAACAGACTCTCCGTTTCAATCCACGCGCCCGCGTGGGGCGCGACTGAGCAGCGGGCTGACGCTGGGAGCACTAAGAGCTGTTTCAATCCACGCGCCCGCGTGGGGCGCGACCGATGTGAGGCATTCGGCCGGCTCGATCATGTAGTGTTTCAATCCACGCGCCCGCGTGGGGCGCGACGTTCGTAACGACGACGGCTTTAATCAGGTAGTAGGTTTCAATCCACGCGCCCGCGTGGGGCGCGAC
Organism: Methylohalobius crimeensis 10Ki; assembly: GCF_000421465.1. Taxonomy (NCBI): domain Bacteria; kingdom Pseudomonadati; phylum Pseudomonadota; class Gammaproteobacteria; order Methylococcales; family Methylothermaceae; genus Methylohalobius; species Methylohalobius crimeensis. Next base: position 979,374 of record NZ_ATXB01000001.1, read on the forward strand.
CTTATGAACTCCTAACGGGTGACTGGAGCAAGGTGTTTCAATCCACGCGCCCGCGTGGGGCGCGACGGATTACGACCGATTCCTGGATGACGTGGACGGAGTTTCAATCCACGCGCCCGCGTGGGGCGCGACTAACGTAGTGCTATTTATAAGCCTCCCAGTAAAAGTTTCAATCCACGCGCCCGCGTGGGGCGCGACCCGCCATGGTGATGACCACGCCAAAGAAATAATTGTTTCAATCCACGCGCCCGCGTGGGGCGCGACCGGGATTTAGCTTCATGCATATACTCCCATTAAGCCGTTTCAATCCACGCGCCCGCGTGGGGCGCGACCAGTGCTGCCGCGAGAAACGATCGCGACGGTATGTTTCAATCCACGCGCCCGCGTGGGGCGCGACCGTTCAATTCTAACCTTCTGAATAAGAAAATAAAAAAGGCTTTGGAGCGCTAAACTCAGGTTTCCAAGTTGTTAAAGAGCGAATGGACGAATATTGATTTCTAAAACCTTTTATATTCAACTGATTACAGTGTCGCTAACCTTCCTGGAAGGACATGAGAACCGATGGTTAGCGCGTTATAAAATCAATGCATCGCCAATCGGATCCTGAACAACTTTGGCGCCAACGTGCTCGACTTTGTTGCGTCCTTTCTTGCCGAGAAAATAGAACCTCAAACTGTCAAGTTCGGGATCGAATATTTCCATGAGCTTGGTTTTCAGAACGGTAAACTCCGCAGGCGTCACCTCACATTCGAACACAGAATTCTGTACACGCATCCCGTAATCCAGACAGACCTTCGCAATCTGACGTAGGCGTTTTTGACCGGTTTCACTGGTAACGTTGACGTCGTAAGTGACCAGTACCAACATGGCTTATTTCACCAGATAAGGTGGATAATATCGCGTATCTCCCCGGACATGCCGCGCCAGCAGCATTGCCTGACAATGCGGCAACAGGCCGATAGGTACCTTCTCATGTAGATAAGGGTGCATAATTTCCGTCTGCTTGCGTTCCTGATAAGCGACGAGCAGCTCTTTCCGCGCTTTCTCGGTGAGACGAACAGCGCCGCCGGCTTCTGTTTCGAAGTCCTCCGGACAAACTTGGCGGCGGTTTATCAGCGTCAGGACGAATCGATCCGCCCACGAAGCACGAAATTCCTCCACCAGATCGAGTGCAAGGCTGAGGCGTCCCGGCCGGTCGCTGTGAAGAAAACCCACGTAGGGATCGAGCCCGACGCCAAGCAGGGCGGAAACGCATTCCTGGGTCACCAGGGAGTAGGCGAAAGAGAGCAGGGCATTAACCGGATCGGTGGGCGGCCGGCGTATGCGTCCGTCGAATCTAAAATGACTGCCACGCAGGCGTTCATTGAATACGGAAAAATAGCTGTTTGCCGCCTCCCCCTCTATGCCCCTGGTTGTTTCTACGCTGTGGGCGCTTTGGACTTGGCGCAAACTGACCGCAAGCTTTTTGGCCGCCTGTTTGAGGGATGAGTTTTCGCCATGATTACGTAAATCCCGCAGTAACACCGATCGGCAGTTGGCGATCTTGGCGGCCACCATTAAACGAGCTACGTCGGTAGCTTTGTCGGGATCATCCGCCCAGCGGTACTGGGTGCGCCGAAGAAGTACGTTGCCTGTCGGCTTCCCCTGGACGCGGGCAAGAAAGCGTCCGTATTCCGTGTAAAACGCCAAGCCGATTCCCTGCTCAGCGCAGTAGCCCATCAGAAATGGGGAAACGGAGATTTGGCCGAAACAGAAGATGTTGCCGATGGCAAGTGCCGGAAATTGAGCCAGTTTGTCGGGGCCATTCTTGATGACGATGGTTTCCCGTTCTTTATGGAGATAGCTTTCTTGCCGGGTCACGTAGAGCGTATTCAGGAGTTTCTTCATTCCTGGCTATCCTCGCTGGGGTCGTCCGACTCCTGAAAGATCGCATTGACATAGGATACGGAGCGATCGCGGGCAAACGCTTTGGGGTTGCATAGTTCCGCCAGGGAACACGCTTTGCATCGACGTCGCTCATCGATCGGTGGAGGCGTTTCACCGGATAGGAGCATTCTCCTTGCGGCTTCGATGACGTCCAAAGTGGTTTGTCGCAAGGCTGCGTCGATGATGACCGGCTTGCGCCTCCGAACCTGCCAATACCAGATCGCCCCTTCGGTCACCTGCGTATTTCGCATTTCCTCGATGCAAAGTGCTTGAGCGCATAGCTGAATGCGGTCCCAGTCCTCGATTTTCGGTCGGCCGCGTTTGTATTCGACCGGGAAATACCGGGGTGACTCCTGTTTGCCCTCATTTGGCGAGTGAACTTCGATCAAGTCCGCTTTTCCGGTCAACCCCAGTTGATGAGAGACCAATAAAACACCGCGCTCGTAGCGCACACCGCGCCGTTGTTCCGCATATCCTGCATCGACTCGTTCGTGCAAGAGTCTGCCTTCCGCTGTCAACCGATTCTCCGACCATGCCTGTTCGATATGGATTAGGGCGAATTGGCGAGGGCAGTAGGCGTAATGCTGCAGGGCGGAGATGGCGAGATAATCGTCCACACGCTTCAAAGACGTTCGATTAACTCCACGCCAGATGGAATGGCTGCCCTATCAATAATGACTTGGTAGTCTCCGAAGTTGCGCGCTGGCGTGTCCGGCTCACCGCTGCTGCGTTCAACCTTAACGCTGTCGAACAAGATATGGGCTGGCGCGTTACCCATGGCGTTCTCATGCTTAAAAATAAGTAGCTTGCGTGCCGCCATCTCTCCGCGCGCAGCGGAACGGTCGTGCTCGAACATATTGATCAGGGCGTTCCAAAGAAGCTCCAGGTCGTCTTCAGAAAATCCGGTGCGTTCGGCGAGCTTGGCGGAAACAAAACCGTGGGCGCGGTAGAGGCCATACGGGACGATGTGTTTGCGGCCCATTTCACCTTCTTCTTTATCCACATCGGTAACGCGAGTAATGGACACCTCGAGCGGGACAATTGGATCGATACTATTGGCAAAGCCAAATTGAATTGGACCCCGTATCTGTCCTGCATTAGGTCCCGTCGACATAACGGCACCGAAAGTTCGGACATCATAATATTTATTACATAGCCAACGTTGCAGATCTCCAATGTCTTTAGCAGAACGGCTTTTAGCTTTGTCCTTATCCCAGCTTCCATTTTTCTTTTTGAAACTCGGTTGCTCTTTCGCCTCACATGCCTCTGCGATCAATGGGTTTAATGGACGCTTCTCTTGGATAAAGATATCCTGACCCCCTTCGCCGATTAATTGCACAAAATTCCTTATCTTCCGCTTTAGACAAACATCTGTAACAAGTCCGCAATTAGTTTCCGGATCCAATCTGGGCAGATTGCCGGCATCCGGGTCACCGTTGGGGTTGCCGTTGGTGACATCGAACAAGTAAACGAATTCATAGCGGTGGTTGATGGGATTCATCGTTGGGTCTCCTTATTCTTCGGTGTCGATTTCGGTTTCGTCTTCAGCTCGTTTATCCTTACCGGCAAAGCGGGCATTGGATTGATGGTAATAGCCGATGGCAAAACGGCCCTGGTCCTCGATGCGCAGGCTGCGGGGAAACTGGGTACCCAGGCCGTCCATGATTTCTCCAATTTCTTTTTCCAGCGTGAATGCGAGTCCCGGTTTGTCTTTGCGCAGCCGTCCCAGGTGATGTTGAGTGTTACGCAACAGGACGGGGAATACGGATGCGGGCGTGGCCGAGGCGGCGCCAAAGTAGCGGTCGCGAATGGTCGCGTTGACATTCGAGCCAAGTGCGGCTTTTTGTACGTTCTCCAGTTCCGCGAATAGTCTGCCCAGCCGGTAGCCGGGATTGGTCGATTGCTTATCCAAGCTCATGGGAATCTCCTCGTTGATTGCTTTTACGCCCAGGCGGCGATCGCGTGTCAAGACGGCTTTACACAAGGCTACGCGCAGGCCGGAAATATCTCCGTCTGCGCGAAATCGCATGATTATGTTCGTTAGCAAGCTGCGGGGATAACGCGAGCCGGTGAGAATGGCACGCATGACCTCGCTGGAGAGTTGTGATGGGATATCGGTAGTTTTGGGTCTCTTATCCTTTCTGAACGGTGCGGTTGTTTGTACCAAGCGCCATGCAGCAGGTTCTATATTCCAAGGCCGTGGTTCAAGTAGCAGGTCGTCGTAATGTGCCGCCAATCGGTGTGCGAAATGATTGAGGCTGCCTATCTCCCAGAAACGAACTGTCAGTCGAGATTTGCTTGGTGCACCAAGACCAAGAACATAGATCGTTGTATTTTCATCAAGTTGCGGGTTAAGCTCGTTAAGAGGCCTGCCCTTGGAAACCGCCTCCAAAATTGGGCGCAGTTTGGCCGCTTCCTGAGTGTCGTCACTCGGTGGGTTCAGCATATCCGCAAAAGTAAGTTCCGCTGCCTCACTTTTTTCTTTGCTATCCGCTTCTGCCCAGAATACGGTCGTGGCGTCACCGATTTGCAGGCGCTGGCGGTTGTGATCATCTCTTCGGAGAAGGTGATTCAATACGGCTGTATACGCGAACGCGGCTTGTTCAGAAACAGGGGAATTGGTGCCTGTATCGTTCTTTTTTCCCCCGTATGAGAGATACGCATCATCGTTGAATGATGCGATCGATGCTCCAGAGGTTTGTGCTCCATCAACGCCCTTAATACGGGGATGTACCCGGGCAAGTGGTGCTTGTCTGCCTGCTACAAGGCACTCCCCCTGCTCGGCATCACTGATTGCTAACAGGCGCTCACGGATATCCTTGGCAGCAGGTCGTTCGTGTAGGTATTCCCGCTCATTATCCAAGCGAAAAACGAAATTGGCATCCAGCATTTCTTTATTAAAAAAGGGTGCCTGGAATTTATGCGGCTCCCATCTCTCTAAAAACGCCAATAATGCGTGAAGTCCCTCATCAGACTCACCTTCTAGGACTTTCTTATGGAGCTGTTTAAAGGCTGCATGCTTTTCAGCGCATTTGGTCTCGTTTGCGGTTACCCCCAGCACGTAACTCGACTTGTCCCAAAGAAAATGTGGCCTAATGCCGGAGGTTCTCTCCTCCAATTCTTGCGGGACTCTTATAGTTCTCGTCCTTGGTTTGTTGCTGGACGAATCGCGGACATCATCCACATTTACCAGACTTCCATCAGGTGAAATAACCAGGGCATAGCTAATTCTTTCTTCGCTGTAACCGAATGGAGGCATCTGTTCGCGATCTGCTAGACGCTGGTAGTAACTATTTAGCGCTTGAAGGATCATGCCTTGACCTCCTCCGCTTGAAAGGCCGGTATCTTGATCAACCCGTCGCACATACGAGCACGAAAGAATCGGGGCATCATCTCATTTGCAAAATCGATGTCGTGCAGCATCCAGCCGAGCTCCCGTTCTCCCTGGAGCGATTCATGCGTCTCCGGCACGGGTTCGTCGGGTTCGAGCAACTTGAAATGGGCGGGAAATTCCCGAGTCCCCAAATAAGGCCGGTGGAAACACTGACCCTTGCGGGTTCTTCGATTGATGATATCCAGGTGCTTGCCTTCGTTGTCCTCGGGGCCCGCCTTGTCGGTCAGGGAAAAGTGGGCCTCGATCACATACGCCACATCGCGCAGGACCGTTGCCGCGCGCTGTTGCCGGTCTTCGTCCACATAGGTGGCCAAGCCGTCGGTACGGCCCGCCTTCATCGCCGTTCCGACATTGCGCGCGGATGTTTTACTACCCACTTCGTTGCGGCGGATGGACTCGAAACGAATGGGTTTGAGGACGTGGATGCGGTCAACCACCCAGCGGATGGCGGGCTTCCAGTGAATCGCCTCCAGAATCCCGCGGGCCGCCGAAGGCGTGATCACGTCGTAGGAGACGCGCTCCACTTTCATCTCCGGACGGGTGAAGCACGCCCGCTCGCCCCAGACCAATAGTCGTACGCCATATGCCATTTTTCCTCCCACTATCCACGCTGCGTTTGCAGCGACTTTTCAAACCGTCTCAGAAAACCAGCTTTTCCGCACGGATAAACACGGGATCATCCCAGGTCAGTCCCACCCGTTTATCGTAAAGAGATTCATTGACGAGTCGCATGAATTGTTCGCCGAATTTGGCCTCGGCCACTGGCTGAATCGCGCCCGCCATTCGTAGGGCGTCGTAGCCTTGGCGGGGCAGTTGGACGATATAGGGTTGCAAATCTCGTGCGATGGCCCCAGCGTGTTCGGCGTACTCCAAATCGCGTAATGCCGTCCGGGCGGTCTGGTCGAACGGAACGACAACGGGCATTTGCGTGTTCTCAATCATTCGGAATTTGCTGGCGACGGTTTCGAAGGGCAGGCCGTCAATGTTGCCTTCCTTGAATCGCCCGAGCAAATCGTGTCCGTCCAATGCCTGCTCGCCTTTCTGCCAATAGAGCATTTGGAAATAGTTTTCCACCGCCTGCAAGGAAAGCGGACCATCGGCGTGGTGTCGGAATATTTCCCGTCCCGCCTGAGCGAATTGTTTGAGCTCCAAAGGAGGCTTCCATTCATCTCCGGTCGAAAAGATCAATACTTCGCTGGTTTCCACGGGGCGCTTGCCTTCGCGGTTACAGCGCCCGGCCGCCTGGGCGATGGAGTCCAGCCCCGCCTCCGCGCGCAATACGGTGGGAAAATCCACGTCCACGCCTGCTTCGATGAGGGAGGTTGCGACAAGCCGGCATGGTTTGCCTTGAACGAGTTTTCGCTTGATTTCCGAAAGCACTTGGCTACGGTGTTTGGCGCACATCAAAGTCGTGAGATGGTAAGTACCGGCAAGGTCCGAGATGGATTCATAGAGTGCTCTCGCGTGGCGGCGGTTGTTGACGATGCACAGCACCTGCTCGTGGTCGGCCATTGCTTCGGCTAATTCAGCATCGCTCTTCAGCCCGACATGTCGCACCTGTACGCGCTCGAGGCGACGGAATATCCGCTCCGGTTCCGGTGCCAGTTCATGCACTTCCTCGAAGCCGTCTTTGAACTTGGGGGATTTCAACGCGGGTTGGGTGGCGGTGCAGAGCACGATGCTGGTGTGGTAGTTGCAGGCGAGTTCGTCGAGGGCGGTCACGCATGGACGCAGCAGTTTCAAGGGAAGCACCTGGGCTTCATCCAAAATCACGACACTGCCCGCAATGTTATGCAGTTTGCGGCATTTTGCCGGCCGGTCCGCGAATAAACTCTCAAAGAATTGAACCGCGGTCGTCACCACGATCGGCGCATCCCAGTTTTCCATGGCCAGTTTGAGCTTTTCTCGGGACTCCGGCTTTTTTCTATCGTCATCGATAAAGGCACTGTGATGTTCGAGCACTGCCTGTTCACCGAGTTCGCCGAGCGCTTCGCGGAAAACGGCGGCGTTTTGCTCCACAATGCTGGTAAACGGAATGACATAGATGACCCTGCGCAATCCATGTCGAATCGCATGATCCAGCGCGAAAGCAAGGGAGGTTAGCGTCTTGCCGCCGCCGGTGGGGACAGTCAGAGAGAAAATGCCGGGTTCGAGGATGGCGTTGGCTTGAACGTGCCGAAGAATGTCAGCGCGAATTTCGTTAACGGCCGTATCGGGTTTGAATTGGGAAAGGTGGTGTTTCAATGCCTCCCGCAGTTCAGTTAGATCCGGGACTTCTACATCGCGAAGGTTCCTTTTGCCGTCGAGTTTTCGATAAAACGCTTCGGTATCGAGAAAGTCCGCGTCTACCAGGCAGGAGAAAATCATCCTGGTCAAGAAAGCCAGTTGGAAAATCTGGCGTTTTCGGTGAGGTCGGAATCCCTTCGGCGAAAGCAAGGAATCGGCGGATGGCAATTCGATTTCCTGCTGCCAGTCCGGCAATAATTCCGGGAGCCCCTTGGCTTTCAGGCGTTCGGCGAGTGAGCCACGTTTGCCCGATTCGCGTCCGTCCGCCAGTCCGGCATGATGACCAGCGATACTGTAGGCGAGCAGTTTTCCGATCTGGTCATAGCGCTGGCAGGCGACACACGCTCCCCATGTGGAGTGATCGACTTTCGGAAAGTCGCCGGTCAGTCGTTTCTGGAATGCTTCTGTATATTTTCCCAGATCGTGCAATAGACCAGCGATACGCGCATAGTCAGCGGCTCCGAATCTTTCCGCTTTTTCGGCGGCGAGTTTTCCGACTGCTGTTAGGTGGGAAGACAGGGGTTGCCAGTCCGATTGGTCGACATTATCCGTTGAATGGGCGAAGAATTTCATCACGTGCGGGTTTCAAACACTCCGGCATAAAATTTTCTATTCCTTGCAGTATAAATGTAGCAACTTTCTTCTAGTCGAGCGGGGTCATTCCAAGCGCCTTGACTGCTCGAGTAAGCTGGCCATCAAATACGGCTACTCGGAAATCCACTCCAGGCAGGGTGCGCCAGATCGCTTTTGACGCGGCTAAATGAATACTGTCGTAGCCCGCAGAGAGAATTGTTCGTCCAAGTCGCCGGCACGCCGGATGACGAAATCGTCCGCGTGCAAAAAATCGGACTCCGCTTCCTGGACATAGAGCTTGAGGTAGGCGGATGTATCGAGGTATAGAATCACTCCCTTTCTTCCGCGACGATTTCGGACAATGGCTTTTGGTCTTCCGGCCAGGCAATAGGCCGATCCGATCCTCGTACTGCCCCTCGTTTTTCGGCCTTGATCCACGGCAATGCATCCAGGCGAGCGACAGCTTCGTTTTCAAGTTGCTCGGGTTTCGGAGAGAGGATTGGAGTGAGGCGCGCCACAGGTTTGCCGCGCACTTTGACAGTCACTTCTTCGCCTTCTGCAACGCGGCGAAGGTACTCGGAAAGATGGGCTTTGAGTTCCCGGACCGATGTTTCCATGAGAGTCTCTAATGTGGTTTCAACACTATTGTAGTCATTACAGCTAGGTCGAAAATATCGATTCTACCAAATATGATGAGCCGACTAGGGCAGGCTAAAAACAATCATGTCACAGACTGCATCAGCGTCGACGATGGCAAGGTATTAGGGAAGGATAGGCGGCATCGGCCGATGCCGCCCGGTCAAGATTTAAGAATATTTGCGCCGCAGAATGCGCGCCGCTTCCACCATATTGCCCAGGGCAGCATCCACTTCCGGCCACTGGCGGGTCTTGAGGCCGCAGTCGGGATTGACCCAGAGGCGTTCCAGCGGGATTTTCCCGGCGGCCAGTTCCAGCAGGGTGGCCATTTCCTCGGCGCTGGGAACGTTGGGGGAGTGAATATCGTAAACGCCCGGTCCGATTTCGTTGGGGTATTCGAAGCCGGCGAAGGCGTCCAGAAGGTCCATTTTCGAGCGGGTCGCTTCTATCGTGATGACGTCGGCGTCGAGGGCGGCGATGCTTTCGATGATGTCGTTGAATTCGGCATAGCACATATGGGTGTGGATCTGAGTCTCGTCGCGCACGCCCGAGGAGGCGATGCGGAAGCAGCCTACCGACCAGTCGAGATAGGCCGGCCAATCTTTACGCCGAAGAGGCAATCCTTCGCGCAGGGCCGGCTCGTCGATCTGGATCACCCCGATGCCGGCCGCTTCCAGATCGGCCACTTCGTCCCGCAAGCTCAAGGCGATCTGCAGGCAGGTGTCCCGGCGCGGCAGGTCGTCGCGCACGAACGACCACTGCAGCATGGTCACAGGCCCCGTCAGCATGCCTTTCATGGGTTTGGGGGTCAGGGATTGGGCGTAACGGATCCAGTCCACCGTCATCGGCCGCGGGCGGGAGACGTCGCCGTAAATGATCGGCGGTTTGACGCAGCGCGATCCGTAGGATTGTACCCAGCCGTTGCGGGTGAAGGCGAAACCCTCCAACTGTTCGCCGAAATATTCCACCATGTCGTTGCGTTCCGGTTCCCCGTGAGCCAAGACGTCCAATCCGTATGCTTCTTGTTTTTGCACGCAGAAGGCGATCTGTTTCTTTAGAAAGGCGGTGTAATCGTCCGCGCTGATTTCACCCTGCTTGAAATCCCGGCGCCGGGCTCGGATTTCCGGGGTTTGGGGAAATGAGCCGATGGTGGTGGTGGGCAGCAGGGGCAGATCGAGCTTGGCCCGTTGCGCTTCGCGTCGGACCGGATAGGGGTTGGCACGCCGTTCTGCGGCCGGGGTGATTTCCGCCTGCCGCCGACGGACCGCCGGATCGGTGACCCGTTTGGAGGCCCGCCGGGAAGCAATGGCCCGGCGACTTGCTTCCAATGGGTCGGCGACGATTTCCGGACCGTGGTCCAATGCCTGTTTGAGGAGCGTCAGTTCTTCCAGTTTCTGCACCGCGAAAGCGAGCCAGGTTTTCAGCTCGGCGTCGATCCCGGTTTCCGCGTCCAGATCCACGGGGGTATGGAGCAGGGAGCAGGAAGGCGCCAGCCACAACTCCCGGCGATCGTGGAGAGAAGCCAAGGCCTCCAGGGCCTCGTCCAAATCGCTGCGCCAAACGTTGCGGCCGTCGACGATCCCCACCGACAGGACTTTGTGCGCCGGCAGCCAATCGGCGACCCGGCTCAGTTCCTCCGGCGCCCGCACCGCATCCACGTGGAGCCCGGCTACCGGTAGGCTGCAGGCGGTTTTCAGGTTCCCCGCCAAGGGGCCGAAGTAGACGGCAAGCAGGAGGTTCAGCCCTTTGATCTGCAGTTGGTGATAGCTCTGCTCGAAGGCGGTCAGCCACGAAGGGGGCAGGTCCAACGCCAGGATCGGTTCGTCGATTTGAATCCATTGAGCGCCCTGATCCTTGAGCCGTTGGAGGATTTCGCCATAGACGGGCAATAGGCGCGGTAACAGGGTGAGTTTGTCGAAGGACTCGGCGTGGCATTTGCCCAGCCACAACCAAGACAACGGTCCCAGGAGCACCGGTTTGGCTTTATCCCCCAGAATTTCCCGGGCTTCGGCGAATTCCTCGAACAGTTTCTCCGAGGACAAGGAAAACGCTTGATCCGGGGTCGGTTCCGGCACCAGGTAGTGATAATTGGTATCGAACCATTTGGTCATTTCGCACGCCGGCCGGGGTTGTCCGCTGGGCGCGCGGCCGCGGGCCATGCGGAAATAAGTGTCCAGAGCCACCGCGCCGCCGGGATGCGCGAAGCGTTCGGGCACACAGCCCAACAAACAACTGGTGTCCAGCACATGGTCGTACCAGGAAAAATCCCCCACCGGAATCCAATCGATGCCCGCCTGTTGTTGAATCTCCCAGTGGTGTCGGCGGAGGTCTCGGCCGGTGCGCGCCAGTTGGTCGGCGTTTATGGTGCCTTGCCAATAGGCCTCGACGGCTTTTTTCATTTCCCGCCTGAGCCCGAGGCGGGGGAAACCGAGATTGTGGGTGGTGGTCATATAATGCTCCTCGAAAGTGGCAAAAAAAGATAAATTCAACATTAAAGAGCAAAAGTATGGCCAGATAAGTTTATGAACTCAATTGATAGTTTCTCAGTATAAATTGATAAATATTCATGTATATCGAAATCAAACATTTACGCACTTTAAAAATGCTTCAACAGACCGGCAGCCTGGTGGCCGCCGCCCGGCGCCTGCATCTCACTCAATCGGCCTTGTCGCACCAGCTCAAGGCGCTGGAGGATTGGGTGGGGACGGCGCTGGTCATCCGCAAAAGCCGTCCCCTCACGTTCACGCCTGCCGGTCAGCGCCTATTGATCTTGGCGGATCAGGTGTTGCCGGCGATGCAGGCGGCCGAACGGGATTTGGCCCGTCTCAGCGGCGGTCAGGCGGGAAGGCTGTTCATCGTCATCGAGTGTCACAGCTGTTTCGAATGGCTCTTGCCCACCATGGACGTCTATCGGGAAAGCTGGCCGGACGTGGAAATGGACCTTACTTTGGGGTTCAGCTTCGAACCATTGCCGGCATTGGTTAGAGGGGACGTGGATTTGGTCATCACCTCCGATCCCCAGCCCATCGCCGGCATCGCATACATACCCTTATTCGCTTTTCAGGCGATGCTGGCGATGGCCAAAAACCATCCTTTGGCGGCCAAGCGTTGGATCGAACCTCGGGATCTGAGCGAGCAAACCTTGATTACCTATCCGGTGGAAAAGGAGCGCCTGGATGTCTTCTCCAAGTTCCTGGACCCCGCCGGTGGGCAGCCGGCCGGTCAGCGAACCTGCGAGTTGACCGCGATGATGTTGCAACTGGTGGCCAGTCGCCGCGGAGTGTGCGTGTTGCCCAATTGGGCCTTGGCCGAATACCTGGCCCGAGATTATGTAGCGGCAAGGCCGCTGGGGCCGGAGCCGATTTGGGGGACGCTCTATGCGGCCTTAAGGGAAAAAGAAGGGGATCTGGCCTATTTGAAGGAATTTTTGGAAACCGCGCGCCAAGTGTCGTTTCAGAGTCTGAAAGGGATTCGGGTGGCGGATTCCAAGACCCCTGAGGAATAAAGCCAAGGTGATTCCTGACAAATTGGCCGGAAATGAATTTGGAGGCTGCGCGCCCGATAGGCAGCAGGTGGTGGTTTCTCATCGACTATATACCGACTCTTTGCTCCTAACCGGTAAAGGAAAAAAAACTTGGGCTATAGTTTGTAACAGACTTAACACATTTATATATGAACTAGAGCCGGAAGATACCGGTTTAAGAAAGGAGGAGAGGTTATGAACTGGAATTCCGTGGGCATGCGTTTGGTATGGGTGGTGGCAGGCCTCCTGCTGCTGGGAGCGGCAGGGTTGCTTTGGGCTTATGCCTATCAGCAACATTCTACGGCGATCGAGGCCGAGGTGCGGAAGGCCAGAAATGTGCTCATGATCGCCGAATCGGTACGCAATGAAATGGCCACTCAATGGGAGGTGGGGACATTCACTCCCGAGATGTTGCGCGAGTTTAAGACCCTGCCGGAGGCCGAGGCGAGGGCGAAGATTCTATCCACGGTCCCGGTGGTGATGTCTTGGCATGTGATTCAATCCAGGGCGGAGGAAAACGGCATCGAGCTGCGTACACCGCGCGAGAATCCGCGCAACCCAAAAAACGTTCCAGACGCGCTGGAAGCAGAGGCCTTGCAATACTTCACCCGTCATCCCGAAGCGACCGAATACCAGGTGCTCGACGAGCGAACCGAAGCTCTGCGATATTTTAGGCCGGTGCGTTTACAGCAACAATGTCTGATTTGTCACGGGGATCCGAGGAACTCGCAAAATCTGTGGGGCCGAAACGACGGGCGGGACATCCTCGGCTATCCCATGGACGGCAAAAAAGCCGGCGATTTGCATGGGGCTTTCGAGGTGATCTCTTCCATGGAAGAGACCGATAGTATCATCGCCGCCAATGTATTCAAGGGGGCGGGCTTGATCTTTATGGTCGTCTTGATCGTTGCCGGCGGTTTGTTTTTCGCCACCAAACGGATGGTGGTCGACCCCTTGACCGTTTTGGGCTTGAGGTTGCAGGACTTCGCCCAAGGCGAGGGAGATTTGACCGCCCGCTTGGAAGTCAAAGGCAAGAACGAATTCGCCTGGGTGGCGCATAGCTTCAATCAGTTCGTCAAGAAGCTGCGCAAGATGATGCTGACCCTGAAGGACAGCAGTCAGTATCTCGCCCAGGAAACCGAAAATTTGAATCGCTTGGCCACGGTCACCGAGGAAGGGGCGGCCAGTCAACGGAACGAACTCAGTCATGTGGCCGCCACCATGCAGCAGATGGCGGTGGCGGTGCAGGAAATCGCCAGCAGTACGACCAAGGCGGCGGATGCGTCCCAATCCACCGATACGGAGGCCAAGTCGGGGCAGGAGGTGGTGCAGACGGCGATCGGCAAGATCGACCGGCTGACCTCGGAAGTGGACAAGGCGGCGCAAGTGCTCAAGGAATTGGAAGGCGATAGCGACAGCATCGGCGAAGTGCTGAAGATTATCGGCGACATTGCCGATCAGACCAATCTTTTGGCCTTGAACGCCGCCATCGAAGCGGCCCGGGCCGGAGAGCAAGGACGCGGATTCGCGGTGGTGGCCGAGGAGGTCCGTACCCTGGCTTCCCGGACTCAGGAGTCCACCGCCGAGATCCAGCAGACCATCGAGCGTCTGCGCAACCGATCGCGCCAGGCGGTGGAGGTGATCACCGAAAGCAAGGAGCAGGCGCATGCGAGCAGGGAAGAGGCCCACAGCGTCAACACGGTGCTCGAAAATATCACCGGCATGATCGACGAAGTCAAGCAAATGAACGCGCAAATCGCCAGCGCGGTGGAAGAGCAGAGCATGGTCGGCGAGGAGGTCAACCAAAACGTCGCCCGGGTCAACGAAGGCGTGGAGTCGGCCTATGCCAAGATGGAAGAGACCCGTCAGGCCGTCACCTTGCTCCAGGAACAGGCCGGCAAGCTTGCCGAGATTGTCGGGCAGTTCAAGACCTAGTAGGGGCGACCGGCCGGTCGCCCCTACCAATCACCGGCCGGTCGCCCCTACCAATCAGGCGCCTTAGATAATCAGAACCGGCTGCGCGGCAGCCGGTTCAGTTCTTCCAGAAGGTCCAGCACCAAAGCTGCGCCGACGGGATTGACTCCCAGATCCCGCTCCAAGCGTAGCGCGATCCTGAGTCGCTGAAAGGCGGCGGCGTCGAAGCGCCACTCGGAAGGTTGGAGTCCTTCCGCCTCGATCACCCCTTCGTTGACCAGTTCGATCACCGTTTCAGGTTGGATTTCGCAAACCCGGCAGATTTCCACCAGCGTCAGGCGGAAATGCTCGTCCAGCACCACGCCGGACAGTACCTTTTCCTCCCGCATACTCACACTCCCATACCCTGGCGTGGGTTCATCGGAAGCTTTTCGGCCATTTCCTCATAGAAGCGTCGCTGGGCGCCGGTATCTGCCGGCGGGGCGTGAATCTTCAGCACCACGATTTGATCCCCCGGCGGCGTTCCCGGCAGTCCTTTGCCCTTGAGGCGAAGTTTTTTGTCGGTTTGCGATCCCGCGGGAATGGTCAGCGTTACCTTGCCGGACAACGTCGGCACCGCCACCTTGGCGCCCAGTGCCGCCTCCCAGGGGGTGATGGGAAGATTCAAGTACAGGTCTTTCTTTTCCACCTGAAATAAACGATGCGGTTTGAAGTGGATTTCCAGGTAGAGGTCGCCGGCCGGTCCCCCGCCGATTCCGGGAGCACCCTGTCCGGTCAGGCGGATTTTCTGCCCCGCTTGAATCCCTTGAGGGATTTTGACGTGCAGACGCTTGGGCTTCTCCACGATCCGGCCGCTATCGGCGTCCGTTTCGGGGATGTTCAGGGTGATGGTTTGAGTGGTGCCGCGGTAGGCATCCTCCAGGTCGATATGCACCTTGGCGTGCAGATCCTCTCCCCGCATCCGAACGCTGCGGGCATGGGAGCGGAAACCGCCGCCGAACAGGGACTCGAAAAATTCGCTGAAATCCCCGAATCCGCCCCGGGGATGTTCTCTTTTGCCGAAACCGAATTGTTCCTCCCAGTCCGGCGGTGGACGAAACCCCTGGCCAGGTTTCCATTGGCGGCCCACTTGATCGTAGGCCTTGCGTTTTTCGGGATCCTTGAGCACCTCGTAGGCCTCGGCGACTTCCTTGAATTTCGCCTCGGCGTCGGGTTCCTTGCTCACGTCCGGATGATACTTGCGCGCCAGCTTGCGATAGGCGCGCTTGATCTCATCCTGGCCGACGTCTCGGGAGACGCCCAAGGTTTTGTAATAATCCTTGAATTCCATCGATGCGGTTTACAAGCCTTCGCTCGAGAACAGTACCACTTTGTCGCTGATGAAGCGGACCTTGATGTTTTTTTTCGGCTTGCCCCAGGTGCAGCTTTCGGCGTTGAGCACCGCTTCGCATTCGTCCGGTTCGCCCAGAAGTTTGACCACTTCCTGATAATCCATGCCCAACTCCAGGTTCTGATAGTTTTCCGGGGTGACCTTGCTGCAGGCGGCCAGCAGCAGGGTCAAGGCGATCAATGAAAGCGTGCGTACTCCGGTCATGGCTGTCCTCTGTAAAATATGTGGATGAATCAGTCGGATTCAAGGGTGTAGAAAAGATCGATGCTTTGACTGGTTCCGGCGCCCGCTTCGACGGTGAAGAAGCGATTGATCCGGTAGCGCAGCAGCGCCTTTCCGATCCCGTTGAACAAGCTGAAAGCATACCCCACATAGAGGTCGGGCGTCAGGTACTTTCCCAGGGCGAGGGAGGTTTCTTCGAGGGTGGTGCCGCTTCTCATCTCCACTTCGTCCAAACCCAATTGCTTGATCCAGGGAATGGCCAGGTCGACTCCCATGGACAAGGCGGCCTTGGCGATCATGGCTTGTTCGCTCTGGCCGCTGCTCTTGAAGGAACGGCCGGTCAACAGATAGGCCAGGGCTTCGGTTTCCGGCAAGGGCGGCTGGCTTCTGACCTTGAGGATAGGGTTTTGAGCCGGGCCGCGCACCTCCAGGATGGCGGTGACGTCCTCGTCGGGGATGGTTCGAACCGCTTTGAGGTCGAGATAAGGCTGGTCCACCGGGCCGTTGAAGATCAACCGGCCTTTTTCGATGGTCAGGTTCTGTCCGTAGGCCTTGTAGGTGCCTTCCTCCAGATCGATCGCTCCGTAGGCGCTGGTTTGGGCATTGCGGCTGCGGACTTCCATACTGCCTGCCAAGCCCGTTTTCAAGCCGAACCCTTCAAGGCGTACGGATTTTCCCAAAATGACTTCCACCCGGCTGGTAAGCTGGAAAGGCGGGGGCGCGGTTTGGCTATCGGCTCCCACGATGACTTCGTCTTCGGACACCGTCACGCTTCCCCGGGGCAATTCCTTGAGCTGAATATCCGCGTCGGGAATGGTGACTGTCCCTTCCAGGCGTGCGGTTTGATCGGACAAGTCGAATACCAGATCCGGCGAGGCGCTGACCTTGGCCTGGGTGCGTCTCGCCACTTGTAGATTCTGACCGCGCAGCATGAAGTGAAGTTTTCCCGGCAATTGGGCCCAGCCGGAAAAATCCGCGCGGCCTTCGCCGGATTGAAGGCTTCCTTTCAGGTTCAAGCGCTTCTCGTCGCCGCGAATGGTGGTTTCGATGGCGGTGAGGCGAATGCCGGCCGGCGGAATGGTCGCGGCGGCGCCGGTCAATCGCAGTCGGCCTTGCGGCTTTAGATTGCTGATCGGGCCGTCCATATGCAGATTGGCTGAGATTTGCCCTTCGGGCTCCGCCACTTGGGGCAGCCACGGCGCCAGCTTGGCGAGATCGGGGATTTCCAATTGAAGCCGGCTGTCGAGACCGATCGGACGGGCGTTGAAATTCAACCGCCAGTCGGCCTCGAAAATACCGTCGCCGGCAGTCGAAGCTTTCGGGGGGAGCAATTCGATCCGCCTGCCTTCGGAGCTGGTTAGTCTGATGCCGTCGTCGATACGCGCCTGCCAGATGCCGTCGCGGTAACTGCCCGATAAAGCCGTTGCCAGTTTGCCTTGCGGAGTTTCCAGCTCGAGATTCCATCGATGTTGATCGAATCCGCCTCGGGCGGCCAGATCCAAGCGCTCGATTCGTTGATCGGGAAGTTGCAATCGGCGCAGGCGGAAATCGCCTCGAGAGGCGGGATCGTCGGGGTCGAAACGGAGAGACATTTGGAGCGATTTCAGGCGATATTCCTGCCAGATCAAATCCCGGCCCCGGGCCTCGGCTCGGATGTTGGGAAGGTCGGGTTTTCCCGTCACTTGTCCCTGAGCTGTCAGAGACCCGCCGAGATCCGGCCAAAGCTCATGCAGGCGGGGGCCGTCGAAGGCGAAGTTCAGGTCGAGCGTTTCTTGGTAACTGCCCGTGATCCGGAGTTGGTTGGCGCCGCTTTTGACATTGAACTGATCGAAGCGCCATTTGCCGTTTCGGAATTCGACGGCGCCGGCGGCGTCCACCGGTTGCTGACGCAAACTGCCGCGAAGGTGGTCGATTTGAAGCGTGAAAAGCCGTTTTTTATTCCACTTGCCGTTGCTCGATGCCGCCAATTCCAGATGGCCGGGCCAATCGGGCGCGAAGGGTTGCGGATTCAGATCTTGCCCTTCCAGGGTAAGATCCCAGCTCAGCGCCGGCGACCAGCCGATTTCGCCGGTGGCGTTCAACCGGCCTTGAGGGGGGCGCAGCTCGAGCGACTTCAGCGCCAGGGATTCGGCATTGCCCTGGCCGTTGAGGCGGAGCTGGAGCGAGGGAATGGTTTTGCCTGCATATCGGGCATCGAGCTGAAGTTGATAGGACTCCAACTTTCCGCTGCTCGAGGCCTGCAGCTCTAAATCCCCGGGCCACTCAGGAACGAAAGATTGGGGATTTAGATCGCGCCCTTCCAGGGAAAGCTCCCAAGCCAAGGCCGGCGACCAGCTCACTTGACCGGTGGCGGTCAGTTGGCCTTCGGGGGGAAGCACCTCGAGCGATTTCAGCGCCAAGGATTCGGTGTTTCCGCGGCCTTGGAGGCGGAGCTTGAGTTCGGGTATGGTGTTGCCGGTCACGAGGGCGTTCAGTGCGATCCGGTAATCGCTGAGCGTTCCGTCCGCGCGATAGTCACCTTGCGGACTTTGGTAGTTTGGGGCATCGGGCGGCCAAGCGAGATTCTTCCAGTCGCCGTGAATAGCAAACGGAAGCTCCGGATCCACCACGTTCGCCTTGCCGCGGGTTACGACCTGGAAAGGCGCCGTGAGTCGATGATCGATGACGAGCTCGCGCAGGTTGCCGGTCACCGTTCCCTTTCCGTTTAAGACGTTTTCTTCGATCTTGCCGCGCCAGTCGACATTCAGGGTCAAGGGGTAGTCCCCCTGAAGCCGCCCTTTTCCGCTGGCAATGAGTGTCCAGGGTTGAGCTCGAGCCTCGAGGGTCTGTAGGACGAGCCGGTCTTCCGTCAACTCGGCGGCCAGCCTTATCTGCTCGATCGTCTGATGCATCTTTCCTTGGACGATGACCGCGTCGTTCAATTCGGCGTGGCGGATCGCAACGGCGACGGGCAAGCGAATGGTGGGCAGGGTGAGGGGGGAGGGTTCCGCGGTCTCCGGCTCCGCCTCCGTCTCACCCCGGTAACGCAAGCTGGTGGCGACGATTTTCTCGATCGTCAAGCGCTTGGAAAACAAATCCTTGGGGTGCCAGGTCAGACTTAGACGGTCTAAATCGATTGCATAGGGGGGGAGCCGATATCGGACCTGATCCAATTCGAGGTGGCGCAAGAGGGTTCCGCGCGTCTTGCCGATGGTCAGTTCTCCGGGAACGATATGGACGGCGGTGTGGGCGATCCAGCGGGTACCGGTTTGGGTCGCCGCCAGTCCCAAGAGACCGGCGGCGGTCAACGGGATCATGAGAATCGCGATCGCACTAAAGTAAAGCCACCGTTTCATCGCCTTAGAGCTCCGGTCCCATGGATACGTGGACGCGCAGTTTGAAGTCGCCGTCGTTTACCGGCGTGGCTAGATCTACTCGAATGGGACCCACCGGCGAATACCAGCGGATACCCAGACCGGCGCCGATTTTGACCGGTTCGTCAAAAGTCGTGAAGGCATTGCCTGCGTCCATGAACAGCGCGGCTCCCCACTTTTCCAGAAACATCTGTTCGTACTCCAGACTGGCCACCCCCAGATAGCGGCCGCCGACGACGTCGCCGTCGTTGTTCTCGGGGCCCAAGCGTTTGTAGCCGTAACCGCGCACGCTGGTGTCGCCGCCGGCGAAAAAACGACTGCTGGCGGGCAGGTTGGCGAAGCGGTCGGTCCAGGTGGCGCCGGCTTCGAGCCGCGATAGGATGCGTCCCCGCCAGGGCAGTTGATATACCCCCTTGGTATAGGTATGCGCTTGAAGGTAGTGGACCGGGTCGCCCAGCAGGCTGCTGCCGCCTTCGAATGACAAATCGATTTTCCAGCCTCGTTTGGGGCGCAGGCGGTCGTCGGCTTTTACCCGATTCCAGCGGATCGCGGGGATCAGCAGCAATGAGGATTGGTTTTCGTCGCCTTCGATGTTCGAGCTTTCGTATTTCAGATCCAGGCCGAATTGTTCCGTCCAGCGCCGACGCGGATGGACGAAGTGGGCGCCGAATACGGCGCTGTCGGTGCGCAGGGTATCGGTCTCTTCGTGTAAATAACCGCCTTGCAAACTCAAGGTTTCCTGAACCGGGTTTGTCCAGGGGATCAGGTAGCGACCGCTGAGTTCCGAGCGTACCGGGGAAGCCCGTCCGTTGATCTCCAGCCGATGGCCGCGGCGGTTGACGCGGCGGTTCTCGTAACCCAGGGACAAGCGGGGACCGGTGTTGGTGTCGAATCCCGCACCGATCTTGAAATAATGCTGTTTGCGGGGAAAGAGCCGGATAGTTACCGGAATTTGCCCCTCGCGGATCTCCTCTCGCGCGGGGCGAATTTCCACATCCGCGAAATATTCGCTGTCGGCCAGCGCTTGGTAGGTTTCGGCCATCTGGGCGCCGCTATAGGGTTCCCCGGCTTTGACGGGGAGATAGCGGCGGACGAAGTCGGGATTCAGTATGTCCTGCCGAATCTCGATTTCCCCCAGCCTATAGCGCCGTCCGGAGTCGTAGTGAAGCCGGATCCACGCAAGCCCCCGGGAGGGATCGACTTTCAATTCATGGACGGAGAAGCGGCCGTCGAAGTAGCCGCGCTGTTCGGCCAGATTTATGAGGCGGCTTTTCAAATTCTCATAGCGGCCGTGATGGAGCGGATCTCCCGCTTTCAAGGGGGGATTTTGGAGGATTGCCTGGAACTTCGGATCGTCGGCGGCCTCTCCGGAAATTTTCAGATCCACCTCGGCCAACTCGATCCGAGGGCCGGGTTCGACAAAGATCTCGGCCTGCCAACACTCCGGGGTGAAAGAAAAATCGGTGCGGATGACCGGTTGATAATACCCCAATGCCCGCAGCGCCTTGCCGATTTCGCGTTTGGCCAAGGAAAAGGAATCTTCCACACGCCACCTGGGAGAATCGCAGCTTTCATCGAGCAGCGACAATTGTGCCTCGATATTGGCGAGTCGTTCTCCTTCCACCCCTTCGATGCGGATATCCGGTTTGGGATCGTCGGCCGAAAGCATGCCGTTCCAAATGATTGCGGCTAAAAGCAGGAGTAGCCGGACGCTCCCTCGCCGGCCTGTCATCAGGAGACGAGATATTGATCGATCAATTGGCGGGCGGCGGAAACTTGGTCGTCCTCAACCCAGAGGGAGATCAGGCCGGTGACCGGCAAAAGGCCGATTCCTCCCTGGAGATGCTGGCCGTGGATATGGGCGTCGATCCCGTGGTGTTCGAGCATTCCCTTGACGATATTGGCTTCTAGGATGTCGTCGGCTTGGTAAATCTGCCGCATGGGGCGCAAGACAAAACAGTAAAACGCTAAAATACTTTAACCTGGACGGTTAGTAAATCCCTCGAGGAGAGGCATGAAGGTATATTTAGTCGGCGGCGCGGTCAGAGATCAACTTTTGGGGTTGCCGGTGAAGGAGCGCGATTGGGTGGTGGTGGGGGAAACCCCCGAATCCATGGAAAGGCGCGGCTTTCAGCAGGTGGGTAAGGATTTTCCGGTGTTTCTGCACCCGACAACCCATGAGGAGTATGCCCTGGCTCGGACCGAGCGTAAGGTGGGGCCGGGCCATCGCGGGTTCGTGGTCCATGCCGCCCCCGATGTCACCCTGGAGGAGGATTTGAGGCGCCGGGATTTGACCCTCAACGCCATGGCCATGGACGCGGAAGGGCGCTTGATCGATCCCTATGGGGGCGCGCGCGATCTGGAGAATCGAATCCTCCGCCACGTTTCACCGGCTTTTGCCGAGGATCCCCTGCGGGTTCTTCGCGTCGCCCGCTTCGCCGCCCGCTTTGCCGGTCTGGGTTTTAGCGTGGCGGCGGAAACCATGGCATTGATGCGCCGGATCGTCGGCGCGGGGGAGATGGAAACCTTGACCCCGGAGCGGGTCTGGCAGGAGTTGATCAAGGCTTTGGAACAAGACACGCCGGCGGTGTTTTTCCAGGTGCTGAGAGAATGCGGAGCCAACGCGCGGCTGTTTCCGGAAATCGAGCGCCTGTTCGGGGTGCCCCAGCCGGCGAAATGGCACCCGGAAATCGATACCGGTGTTCACATCTTGATGGTCGTGAATCAGGCGGCACGGTTGACCCCCGACACGGTGGTGCGCTTCGCCGCCCTGACGCATGATTTGGGCAAGGGTTTGACCCCGCCGGACATTTGGCCCGGACACCGGGGCCATGAAACCCGGGGACTGGAACCGCTGGCGGAGTTGTGCCGACGCTTCAAGGCGCCAAAGGCCTACTACCGATTGGCGGAACGGGTGATGCGTTATCACGGTCATTGCCACCGGGTGCGCGAATTGCGCCCGGGCACCATCGTGGATGTTCTGTCTGGCGTGAATGCTTTCCACGACAATCAAGACTTCGAGCAATTCTTGCTGGCCTGCATGGCCGACGCCTTGGGTCGCAAAGGCTTGGAGGACCGTCCCTATCCCCAGGCCGACTGGTGGCGGGCGTTTCGGCGCGCGGCGATGGCGGTCGAAACCGCTCCGCTGCTGGCCAAGGGCCTGCGGGGGGAGGCGCTGGGCCGCGAACTGCGCCAGGATCGAATCCGGGCGGTGGCAAGGGAGAAGGGACGCTTGGTGATATAAAAAGCGGCATTGGATTCCCGGGCCCTACGGTGGAACGTCCGAGCATAACCGCGGGTCACAATTCTTGGCGGTTTTGGAAAACCCTTGTCAATCAATAAAAACAGGAGGGAGCTATGCGATTCTTAGCTGTCCACCCGGGCCCTTTGATGTACACCAAGGTTTTTTTGCGCTTGGAGCCCCTCGGTCTGGAAATCATCGCTGGCGCGGCGCGTAAGGCGGGCCATCAAGTACGCTTGATCGACCTCCAAGTGGAAAATCATCGAGATTATTTCAAACTGATCGAGGACTGGCGGCCCGATGTGGTGGCCTTTTCCTGTAATTATTTGGCCAACGTGCCGGAGATCGTCGATCTGGCTAAAGCGACCAAGGTCAAATGGCCCGCCTGTTTCGTGTTCGTGGGCGGTCACAGCGCTTCGTTTACCGCGCAAACCCTCCTGGCGCATGCCGACGGCGCCATCGATTGCATCCTCAAGGGCGAAGCCGAGGCGGTGATCGCCGATTTTCTCGCGGTCGTCGCAGACGATCCCACCGCTGTCACTCGAATTCCCGGCGCGGTGACCCTCGACGGAGAGGGGCCGCCTCCCGGATTCGTCGAGCGGCTGGAGGATTTTCGCCCGGCACGCGACCTATTGCGTCACCGCAAAAAATACTTCATCGGCACCCTGGATCCCTGTGCGTCGATCGAGTTTTCGCGCGGGTGTCCCTGGGATTGCTCCTTTTGCAGCGCCTGGACATTTTACGGTCGCAGCTATCGGAAGCTGAGTCCGGAGGTGGCGGTGGAGGAACTGGAATCCATCGATCAACGGGGGATTTTCATCGTCGACGATGTGGCGTTCATTCAATCCAAGCACGGTTTTGAAATCGGTGAAGCCATCGCCCGCAAGGGGCTGAAGAAAAAATATTATCTGGAGACACGCGGGGATGTGCTCCTGCGCAACAAGGAAGTGTTCAAGTTTTGGAAGGAACTGGGCCTGGAATACATGTTTTTGGGGCTGGAAGCCCTGGATGAGGAAGGGTTGAAAAAATTCCGCAAACGCGTCCCCTTGGGCCGCAATTTCGAGGCGTTGGAGTTCGCCCGTTCCCTGGGGATTCACGTGGCCGTCAATCTCATCGCCGATCCGGATTGGGACAAGGAGCGGTTCCGGGCGGTTCGGGAGTGGTGCATGGAAATTCCGGAGATCGTCAATATCAGCGTCAACACCCCCTATCCCGGCACCGAAACCTGGCATACCGAATCCCGCAAGCTGATCAGCCGCGATTATCGGCTGTTCGATATTCAGCATGTGGTGCTTCCCACCAAGCTGCCATTGGACGAGTTTTATCGGGAACTGGTCGAAACTCAGCGGGTGATGGCGCAGAAACACATGGGATGGCGCTCTCTGGTGGACATGTTCGGCACCACGGCGGGGCTTCTATTGCGGGGGCAGACCAATTTTTTCCAATCCTTGTGGAAGTTCGACAGCGTGTTCAACCCCGATCTATTGTTGGCCGATCACGACAAACCGGTGAAATATGAAATTCCCTTGCCGCCGCCGGCCGAAAAAACGGTGGACGTCAAATCGCTCTACGTTCATGCCGTAGCCGGGCGCCGTAGTCGGGAGATTGACGAGGGAACCGAGCGTTTCGTGGACGAGACGCGGATGGGAAGCGCCTTGTAATAAGGCCGCCAAGACTCGGTGGGAAGGCGGCCGATTTATCCGCCGTGAAAAATGAAAAAATTGGCGGCGATCGTCAGCCTGTCGCCGGGGTTGAGTAGGAGCGTCCGGGTCCCCAACGGATCGCCGTTCACCTTGATTTGGTCGCCGCCTTCGAGGCTCGACAGAAAATGGCCGTTTTGACGGCGCGCGATGACCGCAATGCAACCGTCGGAACCCAGCCTGGTCAGCGCGCGTTTCAAGGGGATCACCCGGCCGATGTTTTTTCCGTTGAGGATCTGGAGGCTCGCCTCCACTTGCTTCGGTGGCATTTTTGCCTGGATATCGCCGCCCGATGCGCCCGCTTTTTCGGCAACGTAATGAAGCGTGTGCTTGCCCAGGTGAATGACATCCCCCGAGGCGAGCCGGTGCCGGTCGATGGCGTGTCCGTTGACTTCCACCGGGAAGCGTTCGTCCTCGCGCATCAAGCGGGGACCGTCGAGATGCTCAAGATCGATGATCAGGTGCTTGGGCGCGATGGCGAGGCTGTCGATGCAAATGGTATTGTCGGGATCCCGCCCGACGGTGACGACGCCGCTGTCGAATTGGTGAGCTCGGACCAACTTGCCTTTGAAGCTTACCGTCAGTTTCGCCATTGGGACCTCGTTGCTCGATCTTTTTTGTGCAAGTATAGACGATTGAGTTCGCCAAAAATGTGATCGGCAGCGACGGATCGATTATTTGGCGAGATGGAAGCGAACCTGTTTGACCGCGTTGCCTTCCATTTCCAGAATTTCCACTTGGAATCCGTTCAAATTAAGGCTGGTTCCGGAAGTAGGGATCATTTCCAAGTGCTCCATGATCAAGCCGTTCAGGGTTTTGGGGCCGCGGGTGGGCAGGTGCCAACCGGTGATACGGTTGAGTTCCCGCACCGAGATGCCGGCATCGACGAGATAGCTTTCCTCGGTCTCTTTTTTGACTTGGCTGGGATGCCCGGTCAATTCCCCGACCAATTCCTGCATGATGTCCTCCAAGGCCACCAATCCCTGGACATCGCCGTATTCATCCACCACCAGGGCAAGGCGTTTGCGTTGCCGCTTAAAATCCGCCAGGGCCTGGTGCAACGGCATGTTTTCGGGCACGAAGTAAATTTCATCGAGGGCTTGGCAGATGGTTTCCTTGGTGGGAAGCTCGGTGGAAATTAAGGGAAGCAGGCTGCGGATATGGAGTACGCCGACGAGGCTGTCGAAATTCTGCTTGAACACCGGCAAGCGGGTGTGGCGGCTGGTTTTAATCTGCTCGAGGATGGTTTCGATGGGGTCGTCCAGGTTGATGCCTTGGATATCCTGCCGTGGCACCATGACGTCCTCCACGGTGGCGCTTTCCAGATCCAGAATGGTCAGCAGCATATTGCGATAACGCCCCGGCAGGCGGGCATCGGCTTCCGCGACCACCGTGCGCAGTTCCTCGGTGGACAGAAGGTCGCTGGTGCCGTGTTTGAGCCGAATGCCGAACAGAAACAGCACGATGTT